>NZ_CP092473.1:2826666-3192500 GCF_014287515.2 Roseburia rectibacter
TCTGAGTCCTGCCGTGTCAATAAACACATATTCTTTTCCATTGTAACGGATATCCGTATCGATCGCATCACGTGTCGTTCCTGCGATATCGGATACGATCACACGATCCTCCTGTGCAAGTTTATTGATCAGGGATGACTTTCCTACATTCGGTTTTCCGATGATTGCAACTTTCGGTCTCTCATCCTCAGCCTCGTCCTTATTATATTCCGGGAAATTTTTAACCACCTCATCAAGCATATCTCCAAGACCTAACATGGAGGATGCTGAGATTGGATATGGATCCCCGATACCCAGATTATAAAACTCATACACATCCGGCATGAATTTTTCAAAGCTGTCCACTTTATTGACAACTAAAACGACCGGCTTTCCCGAACGGCGCAGCATATCTGCCACCTTGGCATCTGAATCCTGAAGCCCCTGTCTTACATCTGTCAGGAAGATGATCACATCCGCAGTTGCGATTGCAATCTCTGCCTGCTCACGCATCTGGGATAAAATAATATCTTTACTGTCCGGCTCAATACCACCGGTATCGATCATGGTAAAATGATAATCCAGCCAAGTCACATCTGCATAAATCCTGTCTCTGGTCACTCCCGGCGTATCTTTTACGATGGAAATCCGCTCGCCTGCAAGCACGTTAAACAACGTTGATTTTCCAACATTCGGGCGACCTACGATTGCCACTACAGGTTTACTCATAATTTTCTGTACTCCTTTTATCTTCAAATCTCATACACTCATGAGCGGTTAAAACCATGCTCTGAACACTATTTTGATTTTACAATATCCTGTGGTTCTTGTAAAGATATTTTCCTCATCGGACTTTTCAGCATGACCCATTCACTTATTCTGCCACACCTGTATTTTTCTGAATCTCCTCAAGCTCATTATAATTGTACAGATGCCAGGTATCATTTATCACACCCATCTTTTTTAACACTCTTATCGTATTCACACACTTTGGGCCAACCTGAATATAACAGCTGCCGGATGCATCACCAACCATAACATTATTATTTCTCATATTCCTGTAATCCATATAATTATAATAATAATCCCATGTCTGGTAACCATTCCCTTTTCCATAATAGGAAAGTGAAAGCGAATTGGTATAGATGCTTTCCTGTTCATCTTTATAAACCGCAGGAAGCTGATAAGCATCAAAATTGCCCTCTTTTACATCCTGTTCAATGGCTTCTTTGAGAATGTTGCTCTCGTCCCTTGAAAACGTATATACATCAGACTCACCCCTGCCATTATAAACAGTCAGATAACCGGAATAATAATCATTTTCCTTATATCCATCGCCCAGAACCTGTTTCATCAGATTATCCTGATCTGCCTCTAAAGCAGCCAGCTTATATGCAACGGATTTTTTATCTTTTAATGCCGTATCGGTAACAGAAACCGGATATCTCCGCTCAAACATAGAGCCATCCTTCATATAATAACGGAATGTTGTATAATAATAATTTTTTTCTTTTTTATATACAGATAAATATTCATCCTTACTATCAACGCACTGTTGTTGTAACTTCAATATCTCAGGTATCTGTTCTTTTGAAATGTAGATCGGATAATCCATATTCACAAATGCCGCCTCAATCTCAGATGCATCCGGAATACGGCGCTCAATGCCAAATACATCGATACGGAAACATCCTAACAGGATCAGGACTGCTGCTGCAAAGCCAACCCATTCCATAATTCTTTTTTTGCACAATACCCGAAAACTTTTCTGCAGAACCATTTCCGCTGCCAGAAAACAGATACTGCCAAAAACAAGCATAAGAATGAAAAGACAGATAAACTCATTCATTTTGATATACTCTAATAACAATGCCGATACTGCAAGTGCGATCAGTCCGCCGCCACATATACCGGACAACCAGCGGAATACCGGTTTTAGAATGGAAATGCTGACCACATCTCCCGCCGTCTCAACCTTATGTCTTTTATATAAAACATATGCAAGAACCGTAATCACAACTGCAGCCACCGCATAAGCCGCTACAATTTTCCCACCACTGATCGTAACACCGACTGCCTGTACATAATCTTTATCATACTCTATGCCCATCGACAGATTACGGAACAGATAGTCAAGCGGAGATAAAATACTCGACGGATTATATGACCATGTATCTGATACCCCATAACAGATCAGACTCGAAATATTCTGTATCATCTTTGTACCGCCGATCCACAGATAATTGACCGCAAGGTAATAAAATGGCATGGCAAAAATATTTCCGGTGAGCATGGCAACAAATACTGCAAGCGAATATGCAAAAAATGATATTCCTGCGATATCTATAAACCAGTAAAATACATACTGTATACAGTTAATCTGATTCGCCAGACATACTAACACGCCTGCAATAAAAGCGAGCAGCTCCGGGACAAACAGAAACACAAATCCTGACACATAATTTGTGATATAAAGTTCCCGTCTGTCCACCGGCAATGAATGTATCATATTTGCATTGCGTGGATTATATAAATAGGAAAATACTGCAAGTGCAGCCACCGCTGCCGCAACAAAAACAGGTATCACCGATCCCGCACCTGACAGCATGGAACCAACAACATAGTACTGTTTATGTTCAAACGGCATATTTCCAATATAATTATTTTCAACATTCGCATAAATCAATCCGATGCTGACCGGCACCACCATGATCAGATAGCAAAGATATACCACCCAGATCGGCCAGTAATGTGTAAGATTCTTTCGAAATATCGTCATATTAAAAGAGGATGTCTTTGACTTCATAATCAGCACCTCCCATCTCGTAAATAAAGATTTCTTCCAATGTCAGTGGAAGCACATCCACGATCAGCGGATTTGTTTCGGCCAGTGCTCTTTTGGCATCTTCCGGATTTCCCTTTACGATCAGTGTATATACACGTCCTGTATTAGACATATGAAGGACTTCAAATTCTTCCGGTAGTTTCGGCACACCGCTCTGACATGCGACCTGGATCTTTGACACATTTCCCTGCAGATCACTTAAGGATCGTTCGATCATGATTTTTCCCTGATGCATAATACCAACATGGTCACAGACATCCTCCAGCTCTCTTAAATTGTGGGATGATACCAGTACTGTCATCTGATTTTCTGCAACTTCTGACATGATAATGCTCCAGATCTGTCTGCGCATGACCGGATCAAGTCCGTCCACAGGTTCATCTAAGATCATAAACTCCGGTTTTGCACAGATCGCAAGCCAGAAAGCAACCTGTTTCTGCATTCCTTTCGACAGTCGTCTGATACTTCTTTTTACGTCGATATTCGGGAAAAACTCCTGCATACGGTAAAAAAGTTTTTCATCAAATGCAGGATAAATTCCCTGATAAAAACGTTTCATTTCCATCGTGTCTGCCTGCATAAAATAAAATATTTCATCCGGAATATAGGAAAATTTTGCTTTTACTTTTTTATTTTCATATACAGGTTCTCCTGCAATTAAAACTTCACCCGCATCCGGTTTATATACCCCTGTAATATGGCGGATCAATGTTGATTTACCCGCTCCGTTTGGTCCGACCAGTCCGTATATCGCACCTTTTTCCACATGCATATCCACACCTTTCAATGCACGAAATCCCTCAAAGGACTTTTCCAAATGACTTACCTGTATCATTGGTCCACCTTCCCTTCTGCCAGATTATCCATACGTTCGACCAATTCCTTTTCCTTTACAGACAAAAAGAATAGTTCTTCCACAATCTCATCAAATTCCGTCAATAACTCTTTCGCTCTCGCATCATATACTTCTTTTCGTTCTGCAACAAAAGTTCCTTTTCCAGTGACCGTATAGATATAACCTTCACTTTCCAGATCCCGATAGGCTTTCTGTATCGTGTTCGGGTTAATGGCAAGCTTTGCCGCAAGTTCCCGGACTGATGGCAGTTTTTCATCTGCAGAAAGAGAATTTGATATTACAAGTTTTCTGAGTCCATCCTTGATCTGTTCATAGATCGGTTTGGAATCACGATAATTTAACTGTATCAATCAGATACCCCCTGTCCGTACTAACCGTACTATTTTCTATCATACGGTCACTATAACACGGGGCATCTGCTGATACAATAAAGATAATCCTATGATATTATGAAGATATTATGAAGATTTTATGAAGCCTGCAGCCTGTTATCCTAAAAAAATACAACCTTTTGTCATCTGTGCCTGACTAACCCAGATATGCACGCAGTAACTCAAATGTGTTTTTCACACCATCCTTATGGCTTCTCTCATATCCATGGGATGCGTATACACCCGCACCGATCAGACCATGGCGCACATCATAGCCTGCTGTCAGTGCCACATCTGCATCTGAGCCATAGTATGGGTAAACATCCACGGCAAAATCAATATCGTTGTCTTTCGCTGCTTTGATCAGTCCTGTAACAACATCATAATTGTAAGGTCCCCTGCTGTCTTTTGCACAGATAGATACCTGTGTTTCCCTGCAGGAGAGTCCATCTCCCACACAGCCCATATCCACGGAGATCACTTCTGTCACACCCTCCGGGATAGATGCTGCACCGCCATGTCCGACTTCCTCATAGACTGTGATATGCTGGTATATCATGCGCTCTGTCGTGATATTTTCTTCTTTTAAATATTTTGCATATCCAAGTAAAATACCGACGCTTAATTTGTCATCCAGAAAACGGCTCTTGATATAACCTGTCTTTGTGACCGTAGTGCGCGGATCAAAGCATACAAAATCACCTGCCATGATACCTAATTTCTCTGTTTCTTCTTTAGACGCTGTTTTCTCGTCAAGCACGATCTCCATCTCATCCCAGCTTCGTTTGGTATCACTGTAATCCCCGTTCACATGGACAGAAGCGTTAGAAAGCTGGCAGGTTCCCTCAAAAATACCGGCAAATCTACTTGCCACACGACAGTTTTCTGCCTCCGCATTGTTTGCATTCATGCCACCGATCGGAGATACCTTTAGTCTTCCGTTTGACTTGATCTCTGTTACGATCGCACCGAGTGTATCAATATGTGCCTCTAACATCACTGCATTGTCTTTCTCTTTACCTCCTAATGCGACAAGAACGCCGCCTTTTACGGTAAGTTCCGGCTCATATCCTAACGCACGGTATTCGTCTAAGACAAAATCTGCCACCTCTTTGGTGTAGCCTGACGGACTGTCGATCGCAAGGATCTTTTTTGTTTCTTCCACGATATAATCAACGTAATTTTTCTTTTCCATTTTTAATCTCCATTTCTGTGCTGTCCTCCAGCGCATCTTAAGTTTGTGCGCCAGCACAAATCTTACGTGTGAAAAATATATTTTTCACACTAATCTCCATTCTTTTCTTTCAGATAAATAAATCCTCCAAGATTTCCCCTTTTTCCATGGCTGGCACGGTGGGAAAATAACAGATCCGGATTACAGCAGGTACAGATATTTGTAACTGCGATCTTTTCCTTTAAAACACCTGCCTCTGTCAGGACGATCTCATTCGCCTTCCAAAGATCAAGCTGATACTTGCCATTTTTCTTATCCAGAAGGATTTCATCCGTATGACCGGGGAATGCTTCCTTAAAAGCATCTGCAACATCCTCACTGACCTCATAGCAATCCTGACATATAGACGGACCGATGGCACAGACTAAATCTTCTGCCTCAGTGCCAAATTCACGCTTCATTGCTGTGATCGTGGCTGCCCCCATTCTTCCAACGGTTCCCTTCCAGCCGGAATGGCTCATTCCGATTGCCCGGTGCACCGTATCCACAAAATATAACGGCACACAGTCCGCATAAAAAGTTGAGAGCACAAGTCCCGGCTCATCTGTGATCAGACCATCGATATCCTTATAATCTCTCTCTTTTGCAATACCTTTTCCGGCATCCTCAGCCGTCACTCTTTTTATATTTGTCGTGTGTGTCTGGTCTGTAAAAACAAACTTTGAAATATCTGTTTTCATCGCACCGGCAAGTCTTTTAAAATTTTCCCGTACAGCCGCTTCCTCGTCTCCGCGCGTAAAACTTAAATTCAGGGATTCATAAATTCCTTTACTTACACCACCACATCTTGTGGTAAAACAGTGCTCTACGATTCCGTTCTGCTCAAGCAGAGGATATTTAAGGAGCGGTAGTCCTGCCCCCGCTCCACTTTCACACCATACTTCTTCTAATACAACGTCATTATTTTTCTTTTTAAAACTCACACTGTCATCCTTCCCATTCTAAAGATATCCCTGATACTCAAATGCATTCTTTATGAGTTCCACCTCATCACCAGATACAGCTGCAACATCAAAGCGGCACGGCGTATCCATTCCACAGCCATGTGTCAGCAGATAATAGGATGCGACCTTGCTGATCGTGCGCTGTTTTTTTGGTGTTACTGCCTCTGCCGGACGTCCACACCTGCTGTTCCTACGATATTTCACTTCAATAAACACAAGGTATCCCTGATCTTTTGCAATGATGTCGATTTCTCCCATGCGACAGCGAAAATTATACTGCAGGATCTCATATCCTTTTGTTTGTAAATATTCTCCCGCTGTTTTCTCATATGCAGCCCCCACTGCACGTTTATTTACTTTCTCCGTAGTTTATCCCCCATTGTTCCGCTATTTTATTTTACATTTTCCATCCTGTAAAAACAAGACCTGATCACAGTAATCCTGCCCTGCTTAATTTTGCTTTCATTTTATCCATATCATCTACAAACACCAGGATTTCTGCCACAACATCATAAAGTTCCGGCGGTATCGTATCACCGATCTGAAGTTTTGAGAGAGTTTCTGCCAATTTATTATCCTGATAAAACGGCACATCATTTTCTTTCGCTTTTTCAATGATACGCTCTGCAACTTCTCCTTTTCCCGCTGCTAATATCTTCGGTGCCGCATCACCCGGCTCATATGCTACCGCCACTGCAGTTTTCTGTTTTTTCCCCTGTTCTTTATTTTTTCCATCAAACCACATAACTAACTGCCTCCTGCGCTGCTTATGCACGTACATCAAACGAATATCTGTGAACCATTCCCATCTGTGGCATATCTTTCTGCAGAAAATCTTCTACAAATTCAACCTTTTTTTCTTCTTTTGACATCGTAATGCTGCAATGATACCCTTTCTGTGCCAGTCTCTTTTCTAACACCGGAAGATGCTTTTCGATCAGATCATAGGACGCATCATCTGCAATATAAAAATTTGTCTTTACATTTTTGTCCTTCATGCGGATAGAAACATCCGTGGAACCTAAATTATCAAGATCTAAATGCAAAAAAGCGGTCAGTTCTGCTTCCGGATCATTCAGATTCTTTTTATTGGTGTACACATACAAATCCCCGGATGCATTCTGTCCCGACAATTTTAGTGGAAGCTGTACATAAGTATACACCTGATTGATCTGGTTCATAAATTCCACATTGCTGCGGATGTCTGCTGCCGTCTGTACAAAAGAGTTCTGTGTGACTCCGGCAGCTTTCATTACATTTTCCATCTGTTTCATCTGGTGATCTAAACGTTCATAAAGTTCACTGACCTTAGATGTTTCTTTTAACTGTTCCGGTTCAAGCAGCCACTGTTTTTGGGCACGGTTCTTTAAGATCGCAGCAAATTCCTTACTTCCGAACAGTTTGGTCATTCCTGCAAATCCATACTCCCGGTTCTGTCCTAACGCATCCCGGAGTGTATTTAAAAAATCTTCTGCCGTCATGGACTGTTTTAAATTTACTTCCGGTTCTGTCACTGTCTGCGCTAATTCTAATGTCTTCTTCCCCGCATCCTCTCCTGACATTGTATCCACAAACACATCTTCCTCTGCATTCATCTCAAAAAGATCTGTATTGCCGGTCAGCGTCGGGATATTCTGCAGTAAACGTTTTAAATGATCCAGACCATTCTGATCTAAGATCTGCTCTAACGTGTCCGTCTGCATCTGCGTATTTTTTAATGATGCATTTTCTGCTCCTGACTCTGCAGTTCCCATTGAAAGCAGATCTTTTGCAGTCTGCTGCATCTGCGCTTCTCCAGCTGCTGTTTGATTCTGAATCTGATCTGCAGCGGTCTCTGTATTTATGTTGCCACCGGCATTTACTGTTGCGCCTGCTTGTATATTTCCATCTGCATTTATGGCTGTGCCTGCCTGTAGATTGCCATCTGCATTTATAGCTGTGCCTGCCTGTAGATTGCCGTCTGCATTTATGGCTGTGCCTGCCTGTATGTTTTCTCCGGCATTTATGGCTGCTCCTGTCTGATCCTGCTGTAATCCATCCGCAGCCTGTGTGAGACTTTCTCCCTCTCCGTTTAAAATATCTAATACTTTCCCATATAATTCAAAGGACTGCTGCTCTCCTAAATCCGCATCTCCTAAAAGACGTCCGAGCTGATTCATTGCAAGATCCATTTCATCTACGATCGCATGCTGGTCAGCCATATAATTTTCAAACTGTGATGCCATCTCTGTACTGACCGGAAGTCCGATCTTTGTCATCAGAACCGCTGTATTTACATTGACATTTGGATTGCTTCCTATAACTCTTCCCATATCAAGAATACTCTGTTTATTGATCGACATCTGTTCTTTCATCATGGAATCCACCATCGTGATATTCCGCTCTGTCGCCGGAACTCCTGCGGCAGTCAGAGCATTTAACAGGATCGGATTATTGATATTGCCTGCCTGAACATAAGGACGAAGTGCGATCGTTGTCCCATCATTGGAACGGACCTGAAAAAACATAGACTCACCCGGCTGAATGGATACTTTTCCATCGAGTCTTGCTGTTATAGTCTGTCCGTTTCCGAGTGCCAGAATAACTTTGCCATTTTTGACACTGTTAACCGTTCCTTCAAACGTGCTGCCCGGCTCTAGTTCCTGCATGGATGACACAAGTTTCTGTGTTCCCTGCGCACTCATAAGTTCCTCTGTTCCGTTTTTGACATTCTGACTGTACTGCCCCAACATATCTCTGATCTGCATAACAAACCTCATTCCCATGTGCGAAAAATATATTTTCACACTACACCCGATTTCAAACGTTTACTCTATAAAATTATGGATAAAACTCCTGCGGTGGATCGGGGATGCGCCGTATTTCTTTAATGCCGCAATATGCTCCGCCGAACCATATCCTTTGTTTGACGCAAAACCATACTCCGGAAGGATCTGGTCATATTCAACCATCAGTCTGTCCCTCGTCACCTTTGCGATAATACTCGCTGCACCGATGGAAATACTCTTTGCATCTCCTTTTATGATCGGTACCTGCGGAATTGTAACTTCCGGTATCGTCACCGCATCATTTAATAATATATCGGGTGAAGGATTTAATTTACTTATAGCTTCACGCATTGCTTCATAAGTTGCCTGTAAAATATTAATCTCATCGATCCTTTGCGGCGGCACCATACCGATCCCTGTTGCGACCGCCTTCTCCATGATCTCATCATAAAGTTCCTCACGTTTTGCCGCTGTAAGTTTTTTAGAATCATTGATATATAGTATATCGCAGTCTTTGGGCAGGATCACCGCACCGGCAACGACCGGACCGGCAAGAGGTCCTCTTCCTACCTCATCTATTCCACAGATATATGCATACTCACTGTATTTTCGCTCATATTCCTGCAGATTCCAGACTCTTTTTCGCTCTTCCTCTAATTTTTGCAGGCGCTTTTTTGCCTGCTCCACAAGTTTTTTAACGCCGCTTCTCTCATCCGGCTCATAAGAAGCAATAAAAGAAGGCAGCATTGCTTCCGTTGCCGCCTTTAATTCATCTTTGATCTGTCCTATTTTTCGTTCTTCCATCTCTGACACTTCCATTTCTGCTGTCTGTATTTTGTACAATAGCTCACATATTTTACGGGTATCCCTGTGTCAGGAACCATGTTTTAGAAAACCGATTTCTGAAAACGGATAAATACGAAGCCATGCACGTCCTATGATCCTGTTTTTCGCGATCAGTCCGACTTCTTCCATACGGCTGTCCATGCTGTTATTCCGGTTATCCCCAAGCACAAAATATTCATCCGCCCCGAGATCTATCCCATCTTTTGCCAGTCCCGGATCACGCATCACTTCTTTTCCGTAAGACTCCATCAGCTTTTCGCCATTGATGTAAATAAATCCATCCTCATCGATCTGTACGTTTTCCCCCGGAAGTCCAATGATCCGCTTGATAAAATATCTGCCGTCTTCCTGTGGAAAAACAATAATATCAAACCTGTCCGGGTCATGAAAACGATAGGACAGCTTATCTACGATAAGATTATCCCCATCGGAAAGCGTCGGCTGCATGGAAACACCATTTACAACTGTACGCTGTCCCACAAAGTGAATGATCAGAAACGTGATTCCTGCCACAAGTGCAAAATACAGGATCAGTTCTAACACTGCCCTGATATCCGTCTGTCTCACCCGGCACTGTCCTCCTGCATTTTCGGACGTTCCAGTGTGATCTGTCCTAATTTTCCACTCCGGAATTCATCGATCAGAAGTGCTGCTGCTTTACTGTAGTCTAATTCGTTGCCTTTTGAGATGCACTTTCTGTTTTCTGCGATCTGTCCTAAAATTACCGGTGGTTCTGCATCCTCCTCCACACCATAACGTTCATGAAGTACGGACGGATAATCACTTAACAGTATTTTTATCAGCTCTAACGACAGCTCATCAATATTTAATATTTCATCTTTGATCGCACCGATGAGTGCTAAATAAAGTCCGACTCTCTGATCTTCGAATTTAGGCCAGAGAATCCCCGGTGTATCTAACAGTTCCACGTTTTTGTTGAGTCTGATCCACTGTTTTCCCTTTGTAACACCCGGTTTATTCCCAGTCTTTGCACACGCCTTTCCGGCATAAGAATTGATAAATGTCGATTTACCGACATTAGGAATACCGACAACCATCGCACGTACCGGACGGTTTTTGATTCCTCTTTTCCGGTCACGCTCGATTTTCTCCCTGCAGGCTTCCATCACAACATTTGTAACATCCTTCATCCCTGCCTTGCTTCTTGCATCTAAGCAGACCACAAAATAACCTTTTTCACGGAAAAAATCCGACCACTCGCGGTTTCTTCTCGTATCTGACAGATCTGATTTGTTCATCAGGATCAGTCTTGCCTTATTTTTTCCAAGTTCATCTATATCCGGGTTACGGCTTGCGAGCGGTATTCTTGCATCCACCAGCTCAATAACCAGATCGATCAGTTTTATATCTTCCTGCATCTGACGTTTTGCTTTTGTCATATGCCCTGGATACCATTGAAATTGCATATTTTCCTCCATTTCTCTGCATAAAATCTTATATTCTTATTTTTATAGAAATCCAAGTTCCGAGAACGGCGCGATCCGAAACCAGGCTTTTCCTATGATATAGTCTTTTTTTATATTTCCAATATTTGCATAACGGCTGTCCTCACTGTTATTACGGTTATCTCCCAGAACAAAATATTCATCCGGTCCAAGTGTGATCTCATCCGCCGCAAGTCCTGCATCTTCAATAGATGCAACATCCGTTTCCTCATCAAATGCTTTTCCGTTGACGTATACCGTTCCATTTTTAACCTGTATGGTATCTCCCGGAACACCTATGACACGCTTTACATAGTAATGGGATTTTCCATTTCCATTTGGCAGAAATACGATTATATCATTTGTTTTCGGATCTGTCACTTTATAAACAAAACGGTTTACTAAAATCTGGTCTCCGCCATTTAATGTCTTAGACATTGACTGTCCTACAACACTTGTCCGGAGTCCGATAAAATAAACAAAGGTAAATGCAATAAGTAATGTGAGCGCTATTTCTACTGTCCATGACAAAACTTCTTTTACTACTGTAAAATTGATCTTTTTCTTTCGTTTTCCAAAGTTTAAACCACTTTTTCTTCGTCTTACCACGTCTGTTTTCCTTTCCAAAAAATGTACTTCTATACTTTATCACAAAATGCCACACTTCGTAAACCTTATCCGTGGATAAAATCCCGTTACAGAACAAAGAGTCGCTTGCGACTCTTTCGCGCTCGAGCGATGCTGTTTACAGCTAACTTCTTCTCCGCGAGATGCGCATCCCGCCCGGAGAGCTTTCTGATTCTTAGGACGTAATTTCCTATGAATTAAAAAGCTGCCCCGCTGTGTTTCCACCTGCAGGGCAGTCTTTTTATATTTTACTTGAATTTTTCTCTCTGTTCTTCTAAAAACTCCGGTGTATCAAAATAGTCGATCTTCATTGCATGTTTTACTTCGGCAAGCGTTTTTTCTGCCTCAGCTTTTGCAGTCTCACTGCCTTTCTTTAAGATATCATACACATCATCGATACGGTTTTCGTATTCTTTTCTGCGTGCACGGATCGGAGAAAGCTCTTCCTGCATGACATTATTTAAGAACTTCTTCACTTTGACATCGCCAAGACCACCGCGTGTATAATGATCTTTTAACTCCTGTAAACAGGAATATTCCGGAAGATATTCTGCAAAATGTCCATCATTGCAGAACGCATCCAGATAAGTAAATACTGTATTGCCCTCAAGATTACCCGGATCTTCAATGCGGATATGATTCGGATCAGTATACATGGACATGATCTTTTTCTTTACGTCAGTTTCCGGCTCGGAGAGATAAATACAGTTGCCGAGTGATTTACTCATCTTTGCCTTTCCATCAATACCCGGAAGTCTTAAACATGCCTTGTTTTCCGGCAGTAAGATCTGCGGATCTGTCAGTGTCTCACCGTATACGGCATTAAATTTGTGTACGATCTCCTTTGTCTGCTCAAGCATCGGCATCTGATCTTCGCCAACCGGAACTGTCGTTGCATGGAATGCAGTGATATCAGCAGCCTGACTGATCGGATAACAGAAAAATCCAACCGGAATGCTTGTCTCAAAGTTACGCATCTGAATCTCTGATTTTACGGTCGGATTGCGCTGCAGTCTCGATACCGTAACAAGGTTCATATAATAAAATGTCAGCTCTGTCAGCTCTGTCACATAAGACTGGATAAAGATATTCGACTTCGCCGGATCAATTCCTACAGAAAGATAATCGAGTGCTACTTCCATGATATTGCTGCGCACTTTTGCAGGATTATCTGCATTATCTGTAAGTGCCTGTGCATCTGCGATCATAATAAAGATCTTGTCATATTCTCCGGAATTCTGAAGTTCAACTCTTCGCTTTAAAGAGCCTACATAATGTCCCACATGTAATTTGCCCGTCGGGCGGTCACCTGTTAAAATAATTTTCTGTGCCATAATTTTTCCCCTGTCAAACATATTTCTATATCCATTATACACGTTTTGTTTCCGTGATTCAATTTTTTCTTTTACATATAGGCAATCTCTTCATTTATTCCCCTAAAACCTGACGAATCCGAAAGTGAGCATCTTTCAGATTCACCGGTTTTAACAGAAATCCATCGGCACCTAACTGTTCTGCGAGTTCCTGATCTGCTTTCATATCACTCATGGTAAGTACGATCACAGGTATATTTTTAAAGATTTCGGATCTTTGTCTTTTCCTCAGCACCTCAAATCCATCCATTCCCGGCATCACAATATCCAAAAGAACGACATCGATCTTTCCTTCGCTGTTCTCTACCAGATCAAGACATTCCTGCCCGCATGATGCTTCTGCCACATCATAGATATCTTTTAAATTTTCTTTTAAAATTACTCTCTGAAGTTTTGAATCATCCGCAATCAATACTGTATATTTCACAATGTCACCCTATACATCTTTTCTACTGTATTTTCTTTTATTCTGCCATAGAATGCGCTGTGATTCAACTGTCCTTTTTTCCCACTAAAACCAGTATTTTTATATGGAATAATCAAAAGACTGTCCGACTGCTTTTTCTTCTTTCGTCAGGACAGAATCTGCCCTGCTCTCATAAATGACATTATCTATCTTTTTGAGCAATTCTTCCCAGGAGGAAGCGGAAACCGTCACTTTGTCCGCATCTGATGACTTTTCCTTCGAATTCGTCTTATCGGCAGAATCCATTTTCTTATTTTTATCTGCCCTGTCTGCTTTTCTCTCTTCCGCGCGTTTTTCCTGTGTTTTTTTCTGCGCTTTCTTTTTTTCTTCTGCTGCAGCCTCCTTTTTATCAGCGATACGCTCTTTCTGTGCCGCAAGAGATTTATCGACAACTGCAAAAAATGATGCATTTCCGTTGTCATCAAAGGTCATCCCAAAAGAACTGACAGAATCTGCTTTCGATCCTAAACTGTCTTTCATCTGGCTTAACTGGGATGTTGCATTGCTTAAAATTCCCTCGTATTTTGCGCGATACTCCTCATCCTCTGCCATCTTCTCAATCTTGTCTGAATCGATCAGGACAATAAGTTCTTTCGAACTCTGGTACATCCCCTTTTTACTCTCGGCTTCCTCCTTCTGCTCCGGTGAAACAAGGATAAAATCCATATTGGAATATTTTGCTTTTAACTGTTCATAATATTTTTTTGCTTTATCACTCAGAACCGGATCTCCGATCGTTCTTCCACTTACCCTGCTTTTCTTTGCCGTCTTATCCATCTCTTTTGTGCCATCGGTCTTTTTGTTATTATCCGTTTTCCTGTTGTATTCTGTGCGGTAAGAATAGTCCGCTGCATAAGAATTTAATGCACTGTTGTTACTGATCTCACTCATAATAATCCCCTTTCTTCCGTGAAAAATCTGACTTTTGCCTTCTAATTCCATTTATGGGTTTTTCTCGTTTCTATTATGGTTATCGGCTCATTTACAGATAAATTTATACGAATACTGACTTGACTTTTTGCTAAGAGCAGATACACTTTATATCAGCCAAAACATTATTTATTATAGAAGGAAGTGTTTTAAATGACACAGAATCGGATCATCAAAAATCATATGGATATTCCCTGGCATCAGTTCACAGGAAATGATAAAGAACTGCCGATCACCCAGGCAGGTCTTACCGAAAAAGCATCCGTGATCGGGCGTACCGGTCTGATGATGCTCTCCTGTGGTACAGGTGCATGGCGGGTACGCAGTTCTATGAATACGCTTGCCTCTCTGCTCGGCATCACCTGTACCGCAGACATTGGTTTAATGTCGATCGAATATACATGTTTTGACGGAAACGATTGTTTTTCACAGTCTCTCTGCCTGACAAACACCGGTGTCAACACTTCAAAATTAAACAGGTTAGAACGTTTCGTCAATGACTTTGCAGGTGAATGCTGCACAATGTCAGGGGAGCAGATTCATGCTTATTTAGACCAGATCGAACAGATCCATGGTCTTTATTCGCCCTTTGCACTTGGATGTGCTGCTGCTTTTGCATGCAGTGCGTTTACATTTTTGTTAGGCGGCGGACCTGTTGAAATGCTCTGTGCTTTCTTCGGCGCAGGCATCGGAAATTATCTCCGGTGCAAACTCACAAAGCATCATTTTACACTGTTTTTGTGCATTGCTGCTTCCGTCTCAGGTGCCTGTCTGGTTTATGCCGGACTTTTAAAAATCGCAGAGCTTCTGTGGGGGATTTCCATTCAGCATGAAGCAGGCTATATCTGTGCAATGCTTTTTATCATCCCAGGCTTTCCATTTATCACAAGCGGTATCGACCTTGCAAAACTGGATATGCGTTCCGGTTTGGAACGTCTTGCTTATGCGCTGATCATTATTGCCGTCGCCACAATGTTTGCATGGATGGTAGCACTTTTACTGCATTTACAGCCGGTAGATTTTCTTCCATTAAATCTCAGTCTGGCTGAAAAAATCGTATTCCGTCTGCTCGCAAGTTTCTGTGGCGTATTTGGATTTTCCGTCATGTTCAACAGTCCGGCAAAGCTTGCCGCATCTGCCGCGATCATTGGTGCTATTGCAAATACTTTCCGTCTGGAACTTGTAGATCTTTTCGGAATGCCTTCTGCAGCCGCTGCGTTTTTAGGTGCACTGACCGCCGGACTTCTTGCATCGCTCTTAAAAAATCATGTCGGTTATCCAAGAATCGCGATCACTGTTCCATCCATTGTCATTATGGTGCCTGGATTGTATCTGTACCGCGCGATCTACAATCTCGGCATTATGTCTTTGGATGTGTCGGCTTCCTGGTTTGCCTCTGCGATCCTTATCATCGTATGCCTGCCGCTTGGACTGATCTTTGCAAGAATACTGACAGATAAAATGTTCCGGTACTGCAACTGATTATTTCTCAAAATACTTCTAACTGAATTTTGTTGAGACAAATGCTGGTTTGTTTATGAAATAAATCATCTCCCCAAATGGTGTATCGTAGGCTTGTGAGTGGCATCTTGCGCAAAGCCGGAGTAATTTTTGTTCCGTTGTACGAAAATAAGAAAAGTCTAGGTATGCCTGAATTAGATTTTCTCGGAGTGACGTGACCGGCAACAACGAGTCATCCATGACTCGATGCTGCCTTGTTCTGCCATCCGTGGCAGAACATCACTGTATGTAGACAGGCACACCAAGATTTTCTAATTTTCTCCCAAAGTCACAAAATTAGCTCCGGCTTTGCGCAAGATGCCAATCGTCAGGTTGTGAACACCATTTGGGTGGGCGGTTCATCTCAAAATTCGGGGGCGTAGGTGTGGATTTTTGATATTCGCACGAATGAGAATATGCTTAAAATTCTAATGTGCTGTATCATTAATATTTAGCCTGATGACTTTCCAAAATTTTCAGCTGCTGCATTGTATTACATGAAATTTTTCGTAAATTGCCAGATTAATAACGCAGAATATTTTTTCAAATGTGTATGGCAATAAATATGGGCATAGTGGTATATATCGAGGTTTTTGCCAGTGTTGTCAAACAAATAATAAACCATTGAATATAGTTATTTGGAAATCTTTTTTTAATCAGATTCAGACACAAAACACTAAAAATTTACGCACCCCCAAGGTTGTGATGTGAGTTCCCCGACGAAGGGTGGTTCACAGCCTTACGGCTGGCAAATCGCATCAAGCCGGGATTCGTTTTGTGACTTTGGGAGAAAATTAGGCAATCTTAGTCTGCCTGTCCGTAACACAGTGTTGTGCTGCCACGGACGGCAGCACAAGTCTTAATGCCCCCCGGACGGGGCGTTTAAGACGCACACGTCACTCCGCCACAACCTATACCAGGCAGCCTTAGATTGACTTATTTTCGTACAACGGAACAAAACGAGTCCCGGCTTGATGCAATTTGCCAATCGTAAATCCCCAGAACCACCCTACACAAGGAAACTCATGTCACCCACAAACCAGCATTTGGCGAATAGCATATTACTCTTTCAGTAAATATTCATCTCTTTTTGCCCCGGTGGAAACAAGATAAATGGAATGTCCGATCAGCTCTTCGATCCTTTCAATATACTTCTTTGCATTTTCCGGAAGATCATTCCAGTTTTTGCAGGATGAGATGTCACAGTTCCATCCGTCTAACATCTCAACCTCCGGCATTGCATCATCAAGCAGGATATTGGTTGGAAAATCCGTGATAAGTTTTCCATTTACACGATATCCCATGATTACCGGAATCTTTTCAAAACAGCTTAATACATCGAGCTTTGTCAATGCAATGTCCCCTGCATTCTGGCATTGTAATCCATATCGGCTCGCAACTGCATCAAATGGTCCGACCCTTCTCGGACGTCCGGTTGCTGCCCCAAATTCATTTCCTGCTTTTCTTAATTTTTCATTCCATTCTTCGCCTGCTGCCTTTTCTGCCACAAACGGTCCTTCACCGACACAGGTTGAGTATGCTTTCATGACTCCCACAACCCGATCCGGCTGTCTCTTTGGAATGCCTGCACCAATCGTTGCATAAGCTGCGATCGTGCTGGAACTGGAGGTATATGGATAAATTCCATAATCGATATCCCGCAGTGCTCCAAGCTGTGCCTCAAAAAGAATATTTTTATCTCTGGAAGCTGCTTGTTCTAACAGAGCACCGGTATCTGTAATATATGGTTTTAAAAATTCTGCCTGTCCTCTGCACCAGTCTAAAACTTCATTCACCGAAAGCGGTGCCTGTCCATATATATGTTCAAGGATCAGATTTTTGCTTTCCACGATCATCGCAATCCTCTTTTGGATCACATCCGAATCCAGATATAAAAGATCACCCATCCGAAGCGTTTTCTTCATATATTTATCGCCATAGGCATAGGCGATTCCTCTTTTTGTGGAACCAAATGCCTCGCCGGTCTTAGAGAGTCTCTCCTCCTCTAAAACGTCCTGTCTGACGTGGAATGGCATGCAGACGGTCGCCTTTTCCGATATCTTTAAATTTTGGGGGCTGATCTGTACATTCATGTAGCGCATCATCTCGATCTCATGTCTTAAGTGATCCGGATCAATGACCATTCCGTTGCCAAGCACACAGACGACCTCCGGGTGCAGGATACCGGACGGCAGCAGATTCAATACAAATTTTCCTTTATCTGTCACTACGGTATGTCCTGCATTGTTGCCTCCCTGATAACGGACTACATAGTCCGCGTGTTCACTCAGTAAATCTACAATACGTCCTTTTCCTTCGTCTCCCCAGTTGATACCTGTTACTGCTGTTAACATAATACTCACTCTCCTTTATATTTCTCCATGAACGATTTTTTCTGCACGGTCAATACTCTTTTCCAGCCGATCCGAGAAACGGTGGATCGGCAGAAATACACCCAGTTCATCAAACCGCTGTCCCTCATCTTCCAACGAATCCTGTCCGTAATAAACAAAAGAACGCGGCAGGTCTTTCTGCAGTTTCATCATGATATCCCACACTGCCGCATATGCCTGAGCCTCTGTCCTCTGCTGCCTTACAGTATCCGGCAATTCATAGACAAGCAAAAGACCGATGTGCTCACCCATCTTATATTCCATCACATCCATCGTATCTGCATTATAACTGTGACGCTTGCGGTATCCGTATGCAAGATACATCTTTACACCTTTCTCTTTCCGGAATACCTTTTTAAACCGGTTATAATCTTTTTCACTCACATGGATCTCCTTTGTCTGGATCAGATTTCCATCCTCGTCTGTGAGCAGATACGGATTGATCTGTCCGTCCGCATTAAAGCGGAACGGTGCTAAAAATGAGTTGCGCAGTAAGTCAAACATGCTGTTTTTGCAGACTGCCATCAAAAATGCTGTCAGATCCCGGTTTTTATAGGCATCAAACAATGCCTTTGCAAACTGTTCCGGCGGAAGATACCCCCCCACCAGTTCAAGATCCGAATCAATTTCTCCATAAAAAGTCTGCATCAGACGCTCACAGGCTTCCGGATCTTTCAAAATTTTATCAAACAACAGATCTGCTTTTTCTTGTCTTGGAAATATTGTCTCCATCCTTTTCCCTCCATTATCTAATCTTTTCTAAGAACATCAGCAGAAAACTGATCAACAGAAGTCCACCAGATATCCAGATCACATGGAACCCGTACCGCACAGACAGATTACCTCCGATTCCCGCACCGACTGCAAAGAATAAAATGATTCCAAAATAGTAAAGTGCCTGTCTGATCTGCTCGGGACGTTTTTCCCTGAGGTACAGTGAAAATGCTGCTGTCCCGCTCCGCAGATTTCCGATACACATTGTGCTCGCATAGGAATATCCGCCGACTTTCCGGAATGTCTGTACCTGCATGGCACAGGAAAACGAAACCAGGACGGTTGCTGCCATATCCAGTTTTTCCGGCAGAAATCCGACCAGCATCAGAATCGCAATTTCGCAGAGTAATACTGACTGTCTCCAGTGCAGTTTTCTCGCATACTTAAAACTTCCCTGTATCCGCTCTGCCACGAACACACCGACTGCAAATGCGAGCAATGGAAGAAGATAACGCAATCCCTCACTCCACTCTCCCATCATAAAATGCTGACTCATGAGTACCACGTTTCCGGTCTGTGCATTCGAGAACACGCCATCTCTCGTAAAATATGTGTACGCATCCTGAAATCCACCGGACAGTGCCAGAAACACACTCGTGATAAACGCCTCCGACATCTGCACTTTGGTACTCCTTGGCTCATTTTGATTCAAAGCCAATGTTCTCACCTCTTATTCCTTTTTTCTCATTGATTTCTCACATCGTCTGTATTATAGTATCCCTGTTATCAGATGTAAAAAGTATTATTGATATATCTGTCATATGATTTTTATATGGTAAAATAAAAATCACAGGAGGCAAACACCGCATGATCACTTACGACTATTACCGTATTTTCTACTATGTTGCACAATATAAAAGTTTTACCAGAGCTGCCGAGGCACTGCACAATAACCAGCCAAATATCACAAGGTGCATGAATAACCTGGAAGCAGAATTACACTGTACGCTTTTTTTACGTTCCAACAAGGGTATCACACTGACTCCCGAAGGGAAAAGATTATATGAACATGTTGCGATCGCCTATGAGCAGCTTTCGCTTGGGGAAGATGAGATCCGTCAGAACATGGAACTCGAAAATGGACTGGTTTCCATCGGAGCCAGCGAAAATGCGTTACGCCTGCGGCTGCTTCCGGTGTTAGAACGTTTTCATGAACAATATCCTCATGTACGCATCCGTATTTTCAATCACTCCACACCACAGGCAATTTTAGCATTAGAGAGCAAAGTTGTCGATTTTGCAGCCGTCACCTCACCGCTCGCCATCCAAAAGCCACTGCACAAAACGCACCTTGCCTCCTACCGTGAAATTCTGATTGGGGGAACAAAATATAAAGAATTGGCTTCGCAGATCCGAAGCTTAAACGATCTTTCCGGGATACCATTCATAGGGCTTGCCGACGGCACCGGATCAAGAGAATTGTATCACCGTTATTTTTTAAGTCACGGCCTGATGTTCGCACCGGATATGGAGGCTGCTACCACCGACCAGATCCTGCCGATGATCACACACAACCTCGGTATCGGTTTTTATCCGGAAGAGCTCGCTGCGGAAGCGATCGCACGCGGCAATGCCTACGCGATCCGCCTTGTGGAGCCTATCCCGGAACGTGAAATATGTTTAGTCACAAACAGCAGCACCCAGATAAGTGCTGCTGTCCGCAAAGTGATTTCTTTTCTTTCTGTCTGATTTTATGCAGAACGTATATCCCGCACCTCTCACGGAACTATTACCGGTCTTCCCTGAAATATGCCTCTCCAAGGCTTGCCGGCGGCTGGTTTTCCAGTTTATTCCGTTTACTTGTAATAACAAGCACAATGATCGTTACTACATAAGGAAGCATTTTGCAAAGTTCCTGTGTTGCACGTGTCAGTCCCGGCAGATAAATATATAAAATATAAAGTCCGCCAAAAAGAAATGATCCCCAGATCGCATGATCCGGATTCCAGAGTGCTAAGATAACAAGTGCGATCGCTAACCATCCGCGGTCACCGAAACCGTTGTTTGACCAGGTTCCTCCTAGATATTCCATGACAAAATAAAGTCCGCCAAGACCTGCTATTGCTGCCCCTGTCACGGTTGCAATATATTTATATTTCGATACATTGATACCTGCAGCATCTGCGGTTGCCGGGCTCTCTCCGACTGCACGTAAGTTTAATCCGCGTCTGGTCTTTTTCAGAAAATAAGTCATGCATACCGCAAGGATCACGGACAAATAGGTCAGAAATCCATAGGAAAATAATAAATCTCCGACAAAAGGAATCGCGGAAAGTCCCGGAATCTTTGCACGAAACGCAGCCGCTGTTGTCTGTACGGAAATCTGTCCGACACCTCCTGCAAGTTTTGAGATAGATCCACCAAAGAAGTTACCAAAACCTACACCAAATGTTGTAAGCGCAAGACCGACAACATTCTGGTTTGCACGCAGTGTGATCGTTAAAAAACTATAGATCAGTCCGCCTAACGCAGCTACGATCAGTGTTGCAAAAAAGGCGATCAAAAGACCAATAAATCCATTTGGATTTTCATTGCCATTCTCATAGAAAAAAGCACCCATCAGACCGGCAATACCACCCATGTACATGATACCCGGTATTCCAAGATTTAAGTTACCGGACTTTTCTGTCACGATCTCTCCGGTCGCACCGAATAATATCGCAACGCCCTGTCCGATTGCTTTTTGTATAAATGTCATAAGCAGATTCATTTATTTTCCCTCCTTATGGTTCTTTTTCCATTCCAGTCTGTAATTAATGAAAAACTCACATCCAATCAGGAAAAACAGCAAAATACCTGTAATGATATCTGATGCATTCTCATTTAAACCAAACTGGGAAGCGATCTGGATCGATCCCTGCTGCATAAATACTAAAAATGCAGATACTAAGATCATGGCAAATGGATTAAATTTAGACATCCATGCTACGATGATCGCGGTAAATCCACGTCCGCCTGCTGTACTTGTAGAAATCGTATGGCTTGCACCGCTGACGATCAGACAGCCGGAAAGACCACAAATAGCACCGGAAATCATCATGGTACGGATGATTACTTTTTTTACATTGATGCCGGCATAACGCGCGGTATTCTGGCTTTCTCCGACAACAGCGATCTCATATCCCTGTTTACTGTATTTCATGTATACATACATACCGAGTGTGATGACAAGAACCACGATCACATTCAGTCCATACATATTTCCAAACACAGATGGGAACCAACCTTTCTGTCCTGCTGCATTGATAATACCGACCGTATTCGAACCAGATGGATTCTCCCAGAATACAATGGCAAATGTTACAAGCTGCATTGCCACATAATTAAGCATCAGCGTAAACAATGTCTCATTTGTGTTAAAATATGCCTTAAACACTGCCGGGATCAGTCCCCAGATCAGACCTGCTGTGGCGCTTGCAACAAAGATCAGGATCAGAAGAAGCCAGTTTGGCATTGCATCCCCCGCATAGATCATCAGTGCGGCGGTTGCCATACCTCCCATTAAGATCTGTCCCTCAGCTCCGATATTCCAGAACTTCATTTTAAATGCAGGTGTCAGCCCGATCGCAATACATAAAAGTACTAATGTCTCGCGGATCGTCACCCACACACGACGGCTGCTTCCAACCGCACCATCTACGATACCAAGATATACCTGAAGCGGATTCTGTTTTGTGATCGCAACGATCACAAGTCCTGCAACGATCAGCGATAATACAACAGCTATAAGACGGATTCCCCATGCTTTAGCAGTGCTTATCGTATCCCGTTTTATCATACGAACTGCCGGTTCTTTTACTTCTTTACTCATTTGCCTGTTTCTCCTCTCCCGAACCTGTCATCAAAAGTCCGAGTTTTTCTTTTGTGGTACTTCTCGCATCCACAATACCGGAAACTCTTCCGCCATTTAACACAAGTATCCTGTCGCACAGCTCTAAGAGCACATCTAAGTCCTCGCCGACACAGATGACAGCAACTCCCTTTTTCTTCTGGTCATTTAAGAGATTATAGATCGTATAGGATGAATTGATATCAAGTCCGCGCACCGGATATGCTACCATCAGCACATTCGGATTGCTTGCGATCTCCCGTCCTACCAGAATTTTCTGGACATTTCCACCGGAAAGACGGCTGACCGGAGTTTCAACACCCGGCGTTACGACTTCAAGTTTGTCAACGATCTCCTGTGCCAGTTTCTTCGGTGCCTTACGGTCTGCAAAGAAATGTTTTCCTTCCTTGTAGCTGCGGATCATCATGTTATCAGTCAGATCCATGGAACCGACTAATCCCATTCCGAGACGGTCCTCCGGGACAAACGATAATGCAATACCAAGTTTTTTGATATCCTCCGCTTTCATGTCGGAAATTTTTTCGACCTTTCCTTCCGGGGAATCGTAAAGGATCTCTCCGCTCTCGATCGGCTGTAAACCTGCAACAGATTCAAGAAGCTCTTTCTGTCCGCTTCCGGAAATACCGGCGATTCCAAGGATTTCCCCACTGTATGCAGTAAAAGAAGCCTCTTTTAATACTTTTAAACCTTCCTTGTTCCGGCATGTCACACCGCGCATCTCAATTCGTTTTTTTGCATTTTCCGGTTCGGTACGGTTGATATCAAGCGTTACTTTTTCACCGACCATCATCTCAGTTAGAGACTCTACCGTTGCACCCTTTGTCTCCACCGTATCTATGTACTTTCCTTTTCGAAGCACTGCCACACGGTCAGAAAGCTCTAATACTTCGTTTAACTTGTGTGTGATGATGATGATGGATTTTCCTGCGGCACGCATGTTGCGCAATACCGCAAATAATTTTTCAGTCTCCTGCGGTGTTAAAACGGCAGTCGGCTCATCTAAGATCAGAATATCCGCGCCACGGTATAAAACCTTTACGATCTCAACTGTCTGTTTCTGGGAAACGGACATATCATAAATTTTCTGGGATGGATTTAAATCAAAACCATAGCGGTCTGTCAGTTCTTTGACTTCTTTTTCCACCTGTTTTAAATTCAGGCGTTCTTTTCCCGGCAGACCTAAAATAATATTCTCGGCGGCTGTCAGGATATTGATCAGCTTGAAATGCTGATGAATCATTCCAATTCCAAGTTCGAAGGAATCTTTCGGGGACCGGATCGTCACGGTTTTCCCATTCACACGGATTTCTCCCTCATCCGGGAAATAAATACCGGAGAGCATGTTCATCAGCGTAGTCTTTCCACTACCATTCTCTCCTAATATGGAAAGGATCTCTCCCTTTCTCACTGTCAGATTTACATTGTCATTTGCGACAACCTCTCCAAAACGTTTGGTGACTCCCAAAAGTTCAATCGCATTTACCGGTTCCACAAACAGTCCTCCTTTAACGTAAACTGCGGAACTGTGATAAAAGGTCTGTCCTTTCACAGTTCCGCTTATTTATGATACAAAAAGCATTCATTCAGACATGCTCTTTTGCATTATGGCAGAATTATATTCTGCTAAAAATCTTAATCAATCATTCTGCACCGCAGATGCTCTTAGTTGGTCACAGAAGTGATACCATCAATAATGATATCGAAAGATGGAGCAGATGCCAGCTCAGACTCATGATAGTATCCGTCTGATACATAATCTGCATATTTTGCATAATCGCCACCTTCTGCGATCAGGTCTTCTAAGGAAGAACCATTTACAGTAAATGCGGATGTATCGAATACATGAAGTGATCCGTCTTTGATTGCATTTTCAACTTCTGTTACTTTTGCGTCTGTTCCCTCTGCTGCAACTGCCTCGTTGATCGGTGTAATGTCAACTGCACCTTCTGCAAATCCCTGACACCAGTCAGTCTCGATTGCTGTTCCGTCTAATACACACTGTACTGCATGTGTATAGTAAACACCCCAGTTATTTGTCGGAGAAGTAAGTGCTGCATCCGGAGCAACAGTTGTCATATCAACGTTGTAGCCGACACATGGAACTTTCTTATCCTCACAGGTACTTGGAGCACCAGTGGTATCTGCATGCTGGCTGATCAGGACACATCCGTCATCGATCAGTTTTGCTGCTACCTCTGCCTCACCGGACATATCTGCCCAGCTGTTTGTATACTGTACTTCCATAGTTGCGGAAGGACACTGGCTCTTTGCTCCTAAATAGAAAGAAGTAAATCCGGAAATAACCTCTGCATACGGGAATGCACCAACATAACCGATCTTAGCTGTATCCTCTGTGATGGTTCCGTCTGCGATCATCCCGTTTAATTTCATACCCGCAACAACGCCGGAAACATAACGTGCTTCGTAGATAGAATCAAAATAGTTGTGCATATTGGAAAGTCCGGAAGATGCTGCCTGATATCCGGTTGCATGGCAGAACTGAACCTCCGGGTACTCTGCTGCTGCCTGAAGCAGGTAGCTCTCATGTCCAAAGCTTGTACCGAAAATAATGTTACATCCCTGATCTGCTAAATCAACTGCTGCATCATAAGCAGATTCATCTTCCGGGATCAGAGTTTTCTCTACGACCTGATCCTCAGATAATCCGAGATTGCTCATCATCTGATCGATACCAGCCATATGTGCTGCTGTATATCCCTCGTTCTCATCACCAATGTAGATCACACCTACCTTGATATCCGATGCTGATTTCGCTTCGCCGGCTGCTGCACTGCTCTCTGTCGCAGCTACAGTATTGTCTGCAGCACTGTTATCTGCTGCATTGCCTGCTGATGCATTATCTGCAGCTCCATTTGAACCACATCCTGCCAGCATGGAAACGGTAAGTCCCATGGTCAATAATACGCTTAATGCTTTTTTCATTTTTTTCATCCTCCTGTATCACTACTTGATAGAAATACATGAGTAAATTTAGCATAGAGAAATTTTTCCGTCAATGCAATTTTCGTCGTATTTCCCGGAAAATTCAATTTTTAACGCAAAATTTTTTCATTTATAAGCGGAGGTTATTTTTATCATTCCACAAACTTATGGTTCCCAGCTTAACGAAACATTTTTATAATCCCTCTGTCATTCAACTGTTTCAGAAATGAAACCAGAAGCGGTACTACAAACAGACCGATGATTCCAAAAAATTTTAAACCGATCAGCATACATGGCAGCATGATCACCGGCGATAACCCCATCTGTTTTCCCACCAGTTTCGGCTCGATCAGATTCCGCACGACTGTTATTACAAGGTAAAGCGCGAACACACCGACTCCGGTAGAGATCCTTCCCGATGCGAAGGCGAGTACCGCCCACGGGATCAGCACTGTACCGGTTCCAAGCACCGGAAGGATATCAAGTACCGCAATAATAAATGCAATGGCAAATGCATTTTTGATTCCAAGCAAAAACAGACCTGCCACAAGTTCCGCAAACGTGATCCCGAAGATCAGACAATAAGAGATAATGCATTTTCCCATCGTCCCTGTCACATAATTTTTTCCATCCCGGAACGCACGCTGGTATTCCGCCGGAATCTGCCGCTTTAAAAATGCCCTGATCTGTGGAAATTCCAGTTCCATAAATACCGTTGCGATCACTGTGATCAGAAGTTTCATAAAAAATCCCGGTATTCCTGCTGCCATCCCGGATACCCCGTCAATAACACCATCTGAGATGCCCGACATCAGCTTTCCTGCATTCTTTATCGTCTGTGCTGACTCTGCACCGACATCCTGCAATCCTTGCGTTTTTCCAGTCTGCCCTACCGGATAAAACACAACTGACAAACGTTCCACCCACTGGTAAAAGCGCTGCATGACAGGCACAACCATATCCGAAAAAAAGACAGACAGCTCCTGCGTCAGATCATAGATCAGCCTCACCAGATAACTGCCTGCAAAATAAAGGACAGCTGCCAGAAGTATATAAAAGAAAAGAACCGTTGTAACCGCCACGATTCCTCTTTTGATATGTGTTCTCTCCGAAATAAACTTCACTGCTTCAGCCAATAGCGCCGCCACTGCAAAAGCTGCCAGAAACGGGAAAAGCACAGATCCCGCCGCTTTTAATACTACCCATAAGATCACAAGCCACACTGCTCCAAATGCAAAGCTGATCAGAAATTCCTTCTGACGTCTCAACCGTTCTTCTCTGTTCATCGCCCACCCTTTTCCTTTACTGCTGCCTTATTGATCTTTTATTACTATATCCGTTTTGGATGGGATCTATGCCATGTGTACTTTTAATTTGTATTTTCCTGTGCCGCAAAAATCTTACTGCAGAATGCGTCATATTCGTCATTCGAAACTTCTTTTCCATTCCAGAAATATTTCATTCCAGAATCCGGATCATTTTCATCTATGAGTTCTTCACCAAAGTTCATTTCTGCAGCCAGGTTATCCGCTCCTTCATACTTTTCCATATGATAGGTTTCATATCCTGCATTCATGTCATTGCTGTACATAATCCATACATCTCCATTGTAATAAGTATAGGAAAGTACAATCGCACTGCCGTCTCCTCTGGCAAATTCGTATACCTTATCATCACGGCAATCTAAATATATTCCGCCATAAGGACCACAGATAACCAGTTCATTTTCTCCGTCATTATCAAGATCGACTCTCTCCCCTATCGAATACAACTCCTCTCCCTGTGAATCCTTATTTAGATCAGAAATATTCCATGCAGATGACGGATCTGCGGTATCAACTGCGTCTACTGAACCATCGATAAATGCATCCGATAGTTCTTCTGCGGTCATTTTGTTTTTATAAGCGTTATATACCATATCTGTCTGTACATCATTCTGCGTTGTCTCCTCTGAAATTTCTGTTTTATTACCACAAGCAGTTAATGACATAACAATTAAGATACCTATTAAACCAACAACATTCTTCTTCAAATTTTTTCCCCCTAAAATCAAACTAAAAACTTCTTTTCCGAAAACATTTTATATTCTTCATTTTTTTAGAAGTTTCGTGTAAAAAATACCCACAGCACACCATTTATGGTATTCTGTGGGTATTTTGCTATCTTTTGCTGTGCTATTCATGCCATATGGTAGCCCATATGGCATGCCATATGGAACTCTTTTTATTCTTCTAATTTTAAGATATAAATACAGTTTGGCTTATCAACCTTGACCGGCGCACCGTTCTGCAGAGAGAAACCTTTCTCATAATTGATCGTATAAGATACGATATCATTGGATGTATTATTTACAGTAAGATAATGTTTCTCATCCGGATAAATTGCAAGCATTTTCGGATAATCACTGTCTACTTTAGTGCGGAATGCCTGTGTCAGCATACCTGTTGCAGGATCGATCTCATATGCAACCACTGTGTTCACACCGGCATTGGAAACAAAGAGATATTTTCCGCTCTTAGTGATCTCCATACCGGATGCGGCACAGATATCTTCCTCTTTCTTTCCCTGTGTTGTGATCGTCTGGATCTTATCAAACTGTGGCTGTTCATTTTCAACGGAGTATTTGTACACTTCGATCTCATGTGTCAGTTCATACAGGATATAAGCATATTTTCCATCTCTGGAAAAACGGATCATTCTCGGCGCAGACTCAAGCGGTCCACGAATGATATCCACCAGTTTTAATTTACCATAAGTATAATCCACACGATAGATCTTAACCTGATCTAATCCGTTATCAACTGCACACAAAAACTTCTGATCCGGTGTCAGTTTTACACAGTCAACGTGCGGTGTATTGGTACGCCTGTCACTGCCGCGTGCCATTCCTTTATGGAAAATACCATCTGCAATCGTTCCAATGCTGCCATCTTTCTCCAGATGCATCATTGTCACACGTCCGTCATGATGTCCGCCTACAAACAGATAACGTTTTTCATCATCTACTTCCACATAGCATCCTCTCATACCGCCGATCCACTGCTTGTTTACAGCCTCAAGATCTCCATCCGGAAGCACTTTAAATGCTTCTACACCTTCATCTGCGATCGAATAAAGGAACTTTCTGTCCTTTGATACAACAAGATCCGACGGGTTATTGATCGGCACTACTTTACGTTCTTTCATGCTGCCATTTGCCACATCCACATCATAAATATGGATTCCGACACTGTTTTCATGCGTATAGGTTCCCACATATGCCACATATTTTTCCATACATTTATCCTCCTTATGCCTTTTGCAGGAGCAATGCCCAGCAAGCCGGGCACGCTTTTCCTCCCTACTCTTTTCTTCGTAAAATATCATACTTCTCGAGCGGATGTCCCAGATCAATATACAAAACCTGTTTTGGATGCGGTGCTGATTCCATATCCGCTCCATCCTCATCCATGATCCGTTTCACTGTCACCGTCAGATTTTCACCATCCGGCTTCATAATCTCGATCTCTTCACCGACCGAAAACTTATTGCGCTGTTCGATCCGGTAAAGCCCATCTTCGTTCTGCTCCCCAACAATTCCTAAATATGTGTATTCTTTTAAATAAGTGTTATTGTCGTAGATCTGCGCCTCGTCGGAAGGCTTTCCAAAGAAAAATCCGGTCGTAAACTGGCGGTAAGTACAGTTGGATATCTGATCTAAATACCATGGCAGATTCTTTTTGTAAAGCTCCGGTGACTCTTTGTAATCATCGATTGCCTTGCGGTAGGTTCTTGCCACAGTCGCAACATATAGTGCTGTTTTCATTCTACCCTCAATTTTAAAACTGTCAATACCCGCTTCCATTAATTCCGGTATGTGTTCGATCATGCAGAGATCCTTGGAGTTGAATATATAAGTGCCACGTTCATTCTCATAAACCGGCATATATTCATTCGGTCTTGTCTCCTCAACGATGGAATATTTCCAGCGGCATGGATGTGTGCATGCCCCCTGATTGGCATCACGTCCGGTAAAATAATTGGATAAAAGACATCTTCCGGAATAGGAAATGCACATCGCACCGTGAATAAATGTCTCGATTTCAAGATCGTCCGGTATATTTGCACGAAGTTCTTTTATTTCATTTAACGAAAGTTCACGCGCCGATACCACACGTTTTGCACCGAGTCTATACCAGAAACGGTATGTTTCATAGTTGGTATTGTTCGCCTGCGTACTGACATGACGTTCAATATCCGGGCATACTTCCTTTGCGATCATAAATATGCCGGGATCTGCGATGATAAGTGCGTCCGGTTTTTCCTCTTTTGGAAAAGAATCCAGTTCTTTGAAATACTCCCTTACACCCTCTAAATCATCATTATGTGCAAGAATATTTGCAGTCACATATACTTTTACCTCATGTTCATGCGCAAAACGGATTCCCTCTCTCATTTCCTCCATGGAAAAATTCTTGGCTTTTGCACGGAGTCCAAAAGCCTCGCCACCGATGTACACGGCATCCGCACCATAGATTACTGCAATTTTTAACACCTCAAGGCTGCTTGCCGGTATCAAAAGCTCCGGTCTTCTCATAACTTACCTGTCCTTTCGCATCTTTTCGATGCACCCTTTCTATTTCTTCCATGTGCTCACAGTCACTCCATCACCGATCGGCAACACTGCCGTGACAAGGCGTTCATCATGCGTCAGTTCGTACAGATATTCACGCATTCTCTTATGGATCGTGCGGTTTCTCCTCGTGACTGCAAAACGTGATTCTATGATATCACCATCCTGCAGCACATTATCCGAAACCAATGTTCCTTCGGAGCCAAGCAGTCTTAAAATATCCGGCATAAAATGAATATACTGACCCTTAGCAGCATCCATAAAAATAAAATCGTAGGTTTCCGTCAATGTCGGAAGAATCTGCGCAGCATCTCCCTCCAGCAGTGTAATCTGTTTTTCTTTTCCCGCACGGATAAAGTTCTCTTTTGCGATCGGGATTCTCTTTTCATAATTCTCGATCGTTGTGATCTCACATGGCACCGGATCATATTCTGCCATCAAGATGGAAGAAAATCCGACTGCAGTTCCCACTTCAAGAATCCGCATCGGACATTTCATTGCAAGCAGCAGTTTTAAAAACTGCTGCATCTCTTTCCGTATGATCGGCACATAACTATCCAGTGCTTCCTTTTCTATCTGATCTAAAATACTGGTATTCCCTGTATCAAGTGAATTGATATAAGTGACCAGACGTTCATCTACTATCACTCGTCTGCTCCTGCCTGTTCATTTTCATCTGTGTTCTGGTTTTCTTCACCGGCACCATCTGTCTTTGTTCCATCCGAAGATGACTGTCCCGCTGAACCAGAATCTGTTTCATACTCTGTATTTTCTGTATTTTCTGTATTTTCTGTACTCTCAGTGCTCTCCTCAGCCTCTGCCGCCATGACTGCCATCATATCTTTTGCCGTCATGGATGTATTTAATGTATAGGTTCCTGCCTTTAACTTACCGTGATATGCTGACATACGAAGTTGTACATAAAACAGATTTGCATCGCGGATCAGCCCCTCTTTTTTTAACAGCTTTCCAATCTGATATTCTGACAGATCATCCGTTACATCTACGGACACATCTGTACCGGGTCCTTCTTCCACCGGGGTTTCCGAAAATACCCGATAACCGAAATCATAACAAAAACTTCCAAGTTTTATCAGTCCGATCACAACAAGTAACATGACCAGAATAGAAAAACTGATACTGACAAATTTTAATACCAGTTTATTCAGCTTCATATGAAATCCTCCAGACTATTCCTCAAATCCAACCTCAAAATCCAATTCTTCTATCAGCGTCCAGTTAATCTTCTGTACTACACGGCAAATGGCATTTTCTGCCGCAAGGTATTCTGCAACAAGCGGATTTTTCCGGAACTCACGGTATTCCTGTTCCATCTTATCCGTTGCATCATAAAGATCCACATTGCCATCACTGTTCTGCAGCAGATAATTTTTCTGACGGAATGCATGGATCTGCTCCTCTAACTGCGGCTGATTGTGCACTCTGTTTTTGATATCCTGATATCTGATATATTCCTCGCTGAATTTGACTGCCTCGACTAATTCCTGCATGGCTTCATCCATTCTGCTCATGATACATCTGTCCTTCCTACACTTCCATAATAATCGGCATGATCATAGGTCTGCGCTTTGTCTCTTTCCATACAAAATCACCTAAGGAATCCTTGATCTCATTTTTGATCTTGCCCCAGTCGGTAATTCCTCTGTCCATACAATACTGCATCTTATCCTCAAGCAGATGCTTTGCATCCTCCATCAGACTCTCTGCACCCCTGACATAAACAAAACCGCGTGATACGATATCCGGTCCTGCAAGTACCTGCCCGGAACCGCTCTCTAATGTCAGCACGACAATGATGATTCCATCCTCTGCAAGATGCTGTCTGTCGCGAAGTACGATATTTCCGACATCACCGACACCAAGTCCGTCGACCATGATGTCGCCGACGTGGACTCTTCCTGTAACCTCCGCTTTTTCATCATCTAACTCAAGCACGTCACCGGACATCAGAATAAAGATATTATCTTTGTTGATTCCAAGTTCCTCAGCTACTCTCGCCTGTGCTAAAAGATGACGGTACTCTCCATGAACCGGAACAGCATATTTCGGTTTTACCAGAGAATAGATCAGTTTGATCTCTTCCTGACAGGCATGACCGGATACGTGCACATCCTGGAAAATAACATTCGCACCCTTCATGGAAAGCTCATTGATGATTCCGGAAACTGCTTTTTCATTTCCAGGGATCGGGTTGGAGCTTAATACGATCGTATCATTTGGTTTGATCGTAACTTTTTTATGCATACCGCTTGCCATACGGGATAATGCCGCCATGGATTCTCCCTGGCTTCCGGTCGTGATCAGTACTGTTTTTTCGTCCGGATAATTTTTCAGTTCTTCAATATCGATCAGTGTATTATCCGGGATGTTAATATAGCCAAGTTCTGACGCAATACCGATGATATTTACCATACTGCGTCCTTCCACAACTACTTTTCTGCCGTATTTATACGCTGTATTAATGATCTGCTGCACACGGTCTACGTTAGACGCAAATGTTGCAATAATAATCCTCGTATTTTTGTGATCTGCAAAGATCTCATCAAAGGTCTTACCGACTGTCTTTTCAGACATTGTAAATCCCTTGCGTTCCGCATTGGTACTGTCGCATAACAGTGCAAGTACACCTTTTTTACCGATCTCACCAAAACGCTGTAAGTCGATGGCATCACCAAATACCGGTGTATAGTCTACCTTAAAGTCACCGGTGTGCACCACGATACCTGCCGGTGAATAAATAGCAAGCGCTGCTGCATCCTGGATACTGTGGTTCGTACGGATGAACTCCACACGGAAACATCCTAAATTGATGTGCTGTCCGTATTTTACGACCTTGCGTTTTACCTTAGTCAGCATATTGTGCTCTTTTAATTTATGCTCAATGATACCAATGGTAAGCTTTGTCGCATAAATCGGCACATTAATGTCTTTTAATACATAAGGGATCGCTCCGATATGATCTTCATGTCCATGCGTAATGAAAAATCCTTTGACTTTATCAATATTATCTTTCAGATAAGTCACATCAGGAATGACAAGATCGATTCCATACATATCATCTTCCGGGAAAGAAAGCCCACAGTCTACTACAATGATACTGTCCTCGTACTCAAATGCTGTAATGTTCATTCCGATCTGCTCTAAGCCGCCAAGCGGAATGATCTTAAGTTTTGAAGTTTTTTCTTTCTTTGTCTCTTTTACGCTGGTTCTCTTTTTCCGTTCCGGTCTCTCTGCTCTTCTTGAATCATTCTGGCTGATTCCTGCCTCCTTATTCTCTTTCATATTCAATGTCCGCATCCTCTATCAATTCTGAAAATATTTTACCTACTGCCGCAAGTTCCATGTCGTCATCCACCATCTCGCACACAACGTCATCGTCCTCTGTGGCTACTTCTTTTAAAATGTACGCATCACAGTCGCCATCTTCCTCTTCCGTGACAAAAAAATAACGCGTACCATTTACCTGTGTCTCCTCCACAACAAAGAAATCAATGCTCTCTTTTGTCTGCGGGTCCACAAATGTTACTTTTTCCATGTGCATCCTCCATGCATAACACAAAAACCGCATTCTGTAACCTGCGGCTTTTGTCATTACCTTTTTACTTCCCTGCGTGCATACTCCGATAATCCAGATATCCCTGCAAAATAAAGACTGCCGCGATCTCATCGACATACTTCTTGCGGTCTTCCCTGCGGATACCGGATTCCATCATGTGTTTATCTGCGGAAACAGTCGTCAGTCTCTCATCCCACAATATGACCTCTAAACCTGTCCGTCTCTCTAACATCTCTTTAAACTCTTTTGTCTTCTCGCAACGCTCTCCTTCTGTGTTATTCATATTCTTCGGATAACCCAGAACAATACACTCCACCTGATATTCTGCGATAATCGCTTCAATCCTCGCCAAAGTCTGGCGCAGTTTATTAGGGGACTGGCGTCTTATGATCTCCAGTCCCTGCGCAGTTAATAAAAGCTCATCACTGACTGCCACACCGACAGTTTTTGAGCCAAAATCCAAACCTAAAATCCGCATAAACTTCCTATTCCCAATGATTATTTTTGATATAAGCCTTTAAAATTTCTTCGACCAGTTCGTCACGTTCCACTTTCATGATCAGGCTTCTTGCATTATTATGACTGGTAATGTATGTGGGATCTCCAGACATAATATATCCAACAATCTGATTCACAGGATTATAGCCTTTCTCGCTCAATGCACGATATACGATCGTGAGCACATCGCCAACTTTAAGCTCCGGCTCTTTCTCCACTCTGAAATATTGTGTATTATTGATATTCTGCATATTTTTCACGCCCTTATACCTGCTATAAAAAGCATTGCTAGTTTTTATTTTAATATAGTTTGTCCTAAAATTCAACCAAAAGATAAATATCGTCTTTTAATTTTCCTTTTATCTTTCCGGTCACAAACTGATTTGTCCTGTTTTTTTCTGTTTCAAATGCCACTTTGACATACTCTTTTGTGTATCCGGTAAAATATGTTTTCCCATCCACCACAAGTTTTTCCTCTAACAGCGCAGTCTTTTCTTTCCCGACATAATATTCCCGGAATTCTTCAGACATTTTCTTTTCTAAAGCAAGAAGGATATTGCTTCTCTCTGTCTTTATCTGCTCCTGCACCTGATCCGGCATCACTGCTGCCTTTGTACCTTCACGCACCGAATACTTAAAAATGTGCATCTCGTAAAAATGTATCTTTTTCAGGTACTCTTCTGTAATTTTAAACTCATCCTCAGTCTCTCCGGGGAAACCGACGATCACATCCGTTGTGATCGCAGGATGATCAAAATATTTCCGCAGCAGATCACAGCCCATCTCATATTCTGCCGTGTCATATCTGCGGTTCATCCGCTTTAAGACGCTGTCACAGCCACTCTGCAGGGACAGGTGAAAATGCGGACAGATCTTTGTAAGTTCTGATAACCTTTTTGCAAAATCTTCTGTCACGATACGCGGTTCTAAACTTCCAAGACGGATACGCTCGATCCCCTCGATCTCATGTACATGCTCGATCAGTGAAAGTAATGTCTCCCCGGTATCGACTCCGTAGGAACTTAGATGGATTCCGGTCAGCACCACTTCCTTATAACCGCTTTCTGCAAGTCCTGCTATCTCATTTAACACATCTTCCATTTTACGGCTTCTCACACGTCCTCTTGCAAACGGAATGATACAGTAACTGCAGAACTGGTTACAGCCGTCCTGCACCTTGATAAATGCGCGTGTATGCTCTGCCGTTTTCTTTAAATGCAGTTCTTCATACTCCTGCTTTTCATGGTTGATATCAACGATCTGTGCCTGTTTTGCATGTTCTTTTTCATACTCATTTAATAATGTTACCAGCTCGTGTTTCTGGTTATTTCCGATCACGATATCAATACTTTCATCCAGTATGGCCTGTGCCTCTTTTGTCTGCACATAACAGCCGGCTCCGACTACAATGGCATCCGGGTTCATCTTTTTTGCACGGTGAAACATCTGTCTTGACTTGCGGTCTGCCATGTTTGTCACGGAACAGGTATTTATCACATATACATCTGCAATTTCTGTAAAGGGAACGATCTCATATCCTGCATTTTCAAGGATCTGCTGCATAGCTTCTGTCTCATATGCATTAACTTTACACCCCAGATTGTGCAGTGCTGCTTTTTTCATTTTTTACCTCCATAATATCTATTTACTTGTTGACTTTTCCATGAAAAACCATTACTATAAAGATAACTTTAACAGCTAATTTTAAGGAGGTTTTTCATCATGAAAACAGTACAGATTTCTTTAAATTCTATCGACAAAGTGAAATCATTTGTCAATGCGATTACACAGTATGAGTATGATTTCGATTTAATCTCCGGTAGATATGTTATCGACGCAAAATCCATCATGGGTATCTTCAGCTTAGACTTATCCAAACCGATCGATTTAGCAATCCATGCTGAAGCTAATGTTGATGAGATTATGGAAACATTAAAACCATACTTAATCTAATCACAGATCAGATGTCATACCGTTTGCGGTGTCACATAGATGGAACATAAACCACAGGTCATGTACCTGTGGTTTTTTGCTGCATCCAGACTTTTTACATTTTTTTGCATATCCGCTGCTGATTATCTATGTTGTGTAATCAGCAGCCAGTACACCAGACCTCTTGTTTTAAATGACACTTCTATGCTTCAATGTGAATCACTTCGACTGTATCAATCGCTTTCTGCATCAGCTCATCAATCTTTTCTGAAAGTTTCTTCTCATCATTATGAATAACATTTAAGCTCGGCTTTGTGACCGGATGTTTTGCAACGAAAATGGTACAGCAGTCCTCAAACGGAAGAATGGATGTCTCATATGCATCGATCTTCTCAGAGATCTCAACGATCTCCTGCTTGTCAAAACCGATAAGCGGACGATAAACCGGCATCGTGCAGACCTCATTTGTAGCTGCAAGCGACTGCATAGTCTGACTTGCCACCTGTCCGATGCTTTCTCCCGTGATCAGCCCTAAACATTTATTTTCTTTGGCAAAATGCTCTGCTAATTTCATCATATAACGGCGCATGATGATCGTTAATTCCTCATGCGGACACTGCTCATAAATATAGAGCTGGATATCCGTAAAATTAACAACATGTAAGTTGATCGGTCCGGAATATTTTGCAACGATCTTTGCAAGATCCACAACTTTTTGTTTTGCACGCTCCGATGTATAAGGCGGTGCATGGAAATAAGTTGCATCGATCGTTACACCACGTTTTGCGATCATATAACCTGCAACCGGACTGTCGATACCACCGGAGAGAAGCAGCATTGCTTTTCCGTTTGTGCCAACCGGCATACCGCCCGGTCCCGGAATGACCGTGGAATAAACGTTAATCTGGTTACGGATCTCCACATTGATCACAACTTCCGGTTTATGCACATCCACGCGTGTCTCCGGGAATGCAGCTAAAATACGCTCTCCAAGCTGTGCATTGATCTCCATGGACTCAAGCGGATAGTTTTTGCGCGCTCTTCTCGCATTTACCTTAAATGTAAAATGCTTGTCCGGATAAGCCTCATCAATGTGATGGATGACTTCTTCTGCTAATTTGTCAAATCCCTCATCCTCTAAGATGACAACCGGACAGATTCCAACGATACCAAATACACATTTTAATGCTTCTACTGCCTCATCATAATCATATTCGCCATCCATTTCAATGTAGATTCTTCCCTGCTCCTTGCGGATGCGGAAAGTTCCATCTACTTTTTTTAAGGCATGGTTCATCTGGCTGACTAACGCATCCTCAAACAGATAACGGTTTTTTCCTTTGATAGCGATCTCTGCATATTTTATCAAAAATGCTTTGTACATATTTTTTCCTTTCTATCTTTTTTCAATCGTTTCCTAATTACTTTATTAGTTGTATTTCCGCCCCTTCTTTTTATCTTTTCTGAGCGGTCAGTGTCTGGTAAATTTTCTGCGGAACGGAATGATCTCTTTTAACTGTTCTACTGCGTAATCAATTTCTTCTTCTGTCGTATTGACACAGAAGCTGAAACGGATCGTTCCCTCTAAATCTGCTTTGTTAAGTCCGATTCCCTGCAATGTCTTACTCGGTGCCGGTTTATTTGACGAACAGGCACTTCCCGCGGAGACGTAAATCTCTTTTTCCTCAAGAGAGTGCAGCATAACTTCACTTCTTACTCCCTGGATCGTGACGCTGACGATCTGCGGTGCGGAATCCTCTCCCGTCTTTCCATTGATGGTAACACCTTCAATTTTGGTTACTTCCTCGATAAAATGCTTTTTGAGCGCATACATATGGGCAATTTTTGTATCAAAATCCTCATAGATCTCCATTGCTGCCTCGCCAAGCGCAGCCACTCCCGGAACATTTTCCGTACCGGAACGCATGCCTTTCTGCTGACCGCCGCCGTAAATGATCGGCTTGATCTTTGTCTTGTCTTTGATAAATAAAAATCCGGTTCCCTTTGGAGCATGAATCTTGTGACCGCTGACAGAGAGCAGGTCAATTCCAAGTTTTTTCGGGCAGATACGGTATTTTCCGTATGCCTGGATCGCATCTACATGAATGATCGTATTGGGATTTTTTTCTTTTATAATCTTTGCTGCCTCTGCGATCGGCTCAACGGCACCAATTTCGTTATTGACCATCATCATGGAAACAAGGATCGTATCCTCACAGACCGCATCACGAAGTTCATCCAGTGAAATCTGACCGTTTTCATCTACCGGTAAATAGGTCACACGAAAACCCTGTTCCTCCAGATATGCAAGGGGTGAAAGTACTGACGCATGCTCGATCGATGTCGTGATAATGTGATTTCCCGCACGTTTATTTGCAAGTGCTGTTCCGATCAGAGCCATATTATTTGACTCTGTACCTCCTGATGTAAAAAGGATCTCTTTTTCATCTGCCTTCAGTGTTTTTGCGATCCGTTCTTTTGCCTCTTTGATATAACGTTCTGCAACAACTCCCATCGTATGAAGGGAAGAAGGATTGCCATAATCCTCCATCAAAACTTTTACCATCAGATCTTTCGCACGTTCACTGCAGCGTGTTGTTGCTGAATTATCCAGATATGCCTGCATTTTTGTTACTCCTGTTCCGCACATTTTCATCTGTGTGCACAAAACTTTATATATATTGCATTTTAATCTTCATTTCTGCGCCATCTCATCGCACTGTTTTCATTCTGTGTATGTCCGCGCCCATCAATTTTGAAACAAATTCATCCGCCCGCCAAATCACAGTCTGGCTAATTTGATTTTTCAGTGCACGACGTTTCGATATGATACATCAAAATCGCTAATGTGGTAAATCCTGCCGTCTCAGTGCGTAAAATGCGGCCGCCAAGTGAGATCAGATTCATCTCATCTTTTACCATCGCGATCTCTTCCGGTGCAAATCCGCCCTCCGGTCCGATAAAAATACCGATGGACTCTCCCGGTCTGACCGCCTCTACCGCCTCTTTCGTCGCTGCCATACCACGCTCATTTTCATAAGGAACCAGCTTTTGGTCTAGTTTCATTGCATATGCTACTGCTTCTTTATAGCTCATTGGCTCTGTAACTTTTGGGATCAGGCTGCGCTTTGACTGTTTCGCTGCACTTTCTGCAATTCCCTGCCAGCGGACCGTCTTTGCCGCAGCTTTTTTGGCATCCAGTTTTACCACACAATTTTTCATTGCAACCGGAATGATCTCATACACACCAAGTTCTACTGCCTTTTGAATGATCAGTTCCATCTTGTCATTTTTCGGCAGTCCCTGAAACAGATAGATCCGGTTCGGCAGCTCTGTCCCCGCCTCATCTTTTTCTAAGATTGCCGCACGTACAAAGGAATCCTCGATTTCTGCAATTTCACAGAAATAATTTTCCCCTGCCGGTCCGCTGATGCGGATCTTTTCTCCCGGCTTCATGCGCAGTACATTTTTGATATGATTGACATCACTGCCCTCGACCATCACAGAATCTTTCCCGATCTGTCCGCTCTCCACAAAAAACTGATACATTTTTCTAATGCCTTTCTGCTTATCTCTTCTGCGCAGTGATATTGACCCATTCACCCTGATGATTGATCTCAACCACCGTAAGACCAGCTTTCTCGATCGCTTCTTTTACCTGTTCTTCCTTAAAATCAATAATACCGGAAGTGATGAAATATCCACCTTTTTTGAGGCGTGCCGGAATGACCGGAGCCATCGGAATGATAACATCTGCAAGGATATTTGCAACCACAATATCATATTCTTCTGTTCCTACTTTTTCCTGCAGTTGTTCATCATCGATCAGGTTACCTACATAAAATGTTCCAAGTCTGCCATCTAAATGATTGACCTCAAAATTCTCATGCGTTGATGTCATACAATCCGGATCAAGGTCCGTTCCAACCACTTCAGATGCACCAAGTTTTAATGCCACGATGGAAAGAATTCCACTTCCGCAGCCAACATCCAGCACTTTCGGTGCTTTATTTTCCGGTGTATACTCTGCATTGCCACGGATGTATTTTAATAGCTGACGGATACAAAGCTGCGTTGTCTCATGCTTTCCGGTTCCAAAGGAAACACCAGGATCGATCTCAATCAAAAATTTGTCTTTATCCTCTTCTTTTAATTCTTCCCAGGTTGGTTTTATTAAAATATCCTCAATATAAAATGAGCTGAAAAACTTTTTCCAGTTATTGATCCAGTCAAGATCCTCTGTCTGGTCGGAAGTAATGACACCACTTCCAACATCCACGGTCTTACGGAGATCTTCGAGTGCGATCTTTACCTGTTTTAATAATTCCGTATAATCGCTTCCATTATCCTCTAAATAAAAGCTGACATGGCTCACGCCATCATCCGGTGGAAGTTCCGGCAGGAAATCAATGAACATGTCCGCCTGATCTTCCTTAGAGAGAGGGATATTGTCCTCGATCTCGACTCCCTCGATTCCAAGATCCGCTAACATGGCACTCATGTAATCTTCCGCTGCAGTCGTTGTCTCTATTGTATATTTATTCCACTTCATACAAATTCTCCATTTCTGTATCGCTCTTCCGTTTACATTTACACATAGCTATTTGGTATGATAACACATATTCGGAAATTTGGCAAAATAAACGTATTTTTTCTTTTGGAGATGGGGATACTGTTGGTTGTTGGGAAAAAAAAGGAGGAAATTTGCAATGCACTTCGAAAAAGATGATATCCCACCGGGATTTGGAATGATGTTAGGACAGGATGTAAATGCAATGAAATGTTTTTCCGGTATGACGGACACAGAAAAAGAAGATGTAATAAAGCAGGCTCAGGCTGCAAAATCAAATGACGATATCGCTCAGATCATAGAATGCAGACTCCGCTAATACCCTGTAAAAATAAAACAACCGGCTGGAATACCCCAGCCGGTCTATACTACTTACAATACTTTTGATAAAAATTCCCGCAGTCGTGGACTCTTCGGATTTGAGAAGATCTCCTGTGGCGTGTTCTCCTCCTGAATGATGCCATCATTAATGAACATAACGCGGTTTGCAACTTCGCGCGCAAATCCCATCTCATGTGTAACGACTACCATAGTCATTCCATCTGCTGCAAGTTCTTTCATAACACTGAGTACCTCACCGACCATTTCCGGATCGAGTGCAGATGTCGGCTCATCAAATAAGATGATATCCGGGTTCATGGCAAGGGAACGCACAATCGCAATACGCTGTTTCTGTCCACCGGAAAGCTGCGTTGGATAGGCATCTGCCTTATCAGCAAGTCCGATACGTGTCAACAGTTCCTCTGCCTTTTTCGCAGCTTCCTCTTTTGACATTTTTCCCAGTTTGACCGGTGCTAACATGATGTTTTCACGGATGGTCATATTCGGGAACAGATTAAACTGTTGAAAAACCATTCCGATTTTTTCACGGACATGATTGATATCCACAGATGCATCTGTCATGTCTGTGCCCTCAAACAGTACGTGTCCGCTGGTTGGAACTTCAAGTAAATTTAAGGAACGAAGGAATGTTGATTTTCCACAGCCAGACGGGCCAATCAATGCCAGTACATCTCCTTTTTTTATAGTTGTAGAGATACCTTTTAATACTTCGTGATCTCCATAGGATTTGTGCAGATCATTTACTTCAAGAATCACTGTATTATCGCTCATTGCTTCTTAACTTCCTTTCTAACAGATTTACCACTTTGCTAAGTCCCATTACCATAATAAGGTAGATCAGGGCAACTGCGATCAGCGGCATAAATGCCTCATAAGTTACACTTCGTATGATATCTCCGCCTTTCGTCAGATCCATAAGTCCGATGTAACCACTGATAGATGTCTCTTTTAAGAGACTGATAAACTCATTACACAGTGCCGGAAGTATATTTTTTACCGCCTGCGGCAGAATGATCGACATCATTGTCTGCTTGTAATTAAGTCCAAGGCTTCGTCCTGCTTCAAACTGTCCGATATCTACTGCCATGATTCCGGAACGGACGATCTCAGCAACGTATGCTGCAGAGTTTAAACCGAATGCAATGACTGCCACAACAACTTTTCCGGTATCAATACTCTGGAAAATAACATAATAGATAATCAGTAACTGGATCATTACAGGTGTTCCACGCACAATGGTAAGATAAAGTTTACACAATGCGTTTAAAATTGTCAGTCCACCGTTTCTGTCATGATTGGTACGCACGATTGCGATCAGGAAACCAAATACAACTCCGACCAATAATGCAAGCACCGTGATAAGCAGTGTATTTCCAAGACCTTTTAACAAATACACATAGCGGCTGTCCTTTACGAAGTTATCATAAAATTTCTCACTCAGTCCTGCTTTTTCTGCCGAAACCGTATCATCTTTTACAATGATAACCTGTTTTGATGTCGTATAAGTATCCGTAAAATTAACATTCTTTTTCCGCTCTTCTGTCACGGTAAAGCCGGCAGCTCCGATATCAACTTTGCCTGTTGAGATTGCCGGAATGATCGAATCAAATGCCATATCCTCGATCTTTAATTCCATGCCAAGTTCATCACTGACAGCGCGCATGATATCCATATCGATTCCCACGATCTGTCCTTCTTCATAGCTCTCATATGGCGGAAACTCTGCATTGGTTCCAACTGTCAGTGTTCCATTTTCACGGCTGATATCTTTGACTTCATACGGAAATTTTCCAATCTCGTCCTCTGTGCCAATATAATTTTTCTGAATATCTGCGATCGTACCGTCTGTTTCCAGTTTTTCTAATGCACTGTTGACCTTGTCTAAAAGCTCCGTATTATCCTTTGCAATAACAAATGCATACTCTTCAAGGGTAAATTCTTCATCTAAAATGCGGATTCCTGTATTCTGCTCTACAAATTTCAGTGCAGGCTGTTCATCAATAACAACACAGTCAATCTTCCCCTGTTTTAATGCCTGGATCGCATCTGCACCCTTATTATAACGTTCCACAACGGTACCTGAGCCATCACTCTCATAGTCACTGACATAAATATCGCCTGTGGTTCCAAGCTGCACACCGATTCTCTTTCCCGGCAGATCATCTGCTGAATTTACAGTACCTGATGTGTTTTCCGTACTTTGTGTCTCATCAGCAGCCAGCACTTCGTATCCTGCTGCACCGATCAGTACTGTACAGAATAACAGCAAAGCTGCAATAAAACGTTTCCCTGTTCTCTTCATTGTTTTCTCCTCAATTTTGTGTATAAATATTCATTTTTCCAAATAGGCAGTATAACACATTTTTTTATCAAAAGATAGTACTGCTGTATTTTTACAATATATCTACATATATTCTCTCATCTGCTCCACCAATGATAATATAAATTTCTGTCCGTCAATTCCGACTGCTTCATCAAATTTCTCCGCATTTACAATAGAATTAGACAGGATCCTTACGCCAAGGAAAGGAACACCATAGGAAAGGCAAAGCTGTGCCGTTGCGGCAGATTCCATATCTTCGACTACTGTATGATATCGCTCTCTTAGAAGTGCGATCCTGTCAATCTGGCTGTTCCATTCATCCCCGGAACCGATCACGCCGCGGCCGGTATGATATTTTGTCTCTACCTGCTCTGCCACCTGAAGCAGCCGTATGTCACACGGATACTCTGTTACCTTTTTGGTTTTCCCTGTTTCCCTGCAAAAGATTTCCACTGGAAGCGGCGAAAAACCTTTTGCATCGATTCCCGCTCCCTCTTTTGAAAATGCATATGCGACTGCTCCCATAGGCACAATTTTTTCTCCAAGCACAATATCCCCTCTGTGGAACTTTTTATCATGACCTCCTCCGATTCCCTGGTTGATCACTGCCCACGGTTTAAAATATGCGAGCGCAAGGCTCGTCGCTGCTGCTGCATTGACAATCCCCTGGAATGTCTTTGAAATGATGACAGGCTCTCTTTTCGTGCCAAGAAATCCCGTATGGAACTTCCAGTTTCCAATCGTTATACACGCATGCTCCTCTAAATGTTCTATCAGATATGCCGTTTCTGTATCCATGGCTCCCTGTATCAGAAGTGACGGCTGTTTCGTAAAATCATAATTATCCATCTTATTTATTTCTCCTTTTTCAATCATTTTTCTTGACGAACTGTGATATCTGTTTTATCGTTATACAGTATATTACACACTCTGCGGGCAAAGCTATTGTTACGAATAATAATACATTGTCCCAAGGTTAAAATGCAATAGATATGGAGGAATCTTATGGAAAAAATAGCAAGTTTTACGATTGATCATATCAAATTAGAGCCGGGTATCTATGTCTCAAGAAAAGACAACGTAGGTTCTGAAGTTATTACCACATTTGACCTGCGCATGACTTCCCCGAATGATGAGCCTGTCATGAACACTGCAGAAGTACACACGATCGAACATCTCGGTGCTACCTTTTTAAGAAATCATCCTCTTTATAAGGATAAAACGATTTATTTCGGACCAATGGGATGCCGCACCGGATTTTATCTGCTGCTTGCAGGCAATTATACCTCAAGAGATATTGTTGGACTGATCACAGAAATGTTTGAATTTATCCGCGATTTTCATGATGAAGTACCGGGTGCTTCTCCAAAAGACTGCGGTAACTACCTGGATATGAATCTTGGCATGGCAAATTATCTTGCTAACCGTTATTTAGAAAATACACTGTATAACATTGATGATGCACACCTTGTTTATCCGGCTTAAATTATTTGAAAGCCGGCTCTGCTATGCCAGATAATAAAATGTAAAAAAAAGCAGTAAACTTCTCCATTTTTTATTTTTGAAGAATTTACTGCTATTTTTCTGTCTATAATTTTGTTTTAAAAAATGTTATGATCTCCTGCCAGATTTCTTCCTGAAAGAAACGGATATCCGCATGATCCGCATTCTCAATCTCTAAGAGTGTGACATCACAGCCCTCTTTTTCAAGCTCATCATGTAGTTCCACTCCCTGTGTAAATGGTACCGTCTTATCACATTTTCCATGGATAATAAAAAATGGCGGAGCATCTTTGGTCACAAAGCTGACCGGGCAGCATGCAAGCGCCTCCTTGGGATTGCGCATCACATTTTTTCCCATCAGCAATGACTCTGGGGATGCTGCACACTGCTCCCTGTTTTCGTATAGAAAACCTCTGAAGTCTGTCGGAGGATACCATGGGCACGCTGCCTGCACTTTGCTGGAATAAGAAAGATATTCTCCCACCTCATATGCCGGATCATCGCATAATGCCGCCATACAGGTTAAATATCCCCCCGCTGATTCTCCCATCACACCAATATGTGCTTCGTCGATGTGATACCTTGCAGCGTGTGCACGCAGATAGCGGATCGCCGCTTTTACATCACAGAGCTGTGCTGGAAATTTTGCTTCATTGCTGGTCCGGTACTGTACGGATGCCACTACAAAACCTGCACTCGCAAGTTTACTCAGATATACCAGATGGGCAGACTTGTCAATGCTCTGCCATGCACCGCCACAGATCCAGACAATACAGGGATAATCGTGCGCCGTATCTTCCGGATAGATAAGATCCATCCGAAGATCCTGCGTGGTATGTCCGAACCACGCATCTGTCTGTGCAAATGTGATGTTTGTGATTACAGAATACTGTGGTGCGACCGGTTCCACATGAATTATTCTTTTCATACTGTTCCTCCATTCCGACGCTTTTTTGATCTCTCCGCTAGTCCGCCATCGCTTTTTTGATCGCGCCAAGCAGTTCCTCATATGTCTCATATGCCGGGATATCCGGATAATCTGCCTTGATCTTGTCGGTGGAGCGGAATAAAAATCCTGCCTTGCTCGCCTGGATCATTCCAAGATCGTTGTAGGAATCCCCACTTGCGATCGTATCAAATCCGATTGACTGCAATGCCTTTACCGTTGTTAATTTTGACTGTTCCACACGCATCTTAAATCCTGTGATCTCGCCGTTTTCTGCAACTTCCAGGGAATTACAAAATAATGTCGGCCAGCCTAATTTTTTCATCAGAGGTGATGCAAACTGTGTAAATGTATCACTAATCAGGATCACCTGTGTAAAAGAACGGAGTTCATCTAAAAACTCCTTTGCACCCGGCAGCGGATCGATCGTTTCGATCACATCCTGAATCTCTTTTAATCCAAGTCCGTGCTCTTTTAAAACACCAAGTCTCCATTTCATCAGTTTATCATAATCCGGCTCATCGCGGGTTGTTTTCTTTAACTCCGGGATACCGCTTGCCTCTGCAAATGCGATCCAGATCTCCGGTACTAATACTCCCTCAACATCCAAACATGTAATATACATAAAACTCCTTTCCTGCGCCCCATTACGCATATCAGGTCTTTGTAAATGCAAATCCTGATTTTTTATTCTTTCGCTCCCGCTTTCGTTTTGTAGCACTTTACCTCGTTATACTATCATACTATTTTGTTTGTTTCAATTCCAGTTCTCATTTTTGACATTCACAACTGCCATATTTTATTATACGATTTTTTCAACTGACTCTTTAAACTTACTCTTTCTTCTGCTCATACTGCTTTAACAGTCTGTCATACTCATGATTTATTTCCTGAAGTGTCTCCGTATCCCCGCAGAGATTATCCGGATGATAAATTTTTAACAGTTGTTTATATCTTTTCTTCAGAGCCGTCTTACTTTCCACACCGATAAAAAACAATTCCCCGCGAACCACATTTTCTGTACCCACATTCAGCATATCACGTGCCTCCTGTTCTCTGACATACTTATAAAAATCGCGCTGTTTCTTCATCTTGATCTTTTCATCCGCAAGCTGTGAAAGTTCCTCCTCTAATATTTTCCACTTTGTTTCAAACAGCTGTTTTTCCCGCTTCATGCTGTCTTTTTCAAGCTGGGCACGTGCAGAAAACTCCTTTTTCTCACGTTCAAACCTGCGTCGTTCTTCTTCTAATTTTCTCTTTTCTTCTAAAAAATCCTGCCTCTGCTGCTCTAATTCAGCAGTCTTTTTATATTTCCACTCCTGATGCAGGGTCTTTGTTCTTTTGATCCTGAAAACTGACCGATCCATTTTCCGCAAAAACCCCCTTTTAGTTACAAATTTTCTCATACCTCTGCTGTCAATATGCTAAAACAGACAGAAACCCCAAACCGTTTCTGTCCGTTTTATTCATGATCGTAATCTACACGAGGTTCACCCGGCAGTCTTATTAAATCTTATAATTTCTGTATTCGCTCCATAGCTGCAAGTGTATTCTCGTAAGTACCAAATGCTGTCAGTCTGAAATATCCTTCACCGCTCGGTCCGAATCCGGATCCCGGTGTACCAACCACATTGGCATTTTCAAGCAGATAATCAAAGAAATCCCAGGAAGACATCTGATCCGGCGTCTTTAACCAGATATATGGTGCATTTACACCTCCAAATACGGTGTAACCGGCTTTGGTAAGTCCTTCCTTGATTGCTTTTGCATTCTTCATGTAATAGCCAACCTGTTCTTTTAACTGCGCTTTTCCGGCATCGGAATATACTGCCTCGCCGGCACGCTGTACGATATATGGAGCGCCGTTGAACTTTGTTCCATGGCGTCTTGCCCACATTGCGTTTAGGGAGACATCTCCACATTTTAATTCTTTTGGAACAACCGTAAATCCAAGACGTACTCCGGTAAATCCTGCATTTTTAGAAAAACTGCGAAGCTCGATGGCACAGGTCTTTGCTCCCTCACACTCATAGATGGAATGTGCCACATCATCCTCACTGATATATGCCTCATAAGCTGCATCGTAGATGATCACTGCGCCGACTTTGTTTGCATAATCTACCCATTCCTGTAACTGTGATTTCGTGATCGTTGTTCCGGTCGGGTTATTCGGCAGACACAGATAAATAACATCCGGTGTCTCTTTCGGAAGCTCCGGTACAAAATTATTGTCACTGGTACAAGGCATATAGATCACATCACTCCACATCTGTGTATCTGCATCATATGTACCGGTTCTTCCAGCCATAACATTAGAATCTACATAAACCGGATATACAGGATCACAGACAGCGATCTTATTATCCTGTGCAAAAATTTCCTGGATATTTCCGGAATCACTCTTTGCTCCGTCAGATACAAAAACTTCGTCAGCAGAGATATCGCATCCTCTTGCTTTGTAATCATTTGCTACAATGGCATTTCTTAAAAAGTCATATCCAAGATCCGGTGCATAACCGTGGAATGTTTCTGCATGTCCCATCTCATCAACTGCTTTGTGCATTGCATCGATAATAGCCGGCGCAATCGGCTGTGTCACATCACCGATACCAAGACGGATGATCTGTTTGTCCGGATTTGCTGCAGAATATGCGCTTACTTTCTTTGCAATGGTAGAAAATAAATAACTTCCCGGAAGTTTCTGATAATTGTCATTAATTTTAAACATGTCATACTCCTCACTTTGCCTTCAAAATACAAGTTAACGTTATCTAACTGTCATACAGTATAGCATTGTGTGATAGGTCGTGCAAGTATTTTTTGTTTACCTGGAATCAAAAATTATCATTCCTTTTATTCGCAATTCATGTTTTTCCGGTACTCACTTGGAGATACACCGCAGGAATTTTTAAAAGTCTTCATAAAATGCTTTTCATTCTCATATCCGACTGCCCTGCTGATATCCACGATACGCATATCCGTTCCCGCCAACAGGCGTTTTGCCTCTTTCATGCGGATATCTTTCAGATAATTGACAAAATTGCTTCCTGTGTACTGTTTAAATGAATAGGAAAACAACGAATAATTCATGGATAAGTAATTCGATACAACTGCCATATTTAAGTCACTTGCATAATTTTTTGCTATGTACGCAACCGCCTGCTGCATCTTGTGACTGTTCTTGTTTGCATCAAACTGCCCGATAATACTCTCCTGTACTTCACCCAAATAATGCAGCATTTTCTCCTCATATATCCCGATGCAGTCATCTGCAAAGATATTTTCCATCTCCTTCCAGATCTTTTCCCCACTTTCAAGAATGCTGCGGTATATCTTTTTTTCTTCTGTGAAAAAATCCTTCATACATTCCTCATAGGTATCCTCACTGATGCGTCCTTTCTCCACTTCAAAGAAAAACTGTTTCCAGATTTTTTGTGTTTCTTCCTTCCGCTCAGTTCCAAGCACCTGTACACGCTGCATCCGTGCCTCTTCTCCGGTCAGCTTTTTTGCTTCCTCCATCAGTTTTTCCGGGATATGTTCTGTCTCTTCACCAGATCTGACCCATGCAAGATTGCGGCAAAAAGCCTTTTTCCGCATCTGCACAGACTCTAAATATGCAGTTCTAAGTTCCCTGATTCCCTGATGTGGACTGCTTATTCCCACATATCCCTGACTAAATTCATTTCTTAATAATGTGTCTGTTTTTCCCTCTTCGATAATAAAAATATCATTGCCTTCGATATCACTCAAAAACGTATAATTCTCTTCCGGAATCATTCTGTCCTCTTTGTGATTCTGGCAGCAGACTACATAATTTTCTCCGCCTAACTCCCATACAAACTGATCTGCATACTGGGATTCTATCATGGCAATTTCTTCTTCTGTTGTTCCAGGAAACAGCATCAGATGTTTGATCTGCTGATAGCCAAATTTCTGTTTTGTCTTTTCCTGTTCCCTTGCACTCTCAATCTCCTCATTTAACTTTTTTAGGATTTCTGTAATTTTATCACGTTCAACCGGTTTTAAAAGATATTCCCGGACACCATTTCGCATCATATCAACTGCATAGGAAAAATCGTCATAACCACTGATCGCCACTGTGAGCGGCACGTGTTCGCAGGTCTGCATTTTCCGGACCAGCTCGATTCCATCCATCTTCGGCATACGGATATCCGTAAACATTACATCGATCTGCTGTTCTTTTATTACCTCAAGTGCTGCTTCACCGTTATTACATTCAATGATCATCTCCACCGGAACCCCGCTCCGTCTGATCATGGTTTTGATTCCCTGCCGTATTAATTTTTCATCTTCTACAACCAAAACTGTTTTCATCGTCCATTCTCCATTTCCAGTTGTTTTTCTTTCTCCATATGAGTCATCGGTATCCGCACGATCACTTTCGTATAACATCCGATCTTTGATGCCACCTCAATGCCATACTTTTCCCCAAATGCAATGTGGATACGATCCTGCACATTCTTAAGTCCGATGCCATTTCCAGAGCCTCCGCCCGAATCGATCTTTCCTGCAATCTTTAATTTGAGGCGTTCCACCTCTTCCTCCGTCATACCCCGTCCGGCATCTGTGATCTCGATCACACAATCGTTTTCTTCCACGATTCCTTTCACATAGATATTGGTATCCTCAGCCATCTGTTCTATCCCATGGCAGATCGCATTTTCCACGATCGGCTGTAAGGACATTTTCGGTATCTCCTGTTTTAATATAATATCAGGAATATTCAAAGAAAGGAATATCTCATAGTCAAACCGCAGATTGATAAGTGCCATATAATTTTTGATGTAATCTAATTCCTGTTCCACTAAGACATTGCCGGATACCCATTTCATACTGTAGCGAAGCAGCTTTCCAAGTGCAGTCACCGCATCTGAGATCTCATATTCCTCATCAATTTCCGCCATCATTTTGATGGACTCTAACACATTATAAATAAAATGTGCGTTGATCTGATTCTGCAATGCACGGATCTCTGAATTTTTTGCAAGCATCTCGCGGCTTAAGTTGTCTTCCATCAGCTCTTTGATCCTTGAAAGCATCTTATTGATCTGTGTTCCGAGTTCGCCCATCTCATCATTTCCGCAATCTTCGATCACCACATCAAGATCACCACCCTGCACACGTCTGATCCCCCTTAATATCTCATAGAGTTTCTTTAACATGTGCTTTACGATCGCATTGATAAAGAATGCTAAAACAATAAGGAAAACCACCATGATAAATACAAACATATTTCTCTGATAGTAAACACCATGGACATTTTGCGTAATATCCCTGGCGCAGACTAACATTCCGTCAAGTTCCCTGACATAAAATGAAGAAACCACCAGATTTTTCCCGTTTATTTTTACATAGGAAGTCTGTATGTTATCATCCTGATCCACAATGTGCATCACATCTTCTAACAGCTCCGGTTTTTCCTGCGTTTCATCTCCAAAATAATAACTGCCATCTGCATCCGCAAAGCAGCTCCATTCATTTTCGATCACTTCGTACAGACTTGGAAACATATTTTCCATCGTCATCGCAGCCTCGATCGTACCAATGGTTTCATAATTTCTGTCATCAATCTGTGTTACAAGTGACACAATCTTTCGATTCTGATCCATCGTATAGGAGCTGAACAGATTATCCGTATAATTAAAATGCCAGCCGGACGGATCATCTGCTTTCGCCCACACCTGTTTTTTCATGCGTGAAGAATTATATAAGACCGGCATCACTTCCTGTATATTGTCATTTGTGGCATAAACACGCACACCATATAGCAGCGGGTTATTGTTTACAAGCCGCTCTAAAGATGTAATATCGCCGCTTTTTAACGCGTACCATTCCTCTGCAGAATACTTTTTCCCTTCCTGCGTATTTTTCAAAATATCAAGCAATGCACTGTCACTTAAAAACAACTGCGTTGACATATTAATGGAATCAATCTTGGTGGAAAGTGCATCCTTATTGCGCTCCATGGTATACTGCATATAATTTACATTTTCATCGATCACGTTCTGTTCCATATTATAAAATAATACACTTGCTAAAACACCGATCGGTATTACCATAAACAGGATGATCACCAACGTAAATTTGATATTCAGTTTCAGGCTGCCAAACTGTCTCATCCAATTCATTTAAAAACTCCATTCTGTTTATTCGATTCCTAATTTTTTCTTTGACTCCTGTATATGCGCTGTTTTCTTTTCCATCAGATCAGCAAATCCCATTTCATCGCGCTTTTGTCTAAAAGATTCTAAAATCTTATCAAATTCCTCATCGGAACCCGCAAGCAAAAGTGCCGGGAGTGTCTCACTCCACAATTTTGTAATACGGTCGTCTGTTTCCGCATCTTTTGACCCTGCCGGAAATACCACATCATACTGGCCATTATAAACAATATATTTTTTTGCCCAGTCTAAAAGCTGTGCTGTGGCAGGCGATGGTTCCTGTTCCCACTGAAGCTGCATGACATTATCCTGAAGCATCCAGTAGGCGTCATCTGCTCCATATAATCTGTCATACGTTTCCCGATCCGAATCCAATAGTTGTTTTACATTGTCCTTCAACACCGGTTTCCCATCCTGCATCTCATAAGTCTCCCCTTCCACGCCAAGGAATGTTACCTTCTGACCGTGTTCACTCATAAGATAATCCATAAATGCGATCGCACGCTCCGGGTTTCTGCAGTTTTTCGAGATCAGCGTCACCGTCCACCCATTGACTGTTGTGGTAGGACGCAAAGGATCATCACCAGCCGCATTTTTCGGTCCCTCTACTGCTATATAAATACTGTCCGGATCATTTTCATATAAAATATTCTGCTGGGAAAGCATGTCCGAGTACTGATACATCATGCAAAAATATCTGCCCTGTGCAAGTTTTTCCTCCATCTGGGTCCGGCTGTCCACAAAAATATCATTTGCAAGATAACCTTTCTCCCCTAACTGCCGAAATACTTTCAGCCATCTGATATATTCCGGATCTGTATATCTGTCATAATACTGCCCGTTTTTCTCCCATGGAACAGCCAGTGAGTTCATCAGATATTTATCAAAAGAAACATTTCCCTTGTCATCAAATACATGTGCACCGACCGGGATCAACGGTTCCCCATCTATCTCCGGAAACATTTCTGCTGCTTTCTTTACTGCATCATAAAAACCTTCCGGTGTTGTCATATCCGGGTTTCCGATCGCCTCATAGATATCTTTGCGTACAAGAAACTCCTGATTACTGCGGATATTTTCATTTTCCGCAACATCTTTTGGCGTGATCGAAGAATTCGGATACTCATAAATATTCCCATCATCCATGGTAAACCAGTTCACTGCCGTTTCATCTGTCACTTTCCAGAAATACGGATCATATTCATCTGCAAGTTCATTTAATGCATATACCATGTCTTTTGAGATCATCTCCGTAACCTGCGGTTCCCACCAGCCAAGAGTGATCAGATCCGGCAGCGAATCTGCTGCGATCAGAGCATTCAGTTTCTCTGTCTCCGTTCCGATCGGCGTAATAAAATTGATATTCACACCGGTTTCTTTCGTGATCGTTTTGGATACGAGATTTTCCCCCCATGGTGTTGCAAACCATGAAAAATTAATATACCAGTCCAAAGTAACCGGATCTTCTTTTGCATACTGCTGCCATGCCGGCAGCTCCTCAGCTTCCTTTATCTCTGTCGTCTTCCCTATATCTGTTCCGGCTGTCTGCCCTTCCCCTGCGCAGGCACACAGACCGGCAAGCATCCCCAGTACCATACAGGCAGACATTACCCTTTTTTGTTTTCCATGTTTTCTTCCCATACAATAACTTCTCCTGTCAGTTCTACGCTATGGATTTCCGTAACTTTTCTATCCGATACCGCCACGGTTTTTCTTTTAATTTTACCATATTTTATGCCTCCGGGCAAATCTCTGTTGATGCCAAAAGAGACCCTTTCCGTTTACGAAAAGTGCCTCTCTCCTGAGGAAAAGTATAAAATTCAAATAAGAACTTATTGCCTTTATTCTTTTACACTTCCAGCAGAAATACTGCTGATAATGTATTTTGAGCAGAAGCAGAATACGCTCAGGATCGGGATGACTGAGATTGCTACTGCTAAATAAATCGCTCCCTGATTTCTCTGGATATCGGTCGATGCTTTTAAGGTTGCCATCATAACCGGAAGTGTAAACTTCTCATTTTTGTTTAATATGATCATCGGAAGCAGATAGTTATTCCAGTTTCCGATAAATGCCATGATAGACATTGTTGCAATACCCGGAGACATGATCGGAAGTGCGATCCTGTGGAACGAATAAAGTTCGCTTGCCCCGTCGATCCTTGCTGCCTCCACTAAGGATGGAGACATAACAGATAAAATATACTGTCTTAAGAAGAATACGGTTCCCGGCGCCGCTATCGCCGGTATGATCAGCGGGATGTAGGAATTGACCAGTTTTAATTTTGTACATAAGTTATAAAAACCGATTAAGCTTAACTGTCCAGGAATCATCATAAATACAAGGATTGCGGTAAAGATCAGTTTATTTCCACGGAACTTGTACATTGCAAGTCCGTATGCTGTCATTGCTGAAAAATAAGCAGTTAAAAGTGTTGCCGGTACTGCTACCTTTAAACTGTTCCACATACCTTTAAACAGATTGAAGAAACTAAATACTGTCTCCCAGTTTTCCTTAATATGTGTACTTGGAATCAGGGTAAAGGAACGAGTGATCTCCACACCATCTCTGGTCGCATTTACCATCATAAGGAGAAACGGAAACATGCATGTTGCTGCAAGTATAATTAACAGTATGTATATAATTGTCTTTTTTATCTTATCACCTGCTGTCATGACTAATCCTCCTTATTTACTAATTTAAGCTGTAAAACAGAAACAATAAGTATGATAAGGAATAATGCATATGCGATTGCGGATGCATATCCTGTCTGTGTCGTGCCTGTTGCAAATCCGAATTTATACAAATACATTACAACCGTTTCTACGGAATTGTAAGATGCGGAAGCCTTTTCTGCCATAAGGAACGGCAAGTCAAACATCTGTAAACCTCCGATCAGGGATGTGATTGCCACATATAACAGAATCGGTTTTAACAGTGGTAATGTAATTTTTCCAAAAGTTGTCCATCTTCCGGCGCCGTCAATAGCTGCCGCTTCAAAGTAATCTTTGTTGATTCCCTGTACACCTGCCATCAACATGATGAACGAGTTACCAAACCACATCCATGCACTGATGATTGCAATCGTGTTTCCTGCTGTTGCCGGGGAACCGAGCCAGTCAACCGGTGTCTTATTCACACCGAAAAACTGATAGATCGAATTTAAAATCTGGTTGAATGATCCATAACGCCAGTCTAATAATGTTTTGAATAAGAATGCTACAGAAGTTGCCGCAATTAAGTTCGGCAGATAATAGAGTGCTCGAAATACCGGGAGTCCTTTAAACTTATATTTGATATCACTGAACACGATCGTCAGTAAAAATGCAAGTCCGAGCTGTAATACAATGTTAACGCCCCAGATTCTTACCGTGTTCCAGAGTGCTCTCCAGAAAAATTTGTCTGTAAATACACGGGCATAGTTTTCTATACCTGTAAATTTGTAAGGTGTTCCGGCTAATTTACAATTCGTAAAACTTAAAAGTAAGGTCCGAAGTACCGGATAAACACTGAAAATCAAAAATACGATCACAAACGGAGCGACAAAGAAATATCCGGCTCTGTTATATTTTGTGAGATTTGATGTCTTCTTTTTTTGAGTTGTTTTCGCCATATTGTTTTCCCTCTGCCAAGAATCCGGCTGTCCGTCCCTTTTCTGTGTGATCCTGATGTCTTTCATCCGCCAGAACCACACAGTTTCTAAAGGAACACACAATCCATTTACTGTTTATCAGTCATTATCTGTTTACTGTAATTTCCGGATAAGTAGACTCAATTGTGTCATAGAACTCATTGATTGCATCCTCTTTTGACATCTGACCTGTCTTAACTGCAGAGATCGCATTGCCCCATGCATCACCGATTGCCTGATCATATCTTGTTACTTTGGAAGTATCAATGTTCTTTGCCTGATCTAACCAGAACTGATACAGTTTCTCACCGCCGTAAATCTGGTTCTCATCATCTTTGTGTTTCTCTAATGCAGATTTTAAGGAAACTGTATCACCCTGTGAATAATCGATCCACCAGTCAGAGGTATCTTCGTTTAAGGTACAGAATTTTACAAATTCCCATGCAGTATCTTTTCTTTCCGACTGGGAAGAAATACCGATATATGTACCGCCGTCAAACCCTGCTGCAGGTCCTGCACATACGCCCCATAATCCGGATGTCTCACCTACGTTATCTCTCATGGTAAGAACACCCCAGGAAGGAAGACCATATGCAAATACAGTTGTTTTCTCCATGCCCTCGGTTGCCTCTGCAAACTCTGTGGCATCCCATACGTTAACGGAATCATCTGCGTAGTTCTGGATATCAGCACTTAAGATCGGAACCTCTCCTGACATAGCCTGATACCATGGAGTTGACCACTGGTTTGCGTATGCTGTTAAGTCGTTCTGATATAAGTCTACACAAAGATCCATGTAATCAAGTCTTGCCTGATCCACATTCAACGTACCATCTACAACCCATGCGGAGTCTCCGGAGAATACGTTCATCTCGGCATCTGAGGAGAAGATTCTGTATCCTGCATCTTTTAATTTCTCTGCTGTATCAAGAATGGTTGCATAATCTTTAAATAACTTTCCAACCTCGTCCGGATCATCTGTTCCGAATACTTCTTTTGCGATATCTCTTCTGTAATAGATACCTGCCGGTGTGATCTGATAGGAGATTGCTCTCTGGATGCCTTCAGAATCCTGTCCGACTTTCCATACATAATCAACGATCTGGTCTGCATAATCCTGTGCATTATATGGTGCCTGATTTAAATCTTCGAAGAAACCTGCATCATAGAAATCCTCTAACATCTTTGGCTCACCAACGATGATATCCGGCTCTGTCTCACCACCAAGTAATGCGGTCTGTACTTTTGTCGGGTAGTTTGCAGGTTCGATAACAACGGTATCAACTGCAACGCCTGTCTGCTCTTCAAATCTCTTGCCATAATCGATCAGGTCGTTTGAAAGTGTCCAGACAACTAATTTGTCATCACTGTTTGTGGAAGCAGCTCCACTCTCTGTAGAGGAAGCACTTTCATTGCTTCCGCTGTTTCCATTGGAAGAAGTATTTGCTGCACTGTTTCCGGAGTTACCACATGCCCCCATGGATAATGCCATTGCACTGACCAGCATTACGGATACTAACTTTTTCAGATTCATAAAAAATCCTCCCTTTTTCATCTTGATTATTGTTTTTTCCCTTTCAACATGTCTGTTCTCTGTTGATGATTGAATTATAACAGCCACCATTTCTATAAAAAATGCACCTTATTTTAAAAAGGTATCATTTTTTTAGTAGCAGATCGTCTGGATGGAATGAGGTGCAAGTGTTCCCATGCAGCCCTCGCCATTTTCACGCAGGGTGTATTCTGCCGGTGCATCTGTCTTATTCAAAAGCACGATCGCACGGCTTCCATCCGGATTCAAAAATCCTGTTACTTCGATGCGGTCTGTGTAACGTGTCGTTCCAATACGGACTGCACCTTTTTTGATATAGCGGCTGAACTGCCCGATATAATAGTAAGTAAGCCGTTTCTCAAAGGTGTCATTTTTCAGTATCCGGCATTTTCTCTGCTTCCATATAAATCTCAATTACTTTACCGGATCTGATATCTTCTGCAATTTTTCCTGCCACATGATCTTTTTCCACATAAATGTCACTCCCATTTGCATAAGTAAACGTCATATTCTTAATCTGATAATTTCCCGGAATGAAATCAGCTTTCTCCGCAAAACAATATGTTACTTTTATATTTCCAAGCAGTGTGGCACTGACTTCCCCATTTTCCCTGATCAGGTAAGACGGCACTGCAGGGCATGGTGTAAATGCAAGTTCTTCATTTTCCACAGAAAACGGGTGTGAACCGAACATCATTAATTTCCACATGCTGATAAACTCGATCGTAGAACCGCTTAATCTTGCCACAAAACCTTTTCCATGGCAGGATTTGTTCGGATTTTTACTGCTTGCAATAAAGGAAGAATTTTCATAGGTACTTCTTCCATATACCTGTGGGTCTAAAAACGGCACTGCCGCCTTGTGAAAATCTTCGAAAAATTCCTGATACAGCCCGCTTTTCAGCAGTTCTAACAGATATTTATATTCCATATGCAGCCAGATCGACTCATTCTCCAGCCATCCCGGTGTAAACGCACGTGCACGTCCGAGTTCAAAAGACGCCTCCTGCAAAGATGCGTTGACCTTGTACATGGATAACTTTCTGTCGTAAAGATCACTCTCTTTGATATTCTGATACAGCTTCCTTTTTTCTTCCCTGCTCTTTTGCAGTTTTAAATATCTCACCGGTCCTTCTAAGAAGTAAGGCACTGTATTTACCTGAAACGCCAGCGGGCGGATTCCGCCGTCTTTTAATTTCTCATATTCTGTCACCTCATAAGTGAAGTAGGTCGGACAGATTCCTCCGGAAAGCCTGCACGCTTTTTTGATGCCAAGGCAGATCGTTCCCCGGAATCCCTCTAACATCTCTGCCAGATTCTCTGTGCGATACACGATCTTATTTCCTGAGATACCGGAATACGTTTTGTCACGGTAAATTTCTTTTGCATCATTGATCCGGTTCCAGAATGATAATACCTGACCGTCCCGGTACAGGCTGTCCTGCTCAATCCTGTTGATCAAATTGAGTTCTTCCATAAAACAAGCAAGTTCTTCGATCACTTCGACCTGTCCCGGATACCGTTTTAGGGCATCGGTGGTATAGGAAAGCATTCTTGCAAGCTCATAAGTTTCTGCCATTGATGATCCAAACATTCCAGGCATTCCGTTTAAGGCATCATACCAGCCGGGTTTTCCGCCCTCCATCTCGATTCCCATTCCATAGGCATCTAATGCTGCAAATTTTGTTACACATAAAAGCAGCAGCTTTTCCATCAGCGTCATTTTTAACACATCGCCATTGCCATACTTTGTGCGTACCAGTTTCTCTCCGGAATCTTTCCGTCTTGAAGATTCATCCAGGGCATGATACTGACGCAGTCCGTTTTTTGTTTCTTCGTAACGCTTAAACCGACGGTTGATATTGATCTGTGACAAAAAAGTCGTATACACATTTTCATAGAGCATTTCCTGTTCTTTCTCAGGAAATACCTCAAGATAATCAAATATCAGATCCAGATTGTAAGTCCAGTGGTCACACCAGTAACCTTCTCCAAAGTTTCCATTTACCATTCCCTCAGCAAAATCAATGATCTGGATAAACAGTGATTCATCCCAGTTATCTTTTAAAACCTCGTCTAATTTCCGGTAAAGTGCTCCCGGTGTAAATGGTTCTGTCACAAATCCGATCAGCATTTCCCCCTGTTCTTCCGGCAGACGTGAGAGAATTTTTTTCGCTTTTTCCAAAGGAACACGGTAGGTCAGTTTTTCAACATTTAATGGATTGTATCCATCTAACTGGATCAGACTGTAAAATTCATGAATATTTTCCCGTCCCACAAACGGAGCAAAAAAAGTATCACATCTGCGATTCTGGTTTACATCACGGAAGTTTCCATTTCCCTGTGAGTAAAATTCAGGCAGCATGGAAAAATAATTATAATCACGCTCAAGATCCCCGTGCTTTCTGGAATACACATAAAAAATCTTATTGTTTCCAAGACGCATCGGATAACCTCCACGCAGAACATTATCCATATAGGTATACCGGCAGTACGCATCAAATGTTTTTGAAGCGGTCTTCGTATCAATTTCATTCGTCAGATTCTCTGCCAGTTCTTTTGCTTCTCTACGCTTTGCATAAAAATAGGAATCGTCTTTCTTATCTGCAAAGAAATCAGACAAGATATGCTTATTTTCCACCTGACCGATCACTTCATATAAAGTAAACTCCTCTCCCGGTACAAGGCATTTTACTGTTCCATAAAAACTGCACGGAAACTGATTCTGTGTCATCTGCTCCATCCCATAGAGTTCTTTTAAACTGTGTTCCCTGAATCCGACCGGATTCTGCAAGGAAGCATCATATGAAAAAATAACAGAAGTATCCACGATCGGTGCAAGCAATTCACCATCTTTTAAACATCCCGCAGAAAAATTACCACCTTCAATTTTCTGGACAGATGCCGTGTCTGCCATACTTGCACGCACCCTGAAATAAGGTATACACTCTGCGACATCCTCCACCTGCATCCATGCCTTGGCTGTCTGGCACATATTTTTTGTATTTTCCATGGACACACCATATGGTATCACCGCCGGCATTCCATCTAAAATTTCGATCTTTACAGGTTTCTCACTGATATTTTCCACGGTGACCATACGGATCAGCGCCCCAAGATTTTCCTCCGGCAGTGTATAATAATATACATTGGTTCTAAGACCGCTTTCCTGATTCTTCTCCTCAATTTCCAGACCGTTCATTGCGATCTGCATACTGTGTTCTACCGTCTCATCTGAAAAAGGCTCCCAGACAATCCCGTCTTTTTTGATGAAAGTACGGAATCCTGTTGTCTTTACATTCTGATATGCCTGATGTGCCGGATAAAATTCCATAATGGCATGATCTTTATTATCCACACCAAAACTTACCACGCACTGTCCGCGATTGACATAATAACACCAGATCGGAATACCGCGGATGCCGGCGATCCCAGGCAGAAAACTTGCAAAGGTCGACTTTTTTCCGTAGTTTTCAAGTATAAAATTCTCCTTCTGTCTCATCATAAACAAATCTCCTCTATTTCAGTACAACATACACCTCATGTAACATTTTTCCTGCTTCTTCTAACTTCGTTCTTGGAATGATCGCAGATTTTTCTGCTTCATCTGCTTTCCATTCCTCCTGATCTAATTTTCTGCCGTCAAACCGTACTTCTTCGATCCGATATATATCGAATGCTTTTTTTTCTTTATTCTCATAAATAACCTGACAATTTACGCCCGCAAAGAAAAGTGACAGTTTTGCCAGACCATTCTTATCAAACTGCTCCGGCATCAGCTTTGGCATCAGTAAAAGATCACCGCATTTTCCTTTGACCCCGAACATTTCTGTGATCACTGTCAGCATATACCAGCTTGCAGCACCGGTCAGATAATGGTACATGCCTCTTCCGCGACCGTTAAAATATTCCGGGATTCCAGGATAGATCCTGCTGACCGGGAAATTGACCGACTGACGGTAAAGGGCGGATAGTGCCTTATATCCTTCCGCCGCAAATCCTCTCCGGTACAGTGCATTTGCAAACATCACCGCCATGTGGGAAAATACAGCTCCGTTTTCCTTCTCGCCATATGCAAAGCCAAACATCCTGCCAAGATCCATCTTTACCTCATCAAAATCCGTATTCAGGCGGTAACCGCCGACCTCTTCCTTATACAGATAGCGGTCTGCACTCTTTATGATCTCTTTTACCTGTTCTTCTTTTGCAGTTCCTGCCATCACAGCGAACACCTGGCTGGTAAGCATCATACGGATGCCCTGTTCAAATTCACCCTCCACACGCCTGCCGTGATTATCGTAATAGCCGTTAAACCAGCCATTTCCCTCTGAATCTGTCACCCATTCGGTGCTGCGGATATGATCCATCATCCATTCTGCTTTGTCCGACAGGCTTTCGATCAATTCTTTTACCGGTACTTCTGTTTTTTCTCCGCTGACGTTATGTACACAGCTCTCTGCATAAGATAAAAGCAGCTCTTTCTTCTTTTCGACGGAGTCATATAATTTCCCGTCTCCGCCTAACAGCACGCTGATCTCTTTTGCAAGGAAAACGGTACTTTTTCCTGTTTTTTCCTGATATGTCTTTAAAAGTTCCGCAATATCCTTTAAATTTCCGGCATAGGCATTTGTGAACGCAACGCTCTCCCCGCGTTCCGGTGCCATATCCAGTGCATCATTCCAGTCTGCCCCGCGAAGTAAGATATGTCCATGTTCCCCAACCTCATAAAAAGCGGTCAGATTCTGCAGCAGAAGATGTTCTAATACACTCCCTTTATAGATTTCCTGTGTCTCTGTTTTCTGCCAGCAGCCATATGCTTCGTCCCACGCATCATCCTTTTTGGTTCCTCTTACAACCTGTCTGTCCTTAAAATAGGCAGCCTGTTCATCTAAGATCTCTATGTCCCCGGTCTCATCGATATAAAGTTTTGTCGTAAAAAACGGCCACACACCATGATCCATCCACACGCGTGTAATGTTATTGCGGTCTGCGATAAATTCGCCCTGTCTTTCTCCGATAATTGTTGCATTCGTTCCATCCATACGCACACCGGCAAAATTTGATAAAAGCATTTCCCGGACACCATCCGGATTCATGATCAGAAGTGCCAGACAATCCTGCCAGAGATCTCTCCAGCCCCTTCCGCCTTTTCCGTAATCATGGTGTGGCAGGAAAGAACAGCCGTAGATCCGTCGTAAGATCGGCTGAAAACTTACCCAGTGGATGTATTTGTCAAACACCAGATCTCCTGTATGATAAGAAACATTTACTTTTTCTTCCCAATAGGCTTTCACACGGGCAAATTCGTTTTTTACTTTGTCCGCTGTTTTATATTTTGCGGTAAGTTCTGCGATACCATGTTCTACGTCAGCATTTTTCCAATCTGTCACTGTGTCACTGCCTGTATTCTCATGATCTGTCTTTTCTTCTGCAGCTTCCTGCTGCTTTAACGCTCCGATCAGGACTGTGTAGGACACAGTTTCACCTGCCTCTAACACCACCTCTTTAAAATGGAGTCCTCCGACCGCCTCGCATCCTGCAAAGCTGCATCCTGCCTTCACACCTTCAAGATTTTTTACAACTGCCTCCGGTCTCTCGAAATTGCCGCCTTCTCCAATATAATCTTCCACGACCGGATAAAAATCTTTTGGCGGCTCGCCGTTTCCATCAAAACCACAGACAAAGTAGGTCACATCATTTTTACGGTGCCCACGCTCGTCGAATGAAAGTGTCGGTGTCACAAGCACACCGTTTTCCACCGTTTTGATCCGGTGCAGTAAAGATGTCACATGTCGGTGATCCCTGATATTATCTGCACTTCTTCCATATAAAGGGATTGCCGCTGTCGGTGTGAACCGCACCTGCATCTTCCCGATATTTGTGATCTCCACATACATGATCTCTGCGTTCTCATCCACCGGAACGAACGATGTGATTTCTGCAGATAACTGATATTTATCTGAAGTTCTCGTCACGGTATGCCACATCAGTCCTGCTGTCACTTCATTTTTATCTGACAATCCGGTAAACTTCTTCGACTCTTCTTCCGCAGAAATGCCTGTTGCCGACCAGTTACCAGCATTTGCGACATGGCACCAGAAGTTCCTGCTGCTGCGGTTATTATGCAGATTTTCTGCACTGACCGGCTCAAGTATAAAAGTATTCTGATCTATCTTACAGTCACCTGAAAGATTCGGTGTCACTGCACTTTTGATTCCTGCTTCTCCTGCCACAGGGAAATACAGATAACTGTAATTTTCCGCATTTTTTAAGTTAAATGTGGCATCCTCTCCGATAAACTGATATGTATCCTGCATACTGACTACTCCTTTTTCCTTTTCATGTTCTGACATCATTGTAAAGAAAAAAAAGGGCACAAAAAAAGATACCTTTTTTCTGTAAGGTATCTTTTTTTTAGGCTGACAGATATCTGTCACTTATTTTGTTTCTTTCTTATATTTTGTAAAAGACAGGATATTACTGCAGATCACAACGATTTCAAGCAGCCCTGCCCAGTTTTTTATACTGATCTGATAAAACAGGGACGTAATACTTGTTGCCATTCCGGCAATCCGCATCTTCTGTGGTTTTAACCACCAGATCGAAAGTAGTGAGATCGATGATGTCAGAAATACCAGTATGGAAGATATACCGGCGTCCATGCCCTTTCCTTCCGTTCCTTGATATTTGCGGCGATCAGGATTGTAAATGAAACAAGCATGCTGTACGCACCGCCCCTCCATTTAACATATCCATTTCTTTTGTTTTCTCATTTGCCGTTTTCATCCGGATATGTACTTCCTCTTTCCAATGATTCTATCTTTCGCCGGTGTACTGCATCACTAATATTGTTTTATTTTGCACAATCCAGTATAATCTGTCTGCATCTGTCATATCCAAGTTGTGAACTATTTAACGCTAACGTATAATTCGCTGCCAGCCCCCACTTCTGTTCCGTATAGAAATTATAGTTTGTGCTGCGACGTTTGTCTATATCCATTATCATTTTCTTTGCATCAGCTTCCGTCACATGATATAACCTGCAGATACGCTCCACTTTTTGTGGCATATCCCCATGTATAAAAACATTCAGCACATCATCCCTGTCCTTTAAAATAAAATCGGCGTTCCTTCCAATGATCACACAGTCCTCTTTCTGTGCTATTTCCATGATCACTTTGCTCTGCGTTTCATATACGATATCTTCCACGGATTTTCCCGTGATATCCCTTCCTGTAAATGCATACGCAAACAACCCTTTTTTTGTGGATAATTCTGCTTTTTCCCTGATATATTCCGGTGAAAGTCCTGACTTCTCTGCGATCTGGCTGATAATATCTTTGTCATAATATGCAATTCCAAGCTCTTTTGCCACTTTCTCGCCGATAAAACGTCCTCCGCTTCCAAATTCCCTGCTGATCGTGATAATTCTTTTTGCCATGGTTCATCCCTCCCTAATCTAAACTGTCAACTTTTGTTTTTCTGATTTTCTTTAAAAATACATATCCTACCAGACATGCTATAAACTCTGTGACCGGAAATGCCCACCAGATCAGTGAAACCCCTGCCTGACCATTTCTTACAAACACAGAAAATATTCCTGCTAACGGCAATATGATCACAAGCTGTCTTAAAAGTGAGATCACAAGTGATTCGATTCCACCATCTAGTGCCTGATAAATTCCCTGATATGCCACATTGATCCCTGCAAAAAGAAAGCTGATGGAAATGATCCGCATTGCACCGATAAAATATTCTCTCGACTGTCCGGCATTAAACAAAGTTGCAAATGCTCCAGGGAAAATTTCTGTAATGATAATGCCAAAGATCATCAGTGCAACGGTATATAAAAGGCCATATCTGATTACGTCTTCGATTCTCTTTTTACTGAGCATGCCATATGCAAAAGCTATGATCGGGGTGATCGCATCCCTCAGTCCAAAAGCAAGGAACAATACAAACTGCTGCACTTTGTAAAACAGCCCGTATGCGGTCTGCGCTGCCGGAGCAAATTTTAAGATAAGGTTCATTACGTATACCATAACAGACATTAATGCCTGTGCAATGATCGCCTGAAGTCCGATCGCATATATTTCCTTTATAATGCCTGTATCCGGTTTCATATACTTTATTCCGTGGTCAAATTCTTTATTTAATCTGATATGAAAAACAAATAACATTAACGCCGATGCCACCTGTCCGATCACCGTTGCATAGGCAGCACCCTTTACCCCCATTTCCGGGACCGGTCCGATACCATAGATCATGATTGGATCAAGAATGATATTGATCACTGCTCCTGTAACCTGACCGATCGTAGAATAAAGTGAACGTCCTGTTGCCTGTAATAATTTTTCAAACAGTGAAAAGGAAATGATTCCAAAAGAAATCACACAGCAGATTCTCAAATAATCCGTTCCCATGGAAAGAACTTCTGCATCCACTGTCTGCGAAGAAATATATGCTTTTACCCCGAAAATTCCAAATAACAGACATACTGCATAAATGATCACACCTAAAAACAGGCTGTTTCCTGCAACTTTCGCCGCTTTTTTACTGTTTCCCTGCCCGAGCGTTCTTGCAAGCAGCGCATTCGTTCCTACTCCTGTTCCAATCCCGACTGCGACCATAAGCATCTGCACGGGGAATACCAGCGTAAGTGCATTTAATGCCGCCTCGCTTCCCACCTTCATGTTTCCGACAAAGGCACTGTCCACGATATTATAGACCGCCTGCAATGCCATCGATAAGATCATCGGTATCCCCATCTGAACCATGAGCTTACCTACCGGCATCTCCTTCATTTTGTTACTCTCTGCCATTTTAAATCCTCCTTGTTTTGCATCTTGTTTTCTGCACAAAAAAAGTGTGCACCTATCATATAAGCTGGACTTACGCTGATAAGCTACACACTTTTTTATGGCAATCATTCATAAGATGTAATTTTTTATGAAAAAACGAGCAGCAAAAACTGGATTTACGCAGATTTGCTACTCGTTCTTTTTTGAATTATAATTATTTTATTTTTAAAAGTCAAACGGAATTTTTTGCAGATCAGATATTCTGCTTTACCCATGCTTCAAGTTCTGTCTTTGAACTCTTTGCCTGACCGCCCATAATGGATTTACCTTTTCTGACATCCGCATCCGGGCACAGTGCTTTTATCGTTTCCTCACTTTTGCCCATACCGCTTCCCTCATTCGTGCAAAACGGAAGGATTTTCTTTCCGGAAGTATCAAAGAATTCCAAAAACGTTGCTACTGCCATCGGTATCGTCCCGCAATAATTCGGATATCCGAGAATAATGGTGTCATAATCTCCCATATTTTCCGGATAATTTATGAGTTCCGGTCTGTTATTTTCCGCAAAATCGACTTTTGCCTGTTCAACACACTCCCGGTACTGATCCGAATACGGCTGTTTCATCTCAATTTTAAAAAGATCTGCTTCTAAAAATTCTTTTATGAGTCCGGCACAGATCTCTGTGTTTCCAACCGTTATATTTTTTATGGAACCGCCAAAATAATTTTCTCCCGCTCTTGAAAAATAAGCAATCAATGTACGCATTTTCAGCTTCCTCCTTTACTCAAGAACCATAATACTAAAGTCTGTCATAATGTCAAGGTTATCAGCGAAACATTTCCTTTAATCTTAAAATATTCTTTTCAATCTCTGCTATCACTTCCATAAATACCTTATCATCACATCCTGTCGGATCAGGCAATCCCCAGTTATCATCAAACTCCCTGCCGATATACGGACATCCGACATCACATCCCATGGAAATAGCGATAATGTACACATATAAATGCTACCTTTTTCTTACGCATGAAAACCTCCTTTCAGATGATCCGCAGTCTCTTAGGATCAGACAATGCTTTGAGGATTTTGGCTGTCTCTGTATAGATTTTTTCCAAATCAATCACCTCACATAGAAATATCTCTATGTGTTAGGATAATATACAAATAGAAAAAAGTTAATATGACTATTCATTCACTTTGTCTACAAAACGCATGAAAGCACTTCTTCCTTCTTCCGTGCATTTGTAAACACCGGCATCTTTTAATACTTCCATAAATACCAGACCAATCTCTGTCTGCACGATCTCATGCAGTCTTTCCGGAGTAACTTCGCCCTCTAAACCGGTACCGAATGTAAATCCGTATTTCGGAAGGAACTCTTCTACCCAGTCTGCATGTTTTTCAAGGACTTCATCCTCACGGATAGATGTTCCATCAAACAATGCCTGCTCTAAATCTGCCATCTCTTTTTTCAGACGTGCCGGAAGCACTGCAAGTCCCATAACCTCGATCAGACCGATATTCTCTTTCTTGATATGGTGCAGTTTTGCATGCGGATGGTAAACACCAAGCGGATGTTCTTCTGTTGTGATATTATTACGCAATACCAGATCCAGTTCGTATAAATCGCCGCGTCTTCTTGCGATCGGAGTGATCGTGTTATGTGGCTCTCCGTCTGTCTCGGCAAAAACAAATGCAGCCTCGTCTGTGTAACCTCTCCATGCCAGTAAAATCTTATCTGCCAGCTCGATCAGGCGGTCTTTTTTCTCTGCGCTGATACGGATAACGGACATCGGCCATTTTACGATACCTGCTTTGACATCCTCAAATCCCTTGAATGATATCTCTTTTTCCACCGGAGCTTTTGCCATGGCAAATTCATAATGACCGCCCTGGAAATGATCATGGCTCAAAATAGAGCCGCCAACGATCGGAAGATCTGCATTTGAACCAACAAAATAATGCGGGAACTGCTCTACGAAATCAAGCAGTTTACCAAAAGTAGCACGCTCGATCTTCATCGGTGTATGCTGTCCGTTAAAGATGATACAGTGCTCATTATAATAAACATAAGGAGAATACTGGAAAAACCAGTCACTGCCATTGATCGTTACCGGAATGATCCTGTGGTTCTGTCTTGCCGGATGGTTCACACGGCCTGCATATCCCTCATTTTCCTTGCAGAGTAAACATTTCGGATAACCGCTCTGTTTTGCAAGTTTCGCTGCTGCGATCGCTTTTGGATCTTTTTCCGGTTTGGATAAATTGATCGTGATATCCAATGTACCAAACTCAGTATCTGCAGTCCATTTCAAATCTTTCTTGATACGGTATCTGCGGATATAGTTTGAATCACAGCTTAATTTATAAAAATAATCGGTTGCTGCCTGGGCAGACTGATGATTATAAAGTCCACGGAATTTTGTAATGACTTCGCTTGGTCTTGGCATAAGCATGCTCATGATCTTTGTATCAAACAGATCGCGGTAGGTGATCGTATCTTCCGGCATCAGTCCCTGCTCTGCTGCATAGTCAAGCATCTCTGTAAGAATACCCTCTAATGCTTTCTCTGCAGATTTCTGTGTCATTGGCTCTCTTTTTTCATAAGCTGTAACAATGTTCTCTTCTAACTCATCTAATTTAAAAAGCTCTAACAGACGATTGATGGTAAATCTCTTATCTTCCGGTGCAACCAGTCCTGTCACCAGACCATATTCTGTTAACTCTAAAATCTTTTCCTGTATCATTTTCTTCTTCACCTCTATGCTATTCTACGTATCCGGACTATATTCTGTCGCGCATACACAATTATGCTGTCTATGTCATTTCTGACAATGAAACACTTCTCTTTTTATGCTAATTTCACCGGGCCGTCACCGATCTCAACAACATAGAAATCTGCTGCGTATCCGATCTTCTTCTCATAAGCGGCTCCAACTTCTTTGATAAAAGTATCCACAGCTTCATCTTTTACGATACTGACCGTACATCCGCCAAAACCTGCACCAGTCATTCTTGATCCGATCACACCATCGATCTTCCATGCTTCTTCGACCAAAGTATCAAGCTCGATACCGGTTACCTCATAATCATCACGGAGAGAAACATGTGATTCATTCATCAGTTTTCCAAATAAAGCAACATCATTATTTTTCAGCGCCTCTACTGCTTTGATCGTTCTCTGATTCTCATAGACTGCATGTTTTGCACGTCTTACACACACTTCCTCTTTAATGGCATCTTTGTGTTCCTCAAACTGTGCCTCTGTCAGATCTCCGAGTGCATCAATGGAAACCACTTTCTGTAACTCTGCTAATGCCTTCTCACATTCACTGCGGCGCTCATTGTATTTGGAATCGCCAAGTCCACGTTTTTTATTGCTGCAGGAAATCACGATCTTTGCATTTTCCAGTTTGATCGGTGCATACTCATATTTTAAAGTTGCCGTGTCAAGGAAGATTGCGTGTCCTGCTTTGCCCATTGCGATAGCAAACTGATCCATGATACCACAGTTGACACCGTTGAATTTATTTTCCGAATACTGACCGATCAGTGCAAGATCCTGATTTGTCACGTCAAATCCGAACATATCGCGTAAGATAAATCCTGTTAAAACCTCTACGGATGCAGAAGAAGAAAGTCCGGAACCATTCGGGATGTTTCCAAATAATACAAGATCCATACCCTGCTCTACTTTCATGCCTTTTTCTCCGAATGCCCACATTACACCCTTCGGGTAATTTGTCCAGTCAGCTTCTTTCTCCGGTTTTAAATTCTCTACCGATGACTCTAACACACCAAGCTGCTCAAAGTTCATGGAATAAAAACGCAACTTCTTATCATTTCTTTTTCTTGCCACACCATAAGTACCGATCGTCAGTGCACAAGGAAATACATGACCGCCATTGTAATCGGTATGCTCTCCGATCATGTTCACACGTCCCGGTGCAAAATAAACACCAATCTCACCTTCATCTCCAAATAACTCTTTAAACTTTGCCAGTACGTTCTCCCAAACCATCTTGAATCCTCCTTTAATTTCTTCTAATACATCATTTGTTCTTATTTTGCCGCACATCATCCTGTTCGTTTTTTTATCCTTGGAAAACAGGATGCATTTGTTTTGTTTTCTTTGATAATCCTATTATACTGCATCCAACTCCCTTTGCAATGGCTGAAATGCAAACTGCAACAAAGTGCAGAAAATCCTGCAACATTTTTACATAAATGTTGCAGGATTTTAAAACCTTTTCTTATCATCAATTATTTTATGCTTCAAAATCGCGGATCAGTTTCAATGTTGGCAGCGCATTTCCCTTATAATCAAATAATGCCTGATTTGCCCACTCGTTGCCACATGGTCCCGGATCCTGTATATATTTTAAAGATGCAGGTGTTGCCCAGCCGGAACCCGGAACCGGAATCCATGCCGGCTCCCAGTAGAAAAATCCCTTTCCTTTTCCACCGTCAATATGGCTGATACGTTTTAAGAAATCTTCCATAAAATCGTACTGTCCCTGTATGGTCATCGGATATTCGATTTTCTCGACCAATGCCGGCTTTGTCGCATATCCTTTGCGCTCTTCGTCGGACAGTTTCTCATAATCTTTGTAATCTTCCATTGTATATCCCATGGAAACTTCAGCTACGATCAGATCTTTGCCATAACGCTTTGCGATATCATTCATGTTGTCATTTAACATCTGAAGAGATCCATGCCAGAATGGATAATAGGACAATCCGATCAGTTCAAAATCCTCACCGCGTTTTGTAAAATTATCAAACCATTCACGGTAAAGTGCATTGTTGCCGCCATTGTCAAGATGGATCATAACCGGAATCTTTGACAGTTCCTTCATCTGCGGGCATACACCTTTGATAGAGCCTGCGAGACGCTCTTCATCTGCTTTACGGACAGCACGGATACCGGCATTGACAAATGTTGCGATGTTATCATAGTTCGGCACCTTGCCTTCCGGCCAGAGCAGACCATTTGAAAGTTCATTTCCGACCTGTACCATCGTGATATTGACACCGTTTTCCAAATAAAGATGCATCATCTCTAACGTGAAATCATAAACTGCCTGCTCTAACTCTTTGACACCATAATTTTCCCATGCCTTCGGTTTAAACTGTTTTCCCGGATCTGCCCAGAAATCACTGTAATGCAGATTTAAAAGTACACCAAAACCTGCTTTTGTCACCTTTTTGGCGATCTCAAGAGATGTCTTTGGATCATTTTCTCCTGCACCGTAAGATTCTCCTGTTTCTGACCACGGATCATTCCAGACACGGATACGGATCGTATCCACATCATAAGATTTCATGATCTCCAAAATATCCTTTTCTTCTCCGTTGTCATAATATTTCGCACCACACTTCTCCAACTCTGCAAGTGTAGATAAATCCATTCCTTTTACAAATTTCATAAAATTATTCCTTTCTTTTTTACGCTATATTCCTCTGAACCGGAATGTAAATTCCAATGGTTTTGTCGCATCAATATGGTATTCCGGATGCACCCATGAGCCCCAGCTATCATCGCCGCCGACTCCCATCTGTGCCATTGCCACACGGACGATCGTATGATGTACCTGTGGCAGTTCATAAACATGTGCTGCATTTTCAAGTTCATGCGGTGTATATGGGAGTGCAGAAAAACTTAATTCATCTCCCTCAAACAGAATACCTCTGCCTTTTGCATCCACAAGACGCGCATAGCGCACACCGACTTTGTTGCCGCATTCCTGCGGAACTAAGTATTTTGCCATATTGTCAGCTACTTTATTACTGTAGATTCCAAGTTTCGCACCATGTCTCCGGTCTGCATACGTCTCATCCGGTCCCATGCCATACCAGGTAAGATTGTCATAATCTGCATTAAACCAGAACATCATGCCAAACTCCGGCATATCCGGAAGTCCCTCGACCGGATCATACATCAATTTCGTCTCGATTGTTCCATCACCGAAAACCGTGTAGGCAACCTGACATTTACTTGCCGGTGTTGTCGGCATAAAATAAGTATAGGTGATCTTTACGGTATTATCTTTTTCTTCCACTTTCGTTGGAACATTGTCAAACATTCCTCCATTTCTGTGGCTGATATACATGCTGGCGATCTTCCACTGCGCATAGCGCGCCGGTGCCATACTTCCGTTATCATTGTCAACCGGTGCCCTCCAGAAATTCGGCATCGGGATCTTTTCGATCATCTCTTTTCCCGCATAACGGTAAGAAACAAGTCCACCATTCAACATGGAGAACAGACAGTCAAAATCTTCACCCTTCACACCGATATTTACCTTTCCGTGAACCACACGGATTGGTTTTTGGGATGCATGGAAAACGGTACTCTTTTTATAAATCTTCTGTCCAAATGCAACTTCATGACCTGCATCTGCCCAGCTTCTGTCCTCTTTTAAAAGGAATGAAACCGTAAGTGCATATTCCACGTCCGGTTCTTCTTTTTTCTGATCCTGACCATCTGCCCGCAAAACTGCAAACGGTATCTCATAATCGGAAGAACTAAGCGGTGGTACTGCTGTTTTGATCTCCTGTTTTTTTATCACAACTCCATTTTTCTGTAAAACTGCCACACAGCGGAACTGGTCTGTACCCGCAAACAGATTCTTATTCACTACCGTGAATTTTCCATCCTTTTCAAACAGGACACTGATATTCTGATAATTGAATTTTACTTCCTGCATTTTCGGGGATGGATCTCTGTCACCGCCATAACAGATTCCATTTCCACTGAAATTATAATCCGTCGGCCGCTCTAAGAAATCACCACCATATGCCTGAAACTCTTTTCCATAGCGGTCTTTTTTCAAAATGGACTGGTCAATGTAATCCCAGATAAAACCGCCCTGATATCTCGGTTCCGTATCGGTCAGATCCGTGTATTTGTGCATGGCACCACAGGAATTTCCCATCGCATGTGTATATTCACACATAATAAACGGTTTTTCCTTATGCTCGGCGAGGAATTTTTTCACATTTTCCACGCTCGTATACATCTGGCTTTCCATATCGCTGGTCGCCTCATATCTGCGGTCATTGAAAATTCCCTCATAATGAACCAGACGGTATGGATCTAAAACACGGAATTTTTCGGACATGTCAAAAATTACTTTTCCGCCGTAAGATTCATTTCCGACTGACCAGATCAGAACTGCCGGATGGTTTTTATCTCTCTGGTAACAGGAATTGACGCGGTCAAGCATCATCGGTTCCCAGTCCATGTTGTCCCCCGGAACGATCGTATCTTTCGGCACAGAACCATGCATCGCAGCATCCCACGAACCGTGTGATTCGAGATTATTTTCTGCAATCATATAAAGTCCGTATTCATCACAGAGATCATATATAATGGATGCATCCGGATAATGGCAGGTACGGATCGCATTGATATTGTTCTGTTTCATTGTTACAATATCTTTTAAAACTTCCTCTTTTGTGACCGCACGTCCTGATATGGAACTGAATTCGTGACGGTTGACACCCTTAAATACGATACGTTTTCCATTTAATGTCATAATACCGTCTTTCATTTCAAAACGGCGGAATCCAATTCTTTGGCTGACAAGCTCGCTTCTCTCCCCGTTTTGATCAAAACATTCGATCGTAAGCGTGTATAAATTCGGGATCTCCGCACTCCACAGATCCGGTTTTTTAACCTCTTTTTCAAAATGAACTTCCCCCTCAGAGACTGGCAGCTCCTCAGAGAAAATAATCTGTTCTTCTTTTTCTTCCAAAACGGAATAATTTCTGCTGCCGGTCAGGGTCAGTCTTGCTTTTCCCTCGCCGCGCATCTGCATTGTGACAAGAAGATCTGCATTTAAAACCGCCTCATCGACAACCGGCTGCACTTTTAAATCATACACATGCACCTTTGGCATGGTATACAGATAAACCGAGCGGAAAATACCGGAAAACCGGTAAAAATCCTGATCCTCACACCAGCTTGATGATGTCCACTTAAACACCTGTACTGCCAGCTTGTTTTCACCTTCTTTTACATACGGAGTCAGGTCAAATTCGGACGGTGTAAAACTGTCTTCGCTGTAACCGACATACTGACCGTTTAACCACAGTGCAAAACCACTCTCAACGCCCTGAAAGGAAATATAAAGACCATTTTTCATAAACCCTTCCGGCAGTGTAAAATATTTTACATAACTTGCTACCGGGTTAAATTCACTCGGCACCGTATCGCGCCATACATCTTCCCTGCCGTCCCACGGGTACTGGATGTTCACATACTGTGGAATATCATAACCTTCCATCTGGATATGCGCCGGCACGCGGATATCATCCCAGCATTTGCAGTCAAAATCCTCTGCCTCAAATCCGGTAACAGCCTGTGCATAATTTTTTGCATAATGAAATTTCCAGATTCCATCTAACGGTAACCGGAAGCTGCTTTTTTTCTCCTCTGCCTCTTTCTCATCTGCATATGAAATATGATCAGAGTGCGCTGACATACAGTTTTCCTTAAAAAACTTCGGATCATGGATCTTTTTTATTTCGAATGACATGTAATGTTCTCCTTTTATCTTTTTCTTATCTCCATTTTAACGAAAAAATGCGCATTTTACATCTGTATTTCAACACAAAACACGCATTTTCAATCATAAGTTTTACCAGCCTTTCAAAGCGGAAATATTATAATTTAACAGTTTTCTCTCATAATTTTCCGGACTGATCTTCCACTGATACGGAGATGTATTCAGATATTTTTTGAAGTTCCGGTTAAATGTAGATGTCGTGGTAAATCCCACTTTCTGTGCGACCACATCCATCGGATCATTTGTCTTTTTCATGATATCACATGCTTTTTGCACACGCATCAGATTGATATAATCCATAGGTGACATATTCATATAAGATTCAAACACTCTTCTGAAATGCGTCTCACTCATATGACTTGCCTTTGCAAGTTCTTCCACACGAATATTATTCGCATACTCTAATCTGACATAATCAAGTGCTGCCGTAATCTGGGAAACACCTGTCTTTTTCTTTACTTCATCCTCCGATACATCACTTTCACACATACGGAGCAATTCTGTAAAAAATGCGATCAAAAGACCTCTGACACAATCATTAAAATGGCTTTTTTTCTGTCTCATCTCATCCATGAGCATCTTCACAAGAACGGAAATCCCGCGATTTTCCCATTCATGGAAAAACAAAGCCTTTCGATTGACCATCTGTAATACTTTTTTTTGCATGACAGCATTATCCGGATACAATTCCTGGATCATGACCATCGGATCAAAAAATAGATATTCCCAATAGCTTGGTCCCTCCGCTATATCACTGATCGTCACATGCGGGTAATTCTGCGGAATAATACTGACCATTGCCGGTTCGTAGCTTTTTGTCTGTTCATTTAAGATCAGCCTGCCGGTACCGTTTTTACAATATCCGATTTCCATGAGATTGTGAAAATGAAGATTGCTTTCATCATGTCCGTAATCACGAATCCAGTTGTCTCCTAAAAGTGCCAGAACATATTCACCCTGCGGAACTTCGTAAAACCTCAATTCCATCGTGTCTTTTTTCTTTTTTCCCATGGTTATTACCTCTTTTTAAAACTGCCGTACATTATTTCAGTACGGCAGCCATTTTGTTTCTGATATCAGAATTTAATCAAAATCAAATTTTGTAATTCTATCATGCATTGCTTTATAACGGAAACGGATCATTTCGTTTTTCTCTAATACATCCTCTTCCGTTCCACGGTACTGACAGCGGATACAGCTATAAATACCAGTTTCTTTATTGTAGAACATATCGATGTCAAGATCTCTTAAAAAACAGGATGGGCATCTATAATTTAATTTGCCTTTGCCAAGTTGAGCCATGTTGCAAATACCTCCTTATCTGAGATTGTTTTTCTGTATCCCAATGTGAACATTGGTGAGAATGCATATCCTTCTTTTACATATCCTTCTGCCTTTGCATCGGATGCTGTCATGGATACTCTTGTCTCGATTTCAGGAACGACTGCAGAAACCTCTGTAGCTCCTACGACGCCCTCTTCACGGCATTTGTATTCATAGTTGATCGTCTTCTCTTCCGGTCCGTTGATCTTTAATGTGATATGACTCATATCTTCGGAATATTCAGTTGTACCATAGCATGCAACCATGTATTCATTTAATGTTACTTCTGCAGTCGGATCACTCATCTCTAAGATGTGACGCTCGATCCTGATGTTGGAAGATCCTTCCTCAAAGTATTCTTTTGTCTGAAGTTTTACAGTCAGATCCTTAAACTCGATTGTAACAGGGTCTAATGTAAGGATTCTTGTCTTGCCTTCCTGGGAGAAGTGTGCATGTGTCGGGCAGAGGCAGAGATCAACTTCCTCTCCTTTGTAAGAAAGTTTTGCACTTCTTACAGTTCCCTCTCCTGCGTAATGTGTAAAGTAACCTGCACGGTATTTCTCCTGGATTAAGAATGGGTAGGATGCATCCTGAACATGTTTTGTTCCAATGCCGACCGGCCACTCTAATTTTGCTGCATAAGGACGAAGATCAACGATCGCACCGCCCTGATCCATATTAACACATGCTCTCATGTACGGATCGCAGTACCAGAATAACTGTTTGTCTGAACCATATAAGATATCTCTCCAGAGAGCACATTCCGGCTCATTGTAATTGTTCTGGTTGACACCTTTTTTCTCACGATAATAATCAGCAAACTCTGACATAGTCATGTCAATTAACTGACCTTCTTTTTTCAGCTTTCCATAGTAAGCACATCCATCACTGTAGGATTTGTAAAGAAGTTCATATGGCTGCTCCCAGCGTCCCATCTTGTTCATCCAGCCCGGTCCAACGAACATCATGTTGTATGCATATCCGTTGTTATATTTCTCTAAGGAACGGTACTGGTCGATTAAGTTATAAAGATATGGATATTCCCATGTCTTTGTATCATAAATCATACCACGGAGTACATTCTGCGGATGTGTTCCGAAGTTCGAACCATTTCCATCGTAACATGCGATCAGGTCACGGGAAAGATGAGGGATCGCTACGATACCACTGTCTTCCTCTTTATTTGCAGCCGGTGCATGTGTGTTCTGTTTCGATGGGATCCATGGTGCCCATGGGCCGCCATCAAATAATGTATACCAGGAGTTGTTGCAGGTGTGATATGCCTTCGGACCTTCCTCCCAGCAGGTAGCAACTGCACATTTTACAGTCGGATAAGTTGCTTTGATATAGTTTGTCAGGTCAGCATCCATATAATAAGATCCTGTGGACTCCGGATAAAAACCGAATCTGTCATGGAATTTTTCGAATACATCATTTACGATGGCTTTCTTATCTTCCATGGAGAACATCCAGATACAGAAGTCTTTTGTCTTATATTTTTCGCGGAACTCCTCGCAAGGAAGTCCTAATAAAGATAATGCGATCTCATCACCATATACTTCATGGTCATGTTTTGCGATCTCTACTGCTTCATCATTGAAGAGTGAAGCATATGTCATCTGAATGGTTACTTTTAATCCATTCTCGTGAGCTAATCTCTGCTGTGTCTTAAAGATATCCAAAGACTCTGTTAAAAGTGCTTTATCTCCGATATCCTCTTCTTTTCCCTGTCCTGTCACTGTCGCAGAATACTCTGGAACCAGCTCCGGACGATGAATAAGATTCAGTACAAATTTATCCATTTTTTTCTTTCTCCTCTAAAATTTTATCTAAAAGAGTTAATACTCTTCTCAAAACTACACTTTCTCAGAAGAACGCTGCTCCTGCGTTCTTCCAACGCGGGTTAGTAACACTTAGGCATTGCAGCCTCTGCTGCAATGTCTACTTAGTGTTACTTCCCGCAATTTAGCCTTTAACAGCTCCGCCGGTAACACCCTCAACATAGAATTTCTGCATCACTACGAAGAGAATGGAAATCGGGATTGCGATCATTACACCACCGGCACAGAAGATTGCGAAGTAATCTCCGATCAGAGTCTTCTGTAACAGGTTATAAAGACCGATCGCAACTGTCCAGTCTGCCGAATCTTTCGACTTGATCATGATCCGTGCCAGAACAAAATCCATCCATGGATTCAGGAAAGAGTTGATAATCGTATATACTATCATCGGTTTTGACAGCGGAATAATGATTTTTCCAAAAATTGTTGCCTCGGAAGCACCCTCTAAGCGGGCAGCCTCTCTCAGTGAAACCGGGATGGTATCAAAGAAACCTTTCAATACTAAAAACCCAAGTCCCGAACCTGCAGAATATACGATAACCAGACCTGCAAGTGAATCGGTAAGTCCGATCATTTTTAAAACAAAATAAACAGCGATCATGGAAAGTACACCTGGGAACATTCCAAGAATGATAGAAAAGCTCATCAGAGGTTTTCTCGCCTTGAATCTCATACAACTGAATGCATAAGAGACCATCAGTACAAAAGCGGATGAAACGATACAGGTAAAAAATGCTACGATAAAAGTATTTTTAAACCATGCAGGGAAGTTTGCTGCTGTATCTGTCTTGAAGAACAGTTGATGATAGTTTGCCAGTGTCCAGTGTTCCGGGAAAAAGTGCTGATAACTTACACCCTTTGTAGTGGAAAGGGATGTTACAACCAGCCATACAATCGGAATCAGCCAGATGATTGCCAAAAGAGCAAGTACTAAATGTCTTACAATGATTTTCCATGTTTTCTTTTTCATTATTGGTACACCTCCTCTTTATCGCCACTGATCATTCTTGTATAGCTAAGCAATGTAAGAAGCGCACAGATAGCAAATGAAATAATACCAATTACCGATGCCATCTTATAGTTTGAGTTATCGTTGGTCAATGTAAACAGCCATGTAATGAGAAGGTCTGTCTCTTTTGCATTAGAGTTTGCAAATGCCATGTTTGCTGTTGCATTGGAACTTGTCAGCAGATATATAACGTTAAAGTTATTGATGTTTGCAATGATGCTCTGAATCAGGGATGGTCCACAGATAAATAATACATACGGCATTGTGATCTTCCAGAAGATCTGCCATTTATTTGCACCATCGATACGTGCGCTCTCCAACTGATCTGTCGGAATATTCATCAGAATACCGGTAGCGGAAAGCATCTGATATGGAACACCGACCCAGATATTAATAAGAATGATCATTGCATGAGACCAGCCCGGTTTAGAGAGAAATGGAATATAGTTTCCTGAAACAAGTCCGATGCTTTGTAACCAGCCTGTCAGACCGATGTTGGAACATAATGTATTTACAATACCGTGGTCGCTGAACATTTTGCTTACAAGAAGCAATGTTACGAACTGTGGAATCGCGATTGTCACAACAAAAAGTGATCTCCACATTTTTTTAAAATGTGTATCTTCATGGTTGATCAACTTTGCCAAAAGAATACCACCGATGAAAGTTGTAAATGTTGCCGATACTGCCCAGATCATTGTCCATGCAAGAATTCTTACGAATGCATAGGAGAATGTGATCGTGGTGCCGCCTGTAAACATATTCTTAAAGTTTCTAAGTCCAACCCATGTAAACAGGTAGTTTGGCGGCATATGATCCATATCATAATTGGTAAATGCCACACAGGACATAAAAATGATCGGTATAATGTTCATCATAATAACACCGATACTCGGCAGGGTAAGTAATGTGATATAAAACTTACCATTGAAAAGAGATTTTATATCTTCTGCAAATGTATTGACATGTTCTCCCTCTTCTTTCATAAGCTGAAGCCGGTAAACAGCTTTCATATTGCTTATATATAAAAATATGAATGCTACGATTACGAGAACACCAATAATACCATATAGCAGGATCAGCAATGAGTTATCGTAATCATTAACAGTATTTTTCAAGGTCAGCGGATCAAATACGGACTCATACTGAACGGTACCAAGTGTATTTAAATCCTTAATATAATTGATAGAGAACATTCCTGTAAACAGGATCACTACCACTTCAAGGGCTGTTATTAAGACACCTTTGACGATCTGTTTCCGTCCCCAGTATCCGGCACCCATAACAAGCAGTGAAAGCTTGCACCAGATATCTCCCTTTGCCACTGCTGTTCCGAAATCGACAAAGTATTTTTTGATTGCGTTTAAAAATGTTTTCATAGATTCACTCCCTATGCGCGTGAATGAGAATTTTTGTTTCGGTAACAAAAACTTTTCTCTTTTTAAAAATCCCCACATGACCTGTCTGTCAGGTCATGTGGAAATATGAGTTTTACAGATATTTTGATTATTCAGCTACCGGCTGTGTAATACCAGCTACTGCATCATCAAGTACAGCCTGAAGATCTGTTGCACCGTCAACCAGATTCTGTCCAAGTGCCTTTGCCGGATCCCAGTAATTATTGCCTACAACCTGCTGATCTGCAAACTCTGACTGCGCTGCAAGTGCTGCAAGTGCCGGGGAATCAATCTGAGCTGCTGCTACTGTGTTAGCCGGTCCCTCTGATGTAGCGTTACCGATTGCTAACTGGCTCTCCTCATTTGTGAGATACTCAGCAAGGAGCATTGACCAGCCAACATTTTTAGCATGGGAGTTCACACCTACGAATTTGTATCCTGCATAAGATCCCATCTGTGTAGCTGTTCCATTTACATCGAAAGTAGGTAATTTACATGCTGCATATCCGTCACCGTATTTCGCTTCAAAAGATCCGGTGTTCCATGTACCGGAAACATATGCGCCAAGTGTACCGTCATTTAACATGGTAATTGCATCCTGATCTTGTACGCTTACAAACGCCGGAGAAGAAGTGATATTTTCAATGCTCTGTGCTACTGCAAGACCTGTCTCAGAGTTCCAGTCACAATTATTTGAGTTATCTTCATTCATGGAAAGTTCACAGCCTGCACCAGAGAAGAATCCATACAGATACCATCCATCTGCTACATTCATGCCAACTTTTGTTCCTGCTTCTTCCGCTTTTGCTGTAAGATTTTCCCAGGAAGCCACATCCTCTTCAGAGAAGATGTTTGAATCATAGTATAAGAAATAACCGTTTGATGCTGTTAACGGATAAGCGTAAAGTTTTCCGTCTTTGGTAGCTGCTGCTACAGTTGCCTCTGAGTTTGTTTCTTTCGGATCATATGTATATGTAGCTGCCACTTCCTGAAGCGCACCTGCATTTACAAGATCATTTACCTGATCATCTGCAAATACAAATACATCTGCTGCCGCATCAATATCCTCAAGAATCTTATCTTTGGCATCTGCCTCAGATACAGCACCGATTGTGATGTTGAAATCTACATCTGAGTACTGCTCTTTGAATTTGTCTGTCAGCTCTTTCATAACATTCTGATAAGCTTCAAGTTCTGAGCACCATAACTGGATATCTACGGTTCCATCTGTAGATGCGATCAGATTTGCGATTGCATCATCGGAAGCTGATGCTGCCTCTGTCTCTGCAGCTGCATCGCCTGCTTCTGTTGTTGCAGCTGCATCACTGCTCTCTGCTGCGCTGTTGTCAGCTGTGCTGTTGTTTGCGGCTTTGTTTCCACATCCTGCGAACATGGAAGCTACCATTGCTGCACATAATACTGTGCTGATGACTTTTTTCTTCATTTGAAAATCCTCCCTTTTCCTTGATAGAAAAAAATGTTCTTTTAGAACGCTTTTTCGTGTTGCGCTATGCGCAATCGGTTGTTCTATGGTTAGAGTATATCTCTGTTACATACTTGTGTCAATGTCCACTATTTATAATAAATCCGACCATTTTTTAGCAATTTTGCACAATATTATTTTCTTCTCTTTCTTTTATTTTTTTCATATTCGACTTTTGCGCAACCGTTAACCATCGATTTTTCGTGCATTTTCAATTATGTAACATGCTTTTTATGGATGTTTTAGCTCTTTTTTTGCAATTTTTGAACCAGTGATTTTGGGGGCAGATTTGGTAACATTTTCAAAAGATATAAACTGGGTATATCTGCCCAGCAAAACAGTTTTCTGTAAAAAAAAAGCGAAACACATTCATTTTCCTGTGCTTCGCCCATTTCAAATTCATAACTTCAATCTATCCATAGATTTTCCTGTCTGTATTTACTTTGTCGATTCTTTGAGTACCACTTCATATGGAAGTAATGTGCGTTCTTTTACTTCAAGTCCCTCCGTCAGATCAAGCAGTGTTCTGCATGCTACCATTCCAAGTTCTTTCGCATCAAATGACAGCGATGTGATCGACGGTACGTTATTTTCAAGTACCATGCTGTTATAAAATGATGCCACCCGGACATCTTCCGGTACTTTGACATGCTGCTGGCGGAGTGTTTTTAAAACACGGCTGCAGACAGCATCATCCATACATAGAATACAGTCTGCCTGCCGGTTCAACGCTTCCTTGACTGCTTTTTCCACCAAAACCTGATTATCCTGGCTTAAAAACATCAGGTCCTCATCTAACTCTTTTCCCATCTTTGCATATGCTTCGCGAAATCCCCGCAGACGGCTCTGTGTGACCACATGTTCCTCATTGCCGCCGATCAGCGCAATTTTTTCCATTTGTTTCATCAATATGATCGATGTAAGTTCTTTGCATGCGCTCTTGTGATTGTGGTCTACCTGGATCACACCTTTATAATTGGTACTGGTACTTCCGATCGTGACAAACGGTACATTTTTTGTCTGTAAAAACTCGATCTGCTCATCTTCCACAAAAGTCCGCATCAAAATCACACCATCCACTTTATGGTTAGCAATGATACGCTCTAAAGAAGATATATCATTTGTCATACAGATAGAAAGCAGGATGTCGTATTCCATGCTTCCAGCGATCTCCTGTATGCCAAACAGACATTCCTGAAAGAATGTAAGATCCACCACATCATACTCTCCCGGCATGACAACACAGATATTATAAGTCTTAGACTGTGCAAGCCCTTTCGCAATCACATTTGGCTTATAGTCATGCTCCTCTATATATGCTAAAACACGTTCTCTCGTTTCCTTACCGATCCGTCCTTTGCCGGAGATTGCACGCGATACGGTTGTCTTTGATACCCCAAGTGCCTCTGCCACATCCGCAATCGTAATATTTTTTTCTGACCCCTTATCCATAAACTCTTATCCCTCGCTTTTTTGCGCTTAGTTGCGCAACTAAGTTTATTATTGTACAACCAGGGGCAAAAATCAATCCTATTTTTTTCCTAATTTTATTCCAGTATCAGACTTTTTACCGTTTTTCCGGCAAGCCTCTCGCTACGCGTATCCGGCTGCATACCTCCGACAAATATCCGGAAGTTTCCAGACGGCAGGATCTTCTTTCCTTTCTCATCATACAGCATAAACGCCTCCGGTTCTAAGCGGATGTGAATTTCTTTTTCTTCTCCTGCGTGAAGTGGAAGTTTTACGATCTTTTTCAACTGTCCATATGGCATATCAGAATGTTCTGCCTTCACGTAAACCTGTACCGTCTCGATACCATCCATTTTTCCGGTATTTTTTACGGACACACCGATCGTTACCCCATCAGAGGTCTTTGGTCTCTGCTCTAAAAACCTGATATTCTGATACGTATACTCCGTATAGGAAAGTCCATAGCCAAACGGATATAATGCCTCCTGTTTCATATAACGGTAAGTTCTTCCCTTCATGGAATAGTTTTCAAACTCCGGCAGTTCTTCCGTGGTACGGTAAAATGTGACCGGCAGTTTTCCTTCCGGATTTGCTTCTCCAAACAAAATATCTGCAATCGCCGCTCCGCCTCTTGCGCCCGGATACCATCCCTGTATGATCGCATCCACATGTTCATCCGCCCAGCTTACCGCAAGCGCGCTTCCTGATAACAGGACTAAAACAACAGGTTTGCCACAGGATACTGCTGCTTCTAAAATTTCCTCCTGTAGTCCCGGAAGATTCAGATCCGGTTTGTCACCACTGCCATACTCATTGCCTGCATCTCCTTCTTCTCCCTCAATACCTGCATCGAGCCCAAGTACTGCAATAACCACATCACTCTCTTTACATACACCAAGCACTTCCGACATGCGGTCATTCTCCTGTGCCAGATTGCTGGTACGATCCTTATAAAGATGACATCCCTCTGAATAGAGCACCCTCACATCATCGCCGACATAATCTTCAATTCCCTCTAACACAGTAATGTAACGTGACGCAGTTCCCTCATAATTGCCAACTAACGCACGTCTGCTGTCTGCATTCGGCCCGATCACACCGATCGTTTTTATTTTATTTTTATCAAGCGGTAATATATGCTCCTTATTTTTTAACAGGACAATCGTGCGTTTTGCTACTGCTTCATTGAAAGTTCTCATTTCTTTGCTGTCTGCGGCAAGATAAGGAATTTTATCATATGGGTTTTCTTCTTTTTTATCGAACACACCCAGTTTCATTCTTGCCGTAAAAAGATTTGTGACAGCCTCATCTAAACGTTCTTCTTTGACCAGTCCCTGTCTTACCGCCTGAACCAGAAAGCCAAACAATGTACCGCAGTTTAAGTCACAGCCATTATTCATTGCCATCGCAACCGATTCGATCGCGGTGCTTGTAACATGATGTCCTTCATGAAAATCCCTGATTGCCCAGCAGTCAGATGTCACATGTCCCAAAAATCCCCATTCTTTTCGCAGAATATCGTTCAGCAGACGTTTGTTTCCACAGCACGGAACTCCATTTGTCCGGTTATAGGCCCCCATTACTGCTTCTACTTTTCCTTCTTTTACACATGCTTCAAATGCCGGCAGATATGTTTCCCTTAAATCCTGTTCCGTCACCTTGGCATCAAATTCATGACGCACCACCTCCGGTCCGCTGTGAACTGCAAAATGTTTCGCACATGCAGCCGCTTTTAAATAATTTTCATCATGTCCCTGTAAGCCTTCAATATACCGTACTCCAAGACGGCTGGTCAGATACGGATCTTCCCCAAAAGTCTCATGTCCCCTGCCCCATCTTGGATCGCGGAAAATATTGACATTCGGCGCCCAGAAAGTCAGGCCTTTATAAATATCTGTATCTTTTCCTTCCTGCTGCATATTAAATTTGGCTCTTGCCTCCGTTGACACCGCATCCCCGACCTGTTCTAACAGATCTTCGTCAAAAGTTGCAGCCAGACCGATCGCCTGCGGAAATACTGTTGCTGTGCCGGCTCTTGCCACACCATGCAGTGCCTCGTTCCACCAGTTATATGCCTTTATATTTAACCGTTCCACCGCCGGTGCCTGATACAGGGTCTGTGCCACTTTTTCTTCCAGTGTCATTTTACCGACCAATTCTGCCGCACGTTTTCTATAATTGTCAAGTTTTTCTTTATTATGATTCAGTTCCATATGTCCATCCTCCATACTTATACCGGTTTTAATGTCAGGCTTTATTCTCTGGCAGCCTGCAAAAAACATTGCTTATTCATTTATGTTAATGAATAAGAGTATAACTGTCTACACTATATTTTACAGTATTTTTCCCGACAAATCATAGATATTTTTTCAAAAGAAAAACTGCGGCATTTTTCATACCGCAGTCTCTTTGACTTATTTTTTGATCTTGATTTTTATGGTTGCTTTCTTACCACTTCCATCGGTTGCTTTTGCCGTGATCGTAACTGTTTTTCCAATTCCGGCTTTCTTTGCCGTCACAACACCTTTGCTGTTTACTGTCGCATATTTGTTGTTTGAAGAAGTCCATTCAATCTTTGAATTGGCTTTCTTTCCATTTGTTTTTACTCTTGCATACACAGTTATCTTCTTACCGGCTTTCACTGTTTTAGCTTTTGCCTGTAATGTGATCTTTGTAACTGTATGTTTCATGATCCTGATCTTGGCTTTGGCACGAACACCGCTTCCATCCGCTGCTTTTGCCGTGATCGTAACTGTTTTTCCTGCTCCGGCTTTCTTTGCTGTCACAACACCTTTGCTGTTTACCGTCGCATATTTCGTATTCGAAGATGACCATACAACTTTTTTATTCGTCGCTTTCTTCGGGCCAACGGTTGCCTTCAGGGTCAGTTTTTTCCCAACTGCCAGAGAATACTGTCCCGGTGTGATCGTAATTTTCTGTACTTTCACGTTTTTCTTTGTATTATCTGGTTTCTCTGTATCCGCCGGTTTCTTTATATTGTCCGGTTTTTCTGTATCACCTGGCTTTTCTGTATCTGCCGGTTTTTCTGTATCACCTGGCTTTTCTGTATCCGCTGGTTTTTCTGTATCCGCTGTTTTTTCTTTCAGATTACCGACTGCTGCAGCTAATCTTTCTGTAACCGCATCAATCTCATCCTGCGTTGCCTTTTCGTTTGCTGCCACCTCTTTTGCTGCTGCAAGTGCCTCAGCAAAAACTTTATAGCTTTCTTCTGTATAGTCTGATGCATTTATTTTTTCAGCTTTGGCAATCTGCGCATTTAATGCTGTCTTATCAACCGAAACGACGACCGGTGCCTTATCTTTTACTGTCTTCCAGATGCACATATTTGCTTCCTCCCTGTGCACCTGAAGTTTCCTCCGTGACCGTTCCGGTTGTGTCCCATCCGGTCAGTCCATCCTCAAAATCAAAATTTGCATTTTCCATACCGGAAACTGTTTCTGCCGACACCTTCACCGGTTCCGGCAATCCGGCAAGCAGTGAAACTGCCATCATACCGGCAAGCAGTCCACTTATAAACCTTCGTTTCATCCTCTTTCTCCCTTCTTCTTTTTACGCAAATATATTTATTCATAAATATTTTCCGTTTGCGCAACCGATTATTCAATTATAAATATTTCATATTTTATTTACAATTAACATATTTCAACAATATTTTTATCGCCTTTTTATTCATTTATTACAATATATTTTGTTTTTATTTTGGTGTTTTTTACTAATTTTTATCGTTTATTTTTAGTATTTTTCACGTTTTATCATCTTCCTTGTTGCGATCAAACTACATTATTGCGCAGTTTTTTTTATATTTTTTTGAATAAATATGCTTTTATTTTTTTATTTTTCCGCTTTATATACTTTTTTTCATGCATTTACAGCCATTTGCGATTTTTTATCTGTTGCATTACAGCATTATGGTTTACATACAAATTTCTGAATGATATACTATATTTGCGCAAGCGGTTGCTTTGTGTATAACACTTACAGATATCATGAAAAGAAAGGGCAATATGAAAACAGAAAAACTTTATTTTGGAGCTGCATACTATTCCGAATATCTACCATATGACCGTGTGGAAAAAGATATGGAGATGATGGAAAAAGCAGGGATGAATGTCATCCGTATCGCAGAATCGACCTGGAGCACTTTAGAGCCAAAAGAAGGGGTGTATGATTTTACACATATTGATAAAATGTTAGACGCTGCTGCACGCCACCATATTTCCGTGATCGTCGGAACACCGACCTATGCCGTACCGACATGGCTGGTAAAAAAATATCCGGATATCCTTGCGATCACACAGAATGGCCGCGAACGATACGGTCACCGTCAGAATATGGATATCACAAACCCTGATTATCTCTCCCATGCCGAACGCGTGATCCGCGTTCTGATGGAGCACGTGAAGGATGTACCACATGTGATCGGCTATCAGCTTGATAATGAGACCAAAAGTTATGGAACTGCCGGTCCCCGTGTTCAGGCAATGTTTGTAGATTATTTAAAAGAAAAGTTTCCGGATATCAATGATTTTAACCATGAGTTCGGACTTGATTACTGGAGCAACCGTGTAAATGACTGGGATGACTTTCCGGATGTCAGAGGTACGATCAACCAGAGTCTTGCCGCAGAATTTTGTAAATTCCAGCGCTCGCTTGTCACAAAATTTCTGGGCTGGCAGGCTGATATTGTCCGCGAATATAAACGTGATGACCAGTTTATCACCCAGAACTTTGATTTTGCATGGACAACCCATTCCATCGGTTATCAGCCTGAAGTGGATCAGTACGATGCCGCCCGCTGCATGACAGTTGCAGGTGCCGATATTTATCATCCATCCAACGAGGAACTGACTGGTGCTGAGATCACCGTATGCGGAAATATCTCACGCAGCCTGAAAAAAGATAATTATCTGATCTTAGAGACCGAAGCCCAGGGAATGACTCCATGGCTTCCTTATCCGGGACAGCTCCGTCTTCAGGCATACAGTCATATCGCAAATGGATCAAACAGTGTAATGTACTGGCACTGGCATTCAATTCACAATGCGATTGAAAGCTACTGGAAAGGCGTACTCTCCCACGATTTTTCAGAAAATGAAACTTACCGCGAGGCTGTTGTTATCGGAAATGAATGGAAAAAGATCGGTTCTCACTTAAAGAACCTGAAAAAAGAAAATAAGGTCGCTATCATGCTTGACAATGCTTCTCTGACCGGATTCGCACAGTTTCCTCTGGAAAATACAGGTGTAAACGGCTACAACACTGTAATGCGCTGGTTTGCAGATGCCCTCTACCGCTTAAATATTGAGTATGATATGATTTCATCTAAAGAACGTGATTTTTCCGGTTATGAATGTCTGATCGTACCGGCACTCTACAGCGCACCAGAATCACTGCTCTCTGCACTGAATTCCTATGTAGCAGGCGGCGGACACCTGATCACATCCTTCCGCAGCGGTTTCTCGGATGAATATTTAAAAATTTATCCGGATATGCAGCCACATATGCTGCATAAATGTCTGGGACTTCATTATGACCAGTTTACACATCCGCATCATGTGGACATAGCACCGGTTCAGAATAACATCTCTGCGATCGCCAAAGAACACTTTGCAATCTCCGATGACCATTCTGCTTCCCTATGTGCTTCTGCAAGTGAATGGATGGAGCTTATCACCTGTGATACCGCCATACCGGTATTAAAATACAGCCATCCGGCATACGAACGCTATGCTGCTGCAGCAATAAATCAGTATGGTAATGGTTCGACACTTTATTTTGGAACGATGTTTGATAATCATGAACTGTTAGAATCCGTGCTTTTATCATTCCTGCTTAAAGCCGGTTTTTCGGGTGGAAATCTGTCATCCGGTGCACCGCATTATCCACTGATCGTAAAGAAGGGTGTCAACGATTTTGGCAAAGAATTGTGCTACTACCTGAATTACTCAAAAGATCCGGTTTCTGTGGTTCATCACGAAAAAAACGGTGTGGAATTGATTTCTGAAACGGCTATTGCCTGTGGAGATAAGATCAATCTCGACGGATGGGGTGTTGCCGTAGTTGAGATGTAACATTTCTTTTATTAATTTTATCAAAACAGCTGTAACTCCTTTTATTTATGGGGGTACAGCTGTTTTACCCTACTCTGTTTTTCTCCCATATATCTCAAAATATTCACTTGCCTGCTGCATTGAGATATTAAGTTTATCCTGTAACTTCCTTAAAATATCTTCTTTAGAAAAGTTCATTTCAAGACAGATCTCTATCATTCCTTTTGCCTCTCCTTTTGCTTCTCCCTCTAAGATAAGATCTTCGATTGCCTTACACATCTCTATCTCCTCCATTTCTTCCGATACCTCGATTGGTGTATTTGTGATTGTCTTTATCACCCTTGCTGCATTCATTTCTATAGTCTTATGGGTATCTTTCCGCAAAAATTTCATCAATTTTTCCTTATCTTTTGAATACTTGATATACCCCATAACTTCCTTTAAACTTGTAGAAAACTTATTTAATTCTTCTTCCGTCAACTTTGCCGGATCGATCAGATGGATCCGATAGTTTTCCACAAAACTCAGGATTTCCATATCCCTTGTCGCCATCATTTCATGCAATGACAACGGTCCGTCCCATTCCTCCGCTCCAAAATGAATCACAAGGGTAATGACTGGTCTGATATGATCTTCTTTAAAAAATCCGGAGAGATATTCGCCATTACTTTTTCCTGGAAAATCCTTTTTGTTCCGACGGTGATCTGCCGCTATATCCGCCACCTGTCTGCCATATTGCAGTGCATCATAAATAGCATTTCTGACCGGCATTGCATAATGCACGTCCGTCTGGTTTTCGATGCCCAAAAGAACGTAAGACGTTTTTTCATCCTGTTTGATTACCACAGATTTGAAAACATCACGGTATTTTTGTACGGCATCCATTTTCACACCCACTCTACTGGTATTTTTCTTTCTTACCGATTCATTTTTCACAGAGCTCCATTCTGCTTCCTGCTCTTTTCTTTTTTTCTCTGCTTTGACTTTTTCTGCATTTCCAAACGGCAGTGCTATCTCTGTTGAATCAATTTCCGTCAGTTTTGCAGGATCAATGACCTTTTTCCCATTGTAGATCAGATAATTAAATGCATCTGCAAATACGGTATTTTCCCTCATATACTCTTTTGTTACTATATCCGCTGTTCCCATTCATTTCTCCTTCTTTGTATTGCTTGGGAGAAATCTCCAGATTCTAAGAATTCTCCCTGCTTAAATGTGTGGATAATAAAAGCATTGAAAATTCTTACGATTTTGATCTGTGGATAGAATGGCATATATGCCTGTATAGATAATTCAGAATGTCATGCTTTGTATGGATTTTAGCATATTGCTTATAATATGTCATTAAAAAGACATTATTTTAATGATATTTGTAAGTATTGTACAAAAAATCTGTATCTAATTTCTCCATATAACCTGAAAAACTCCTGCGCATCACAAACGCAGGAGTTTTCACTGTCTGATTTACAACTTCAGTCCTAATATCTGTTACTTCGTCACAACCATTTTCACTTTTGACCAGCCAGAGTATATCTTTGTTGTCTTTCCGTTCACTTTTACTTTTTTATACGTACGGACACGAACATAATATTTCTTCTTTGCCTTCAGTTTTTTCACGTCTTTTGATACAGCAGTTTTCTTGGAAATATCAACCCTTTTTGTCCTGTTTTTAGAGAATTTACTGTTATCCGAATACTGGATTTCATATCCACTGGTCTGATTGGACTGTTTTTTCCATTTTACCTGAAATCCTTTTGATTTTCGTGTAAGTTTTACGATCTCTGTTTTTGAAGGACAAATATTAAATGTTTTTGTCAGCGTACCAAAATAATTTCCAGACAATGTAACCGTAATTTTTGCCTTTCCGACATTTCTGTTATTACTGTAAGCCACCGTATAATTTGTCGTTCCAATCTGATTTCCCTTACTATCCCACAATACGACAGACGGTTTCTGCTCCTGTCCATTGTAAGTATAAGACTTCTTTGCCAGTGCGATCTGTGCCGGGCGGTAAATCGCAGTCTTCTCCGTTGCACCACAAACACCACAGGTTTTTGTGATACTTCCGTCCTTCTGTGTTGTTGCTTTGACTGTCACCGTTCGAGTAATTGTGTGCCCTTTCGCAGGTATTACTGTCGTTGGAGTAATTACTGTCCCACACACTGAACAATGACTTCCCTCTGTTCTGCCTGCAGTTGTACAGGTTGCTGCAATTGCTGCATCTTTTACCACCTTATGTGCAGTTTTGGCAATTTTTTCTGTATAGGTACTTCCACAGGAACATGTATAGGTTTTTATTCCTTCTTCTTTACATGTAGCCGCTTTCGTCACTTTTGCAGCATACTGATGTGTATGTGTTTTTGTAACAGTCACTTTACAGGACGCAGTCTTTCCACTTCCATCTGCAGCTTTTGCCGTTATGGTTGCACTTCCCGCTGAAACAGCTTTTACCGTTCCATTAGATACTGACACGACTCCCGAATTAGAAGATGTCCATGTCACATTTTTATTCGTGGCATTCCCCGGCTGCACAGATGCCGTGAGTGTCGCTGTCTGACCAACTTTTAATGAGAGTGAACTTTGATTTAATGTAATTCCCGTCACATAGGTGACAGGGCGGTTCGTCACACTAAAATCAACATAAACTGCCTTTCCACCTGTTCCATTGGCACTGTACGGTTTCATCCATAGACGATAGTTTCCTGTACCGAGTTTTCCTATATTGTAGCTGTTTCCCGTTACATAGTGGTCAATCAGATCATCCCCGCTCTTTGGATTGTAGCGCAGTGTAAAACCATACGAGGCAGTGTTTGCCGGTGTATTCCATGAAACAGTTACATCCTCATCCGTATAATAAGTTGTTTTAGCATAAATTGACAGACTGCCCGGATCAGGATCATTTACAAGATAAATATATCCGATCAGCCATTCTCCGCTATACCTGTTCTTCAACTTGCTCGATGAGAAATTATGTGCACCACAATAATATGTGATTCCTTCTGCAAGTGAATTTACATAACCTGTAGTCACTTTTCCATATGCACTATTATTAGATTCTGACAATGTCACTGTATCACCATTTACCGCTTCCACATATCCAACATGTCCATATCCTGCACTTGTTCCAAATACTGCGATTGAATTTGCCTTTGGAGTACTGCCGACGGAACGTCCTGCATTTTTTGCGGCATTATACCATTTTGCAGCGTTTCCCGTACATTCATTTAATGCCACGCCTGTCAGTTCATATGCTCTTCCCCACGCATACCATGTACACTGACCATAATACTGATTACTCCACGCAAACGGGTTATTGGTACTATATGCTCCTCCATACCAATTTGGCTCCGAAATACTTTTATAATCCGTTTCCTGTGTTTCTTCTGCCGCTTTGACCGTAATATCAGAAGCTGCCATACTGCTGATGAATACGATCAGTGCCATTAAAATTGTAAAGATCCGTTTTGCTTTTTTCATAGCTGTTTTCCCCCTTGTTTTTATTTTTGATATTTGCTTCCCTTCACACTGTATGTATGAATGGTTTTCTTAATTGTACAGGTAACAATTAGCGAGGATATATTCACTGCTATCCCAAAGATCTTCACCCGCATCCGTTATTTTAATTTTAATAAATCTGGCATTTCCAATATCTACTTTAAAGTGCTTATGTTCCTGTGTTGCTATAATTGTTTCCGATGTGTAAAGCAATATATCATCTGCATAAATCTGCAACAAAGCATCTGTTGGATCTGACCCATGGCAGCAGGCAATATCTCCCTCTATATACTGATACTTTCCATCCAGAAAATATGTTGATTCATGCTCTCCCCAAGAAGTTTCTAAAACTAAAGCATTTGTATAACTTCTTCCCAAACTGTCTTTTACGGTTGTTCTTCGATTCAATTTATATCCATGATACTCCTCCAAATCATACAACGCCTGCTTCGCCACCACATAAATCTGTGCCACCGATTTATTTCCCACACGGTCTACCGCCTGTACCGTATAATATCCATTCTGTGTTACCGTAAATTTGCGGACTTTTGTAATGTTATATGCCTGATTGAACTTTGCACTGGATGCATCACTGATCGCACCTTTGATCCATTTTACGCTCTTGATTCCACTGGCATCAGATGCAGACACGGAGATCAGCACTCCACCACTCACAACGGACTGGCTAAGTTTTACAGTCGGTTTTTTCTTATCAATATTTGTTACCGTAATTCTTTTGATCGTTACATTTCCTGCTTTGTCGGTAACTTTTACAGAATAGGTAGCATTTGAAGTTACCTTTTTCTTTTTCGCCTTTGTTATATTCGACGCCTTTTTCCAATAACGCGCATTGCTTTTTGAAATTTTGCCTTTTTTGATCAAAATACTTTTGATCCCGGACTTATCCTTCGCCTGTACCTGAATATATACATTTCCTCTTGTATATCCTGTCTTGTTCAGATACAAAACAACATTCGGCTTTGTCTTATCCTTTTTTGCGGCTGCTACCGTCGTTGAACTTCCCGGTCCGAAAACAACACCAGCTAACAGTATGATTGCCAACATTCCTGCGCCAAATCTTTTTAAAATCTGTTTCATAACCAAATCCTCCTTGTTCTGTTCCTTCATTTTGTTACATTTGTACTATATACAGTATAGTACTATTTTTTAGTAGTGTAAATACATTTTGTACTAGTTTTTAATATCATTTCTGAATAAAATCCATCAGTCTATATAATATATTGATTAAACATTTCATAAAATAAGGGGATTTATAAGAATGACATTTGGAGAAAATCTGCAATTTTTACTCGAAGAACGCGACATTACCCAAAAAGATTTTGCTTCCATGCTAAACATTGCAAGGACAACATTAAACGGCTACATCAAAAGCAATCATGAACCGGATTTTGAAACTGTAAAAGCTATGGCTGGTGCCCTGCATGTCTCCACAGACTGCCTTTTAGGCTACACTTCTCCAGATACCCCGACTTCTAAAGAATTTATGCTGATAAACAAACTTCGTCAGATGACACCGGAACAACGCAATATCATCTACGATCTTGTCCTCGTCATTGACCGTCGTTCTGGAAAAAATTAACTTTCAGATTTACAAAAAGCTTCTGCGCATCACACGCAGAAGCTTTAATGGTTTTACGATCTCTATAATCTTTTGTGTATCAATATTCATACTCATACTTCCTTTTTCATTATGCCATATCACAACACACTACTCTGTTTTTCTCCCATATATCTCAAAATATTCACTTGCCTGCTGCATTGAGATATTAAGTTTATCCTGTAACTTCCTTAAAATATCTTCTTTAGAAAAGTTCATTTCAAGACAGATCTCTATCAGTCCTTTTGCCTCTCCTTTTTTCTCTCCCTCCATCCTTCCACGAGACTCACTCTCTAAGATCAGATCATCAATTGCCTTACACATCTCTATCTCCTCCATTTCTTCCGATACCTCAATTGGTGTATTTGTGATCATCTTTATCACCCTCGCTGCATTCATTTCTATGGTCTTATGGGTATCTGTCCGCAAAAATTCCAACAGCTTTTCTTTATCTTTTGGATACTTGATATATCCCATAACTTCTTTTAAACTTGTAGAAAACTTATCTAATTCTTCTTCCGTCAGCTTTGTCGAATCGATCAGATACAAAGGTGATGACTGGTCTGATATGATTTTCTAAAAAAAAACCGGAGAGATATTTGCCATTACTCTTTCCTGAAAAATCCTTTTTGTTCCTGCGATGATCTGCCGCTATATTTATAAATATTTCCGTACCAGGATTTTCCCAATCGTCTGACTGCTTGCTACAATATCAGAATTTCCTGTTATATCCACGGGATTTCCTTTATAATCAGTAACTTTTCCACCCGCTTCTTCCACAAGCAGCATTCCGGCTGCATAATCCCATGGTTTTAAACTGCGTTCAAAATATGCATCAATCCTTCCGGCTGCCACGTACGCAAGTTCTAATGCCGCAGAGCCAAGTCTTCTGATGTCTGCGCAATCTGTAAATACCTTTTCAAAAACTTTAAAATTTTCTTTTGCAAGTTCATGATGATACGGACTTGTTCCGATAGAAATCAGACACTCCGAAAATTTTCCCCTGCTGCTGACCGATATCTGATTTCCATTTAACCAGGCCCCTTTTTGCCGTTCTGCTACAAAGATTTCATCGGAATACGGATGATATATGATTCCAAATGTAAGTATACCATTTCTCGCAAGTGCCAGTGAGAGTGTACTGTTCCGAAAATCATGGATAAGATTTGTTGTCCCATCCACCGGATCTAAGATCCAGACGTCACCCGAAAAATCTATGTCACCGTTATCCTTCTCTTCTCCCATAAACTGTATATCCGGATACAATTCATAAAGTGCCTGCTTCACCTGTTCCTGCACTTTAAAATCAATCTGTGTCACAAAATCTGCTACACCCTTCACCTTGATATTTGATGACCCCTCCCGGTCTGAAAATAATGGTTTTACCTTTTTTACGATCTCTATAACCTTTTGTGTATCAATATTCATGCCCATACTCCCATTTTTCACGATGACAGATCACAACCATCCAGCCCTACTTTGTGTTCTTCCCATATATCTCAAAATATTCACTTGCCTGCTGCATTGAGATATTAAGTTTATCCTGTAACTTCCTTAAAATATCCTCTTTGGAAAAGTTCATTTCAAGACAGATCTCTATCATTCCTTTTGCCTCTCCTTTTGCCTCTCCTTTTTTCTCTCCCTCCATCCTTCCACGAGACTCACTCTCTAAGATCAGATCATCAATTGCCTTACACATCTCTATCTCCTCCATTTCTTCCGATACCTCAATTGGTGTATTTGTGATCATCTTTATCACCCTCGCTGCATTCATTTCTATAGTCTTACGGGTATCTGTCCGCAAAAATTCCAACAGCTTTTCCTTATCTTTTGAATATTTGATATATCCCATAACTTCTTTTAAACTTGTAGAAAACTTATCTAATTCTTCTTCTGTCAGCTTTGCCGGATCGATCAGATGGATGCGATAGTTTTCCACAAAACTCAGGATTTCCATATCCCTTGTCGCCATCATTTCATGCAATGACAACGGTCCGTCCCATTCTTCCGCTCCAAAATGAATCACAAGGGTAATGACTGGTCTGATATGATCTTCTTTAAAAAATCCGGAGAGATATTCGCCATTACTTTTTCCTAAAAAATCCTTTTTGTTCCTGCGGTGTTCTGCCGCTATATCCGCCACCTGTCTGCCGTATTGCAGTGCATCATAAATAGCATTTCTGACCGGCATTGCATAATGCACCTCTGTCTGATTTTCGATGCCCAAAAGAACGTAAGACGTTTTTTCGTCCTGTTTTACTACTGCAGATTTTAAAAGATCGCGATATCTCTGCACGGCATCTGTTTTTATGTCCACTCTACTTGCATTTTTCTTCCTTACTGATCCATTTTTTACAGAACTCCATTCTGTTTTCTGCACTTCCCATTTCTTATCTTCACCGACTTTTTCTTCATTTCCAAACGGCAGTACAATCTCTGTTGAATCAATTTCTATCAGTTTTGCAGGATCAATGACCTTTTTCCCATTGTAGATCAGATAATTAAATGCATCTGCAAATACGGTATTTTCCCTCATATACTCTTTTGTTACTATATCCGCTGTTCCCATTCATTTCTCCTCCCTGATGTTATTCGGGAGAAGTCTCAGGTTTAAAGAATCCTCCCATACTTTGTGTGGAAGAAATCTCCGGATTTTAAGAATTCTCCCTGCTTAAATGTGTGGATAATAAAAGCATTGAAAATTCTTACAATTTTGATCTGTGGATAGAATGGCATATATGCCTGTATAGATAATTCAGAATGTCATGCTTTGTATGGATTTTAGCATATTGCTTATATTATGTCATTAAAAACACCTTATTTTAATTATATTTGTAAGTATTGCACAAAAAAATAGCATATAATTTCTACATGCTATTTTTAATAAAATATTTTATCTGCATAATCAGTAACTATCCGCTTATAACTTTTACAATTTTCTTTTCATTCTGCGCAAAATCTCTTTGTCATCAGCCGATATACGGTAAGATTCTATCATTTTCTGAATTGCCTTATTGTATGTCTCATCATCCAGGTGATTATTAAGCAAAAACGCATGTGTCTCCTTTGGAAATTTTGCATATGCAGTTGCAATGCCCCACGCGACTCCCATTTTCCGGTAATACCCCGGATGATCAAGACTATCCCACACAGACAGCACACGCGCAATATACTCCTCTGTCAGGAAATGATCCATCAGCATGACGGCAACGACACGCTGCGCAAATTCATGATCAGATTTTGCATAAAGCATCAGAAAATCCCATACTTTTTCACGGTATTTCTGTGCAATTTTAAAAGTAGCACAAAAGCAGTCATTGACTGACCAGTCATGTATCTTCGGGATAAACGTCCGTACATACTCCAAAAGCTCATTGATTTCTCCCTTTGCATATCCAATCACGAGCCCCTGCAGCATGATTTCCTCATAAGTATCACAGACAGCATGATCTAAATATCCCCGCCAGTCCTCTTTTGCAATCTTTTTCGCAAGAGTTCGCAGTTTTGGGATACGCACACCTAAAATCCGGTCTGCTCCGGGAATCAGACCGGATGTAAACTTCTGAAATTTTGATTCTGCTTCCGCATCTAACCATGCACGGATTTCTTCATTTGTCATATGTAATTCTCCTATGTTTATCATGAATTACTCAACAAATGCTGGTTTGTGGGTGACATGAGTTTCCTTGTGTAGGGTGGTTCTGGGGGTTTACGATTGGCAAATTGCATCAAGCCGGGACTCGTTTTGTTCCGTTGTACGAAAATAAGTCAATCTAAGGCTGCCTGGTATAGGTTGTGGCGGAGTGACGTGTGCGTCTTAAACGCCCCGTCCGGGGGCATTAAGACTTGTGCTGCCGTCCGTGGCAGCACAACACTGTGTTACGAACAGGCAGACTAAGATTGCCTAATTTTCTCCCAAAGTCACAAAACAGATCCCGGCTTGATGCGATTTGCCAGCCGCAAGGCTGTGAACCACCCTTCGCCGGGGAACTCATTTTACAACCTTGGGGGTTCGTAAATTTTTAATGTTTGTGTCTGAATCAGATTAAAAAATATTTCCAAATAACTATGTTTAATAGATTATTATCGGTTTGATAATACTGGAAAAACCTCAATGTATCCCGTTATGCCTACTTTTATTGCTATACACATTTGAAAAAATATTCTGTGTTATTTGGTCTGACAATTTACGAAATAATTCATGTAATACAATGTAGTAGATGGAAATTCTGGAGAGTCATCAGGCTGAATATCAGTGATACAGCACATTAGGATTTTAAGCATATTCTCATTCGTGCGAATATCAAAAATTCACACCCACGCCCCCAATTTTGAGATGAACCGCCCACCCAAATGGTGTTCATAACCTGAAGTCTGGCATCTTGCGCAAAGCCGAAGTAATTTTGTGACTTTGGGAGAAAATTAGAAAATCTTAGTGTGTCTGTAGATACACAGTGATGTTCTGCCACGGATGGCAGAACAAGGCTTCACGAGCCACGGATGGCTCGTTGAACGCCGGTCACGTCACTCCGAGAAAATCTAACTCAGACACACTTAGACTTTTCTTATTTTCGTACAATGGAACCAAAATTAACTCCGGCTTTGCGCAAGATGCCACTCACAGACCTGCGACACACCATTGGGACGGGCGATTTATTTCATAACCAAACCAGCATTTGTCAGTTTTCATTATCCTACCACACAAGCCAACCGAATACCACTTTTAATTTTCATAGAGTTCCCCATCCACAATACGCACCACTCTCTTCGCATGTTCAGCAACGCTCAGATCGTGTGTGATCATAACGATCGTATTTCCCATATCACTTAACCGCTGAAACAGTTTTAACACTTCTTTTCCGCTGTTGCGGTCTAAGGCACCGGTCGGCTCATCTGCAAGCAGAATTGCCGGCTGACCGACTAAGGCACGTGCAATCGCAACACGCTGCTGCTGACCACCGGAAAGTTCGTTTGGTTTATGATCGATACGCTCTGCAAGCCCTAACATTGCAATGGTATCCATACTTGCATCCTTTGCTTCTTTTAAATTCATCCCGCGCATTAAAAGTGGCATAACAATATTTTGAAGCACATTATAAGTTGGAATCAGATGATATTTCTGAAAAATAAATCCTATCTTCTGGTTGCGGATATTAGTCAGTTCCTTTTCCTTTGCCATCTCAATCTCAACACCGTCAAGATTATAAGTTCCCCCGTCCATAACATCCATGCAGCCGATAATGTTCATCAGGGTACTTTTACCAGAACCGGATGGTCCTAAGATAGCAAGATATTCCCCTTTTTCAACGGTCAGTGAAATGTCTTTTAACACATGCAGCGAATTAGCTCCCATTTTATAGGATTTGTTAACATTTTGCATGGTGATGATTTCAGGTAAATGCTGTGCTGCGTCCATATATGCTCCTTTCTTTGTGTGTGACTCATTATGTGTATAACCCTTTATATATGACTCTTTGTATGCGGCTTACATTACTGTAACATCCAGATTTCTTCGATCACATCATTGCCGCTTATGTCTGTTTCTACCAAAATCTTAAGCAGATCACCTGCGGCAAGACGTGAAAAGGTAGTTTCCGTATCTGATGCAGTATGTACGGTTACACCAACAGGAATCAGCGTTGTGACTGTCTCACCTGTCATATCTGACATGCCACCCGGTGCGTCTGACGGCATCTTGGTGCTGTCCATATCTGGTGGCACCTGCCCTGCCTGGTCACTGCTGTCCTGTTCAGTTGACGTACCACTCATATCCGCCGGTGCCTGTCTGTTTCCAGCCTGTTCCATACTGTCAGAATCCGCATTTTCTTCTGCCGCTTTCGCCACTGACTCATCCACTTCCATATAAGTTATCTCGTTCCCATCAATCGACGAAACATACGCATAAACATACTTCTGATTATCCCCTAACGAACTTCCCTCTGCCTCTGTTCTCCTCATCCGCCACATCACACCTGCACCAATGAGAATAATCACTATTAAAATTACAACTATAACTGTTACTTTCTTCTTCATCAAATACCTTTACCCTTCTAAAGCATTTCGAAAAACCTGCAAAACTCTCTATAACGTAAACTCTTTCAAAATCTTTTTCAACCTTTACTCTGCTCCAAGTGCCTCCACCGGCACCAGTTTCGACGCCTTATATGCCGGATAGAATCCAAACAGTGTTCCCGTGATGAGTGCAAACAATAATGCGATCAGAAATGCCGCCGGCGTCAGTTCGACACGTACTCCAAGATATCTGGCCACCGGGGTGACAAGCAGACTTGCAATGACGCCCAGCACTCCCCCAATCAGGCTGATTGCTGCAGCTTCAGCCAAAAATTCAAACAGAATTTTTTTCTGTGAACAGCCGATTGCCTTTAAAATACCGATCTCATTGGTGCGCTCTTTGACTGACACAAACAGCACATTCATAATTCCTATACCGCCGACCACAAATACGATAGCCGCCATTGCGATCAGAAGCATCGTCAGAATTTCATTCGATGCCGACGCAGCTTCCATCTTGCTTCCCGCATCCTCAAAAGTAAACTCTGCATTTGGATAGGAAGTTGCAAGTACTTCTGTGATTTCTTCCGTGACACCGGATACGTTGCTTACATCTTCTGCGATCACAGTGATCGTCGGATTCACATTTGTTCCCACTAAATATTTTACCCCTGTCGCATATGGAATAAAAATGGAATCATCCGGGCTGATGCCGGATGCCACCGTCCCCATGGAAGACAGAACTCCGTTAACCACATAAGAACGGTCGTCTATATAGATCACACTGCCATATGCATCGATCGCACTTCCAAAAATTTCTTCTGCAACAGATACACCAAGCACACAGACTTTCTCTTTATTTTCATCATCAGATTCTGTGATAAAATCCCCGACTGCAAGACTCAGATTACTGATGGATGCATAATTATCTTTTACTCCTGCGATCGAATAGGTCTGTGCCTCATCAAGATCCCCGCCATCCACCGCAGATCTGGTCGTATAGGATATCGTTGCCGCCGAAATTCCGGAAACAAAGGTTTCAATATCATCCACATCATCTTCATCCAATGTGATATTTTCCTGATTCATGCGGTCTTCCATATCACTTCCACCGCCAAAGAAGCCTCCCATGCCCCCCGGCATGCCGCCTCCGTCACCACCAGGTCCGCCGCCATTTCCACCAGACGGACCACCACCAAAGGAATCACCGCCGCCGGAAAATCCTCTCGAAGAACCACCAGAGCCTACCATGGAAGAACTGCTGCCGGATGGTGCCCCGCCACCGGATGGCATCATCATCATACCAGAACCTGATGAATCACCGGAATCCTGATTTCCACCACGATTTTTATCTCCACCGTCATAGGAAATATCGATCGCACCTGCATTTAAGTTTTTAAACTGGTCTGCCACATCCTCCTGGCCACCTTTTCCAATGGCGATCACCATCACGATCGTCGCCGCACCAACAATGATACCGATCGAAGTCATGATCGTTTTAAATTTATTCTGGGTAATATTGATCCAGACCAGTCTTAATAATTCAGATGGTTTCATTCGTTTGTCACCTGACTTTCTATCAGAACCGTTTCTCCCTCGGAAAGTCCTTCCGTGATCTCCACATTGACACCGTCAGAAAATCCGGTCGTAACTTCTTTCTTTTCAATAGTTCCATCACTGTTTTTGACTTTCACATAAGATGCAGTTCCTTCGTTGATGACCGCCTTATTTGAAACATAAACAACATTTGTTACCTGTTTTTCAATAAACGTCACATTTCCGGTCATATCGGTATAAATACCATCCACATCACCGCTTAATTTTACCGTCACATTATAAGAAACCGTGGAAGAACCGCTTGATACAGAAGTATCGATACTTTCAACTTCGCCGGAAAAAGTCTGGTCTTCGTAAGCGTTAAGGTCTATCATGACCTCATCCCCGATCGCAATACCGGAAATATCTTCCTCCGAAACGGATACTGTCATCGTCACTGCATCCGTGTCCGCAAATGTTACAATATCCGTACCTGCGGACAGATCATCTCCTGCCTCATAGCCGACTGACATGATCGTACCGTCATAATCTGAATAGATCGTGCCATCACCCACAAATTCTTCAAACTCAGCTAATGCTTCTTTTGCTTCTGTCAGTGTATCTTCCGCTGTTTCCACAGAAACATCCACACCAGTCACATCTGCAGAGTACTGGCTGTCTGCATTTTCATAGTTTAACATTGCTTCTTTATATTTTTTCTCTGCCTCAACGGATTTTGTGGTATATGCACTCTTTGCTGCTTTTAATTTGTTATATAACTTATTGTAATTCTCCTGTTCCGTTGCGAGAGATTCACTTAAATCCATGCCACCATCGATCATTTCCTGATAATAATTAAGAAGTGCCTGTGACTCATCCACTGCTTCCTGTGCTTCATCCACTGCATCCTGCAGTTCACTGATCGTTGTCTCATATTCTTCCTGCGCCACACTTCCCTCTGCCACACTTAAGTTATAAGAATAGCTGGCACTTACCTTTTCTTTCGCTAAACTAAGTGCTGCAGAGTTATAATCTGCCGAAGCCTCCGTCACAGCTTCTTTTAATTTTTTCCGATATTTTTCAATACTGTCATCTGTCAATTTCAGCAGTGCATCGCCTGCCTTTACCTGCTGTCCAACTGAAATATACACTTCCTCTACCTCTAACGCCACCGAAGAATTACCTGTTGACGTTCCTGATGCCTGCGTTCCACTTGTCTGTCCACTTCCTGAATCCGAAGATATACTTATATCCTCGTCCATATCCTGTGAGATACTTCCGATCGTCACGCTTCCGCTCTCCGTAATTCCAACTGTAAGAGTTCCATATCCCGCTGTCGTCTCTTTATAGACGGTCTCTGATTCCGCGCTGTCCGAAAACTGGTGTGCATATACACTGATCCCTCCTATCATAAGAAGGGCTGCTGCGCCTAACGAAAGAATTACTGCCACCTTTTTCTTTTTCATTCTGTTTTTTCCTCCTGTTCTCCCTGGAATATAACGGTTGCGGAAGAACCGGAACCAAGTTTTCCATCCGGATTGTCAATTGAAATAATCACCGCGTAAGTGACATTAGAAACACTTTCTCCAGTCGTTGCCGAAGATGCGATCGATGAAACAGTTCCTGTTACTGCTCCTTCCCGGTTTCCTGATATCATGACAGATACCTCTTCACCAACATGAACCTGCGCTACCTTCTCCTGTGACACTTCCACTGAGATCATGATCGTCTGTGTATCACAATACAACGCAAATGCAGTACCCGGCTGCAGCGTATCTCCTGCCTCATAAGGCACTGCTGCGATCGTTCTATCCTCATCTGCAGTAACAACACCATTTTCCAACGCAATCAGTGCAGTCTGTTCTTCTTTTAATGTATCAAGTGTATTCTGTGCAGATTCCACTGCACTTTCCAGTTCCGAAACAGTTGCCTCATACGTACTTCCCGCATATTTACCTTCCACTACAGCGGTATCATATTCATTTTTCAGTTCGGCTTTCTGTGTCTTTGCATCACGCGCGGCCTGTTCATAATCAGATTTCAGTTTATCTAAACTCTCTGTCAGTTCTGTAATTTTTGTATTGGTTTCTTCTACATTTTTATTGTAAGTCTCGACTGCCGAATCAAATTCCTTCTGTGCCTGTTCGAGTTTGCTCTGCGCCGCATCTGCCGCCTGCTGTGCCGCCGTAAGTATATCAGACTGCTGCTCTCTTGCCGTGTAATCATCCACTGCCTGCTGTACAATGGAAATCAGCGTATCTGAATCTGCTCCTGCCCCGATCTGCTCCCTGATATTTGACAAATCCGCTGATACCGCCTGACTTGTGCTGTTATCAGACTCCTGCGCCTGTGTCAGCGTATCCTGTGCCTGTGCCAACGCCGTCTCTGCCGCATCAACTGCCGCCTTTTTCTCATCAATCGCACATTCCACATAATAGTCATTGTTATCAATCTTCGTCTGATATTCAGATATCTGTTCTACTACTTCATCATATGCTTCCTTTTTTTCTTCCACTGCAGCATCTAGCGCATCTATCTGCGCCTGATAATTTTCCTCTGCAGTCTGTGCTGTTAAATCGGAATCCTGCTTCGCGCTCTCTGCGGAAAGTTGTCCACTTGCAAGATCTGCCTTTGCTGTTTTCAGCGTATTTTCAGCGTCATGAATGGCATCTTCATAATATGCCTTTGCTGATTCCATGCTTTCATCCGTCAGCTTAAAAAGGGCATCCCCTTTACTCACAGTATCTCCGGATGTGGCATATATCTCTTCTACCGTCATTGTCACTACATTTACCGTAAATTCCGGCATCTGGCTTGTTGCACCGATCTGTGTTGTACCATCTTCCGAAAAAGAGCCGTCTGAACTCTCCTGCTGATCTGTATCCTGACCTTTCTCATTCTGCTCCGTACTGTTCGTCTGTGCTCCGGATGCTATCGCCTGATACCCGATCCCACCTGTCATCACACAAACAGCTGCAATGCCGGCGATCACACTCATCATTCTTTTTCCTGGTTTTCTCATTATCTTCCTCACTTTCCATACTCACGTGCTCCGTTTTAACGGTATAAAGATAACATCGCAATTTAAAGAACAGCTGATTGTAATGTGATGGTTATGTGAAAGAATCGTTAAATATGTGTGTCAGAAATGTACGCCACAAACTACAAAGAGCCGGAGCAGCGCATATCCGCACTGCTCCGGCTCTATCATTCTATTATTTATAATTTCAACTGTAATATTTCACATACCACCGTCATCTCATCAGTGAATCTCTCCACCTGTCGTCTTCACATCCTCCTCATTCTCAATGATCGCCCGGATTCCATACTCTAATGCCTCCTCTATCATCTCAGCCGACATACTTGGTGTTCCTTCCGGAAGATCGAGTGTCTGCTCCGGCAGATACGGGACATGTACAAACCCGCCTCTCATATGCGGATATTCTTTGTCGATCATATAAAGGACACGATACATGATGTCATTGCAGACGAAAGTTCCCGCTGTGTAGGAAACCCGCGCCGGTATTTTGGCTTCTTTTATATACTGCACCATGCACTTTACCGGGATAGAAGCAAAGTATGCATTCTCTCCATCCTCTTTGATCGGTTCATCTGACGGCTGCTTTCCCTCATTATCCGGTATGCGTGCTTCCATCAGATTAATGGCAACTTTCTCGACTGTGATCCCGGATCTTCCACCAGCCTGTCCCACACATAGCACAGCATCTGGATGATGTTTTTCCACAGCAGTCCTTATGACTTCCTCATCTTTTCCAAACACAGTCGGGATCTCCATTTTGATCACCTCTGCTCCTTCTATCCTATCCGGGAGCAGTTTTACCGCCTCGTATGCAGGATTGATCGATGCTCCGCCAAACGGATCAAACCCTGTCACTAATATTTTCATCGGAATACTCCTTTATCTCCAGTTATTTGTTCAGAAAACGATCCCACTCTTCCGTATCCCCGGAACCACTGACGCGCAGTAAAAATGTATGATCCTCCGTATCAACAGAAATGATATAACATCCTTTTTCCTGTTCAACAGAATATACTTCACAGCCCTCTAACTCTTTGAATTTATCAGCATAATTTTCCGGCAGGATCACGACATCCTCATTTTTCTTTTTTAAGTTACCGTTCGCATCGTAGACTTTATATCCTTCCTCCACAAATGCCTCAATTACCGGATCACTGATCTTTAAGACAAGCTCATTTGCACGCATCTCCCTGATATCACGGTTACAGGAATTCTCCGGCAGAATCGTCACATTATCAAATACAATCTCAAACATCCCGCTTACAGCACAGATCTGTGCGATATATGCCTCCTTAAAATTAAAGTTCCTCAGTTCATTTATTGTATGGTACTTCATGGTAATCCTCCTCATTCTGCATATATGCTTTCGTCCGCAATGCACGTCCGAAAAATCAGAGATTTTCCGGACTGACGGGCATTCGCCTTATCACATGAGAACAAAACAACAAAGTGTCTGCGAGCAGCCATTTTTTGTTTTACCCTCATGTGGCACTGCTCATTGCTTACGCACATTATACCATCTTCTATTTCGTTTTGACAATTTGAAAAAAATAACGTACAATTCTTTCGGTCAGATTTATTTATCATGATTATTTTACGGAGATGAATCTATGAAAAAAATCGCTTTTTTTGATATTGACGGAACCTTAACTTCGGAGATTGACGGTTCACTGCCTGAAAGTGTAATTCATGCAATAAGACGTGCACGCACCTTCGGTCATCTGATGTTTATCAATACTGGCCGGTGCTTTCAGAATGTAGAACCGCGTTTCAGACGGATCGGCTTTGACGGTTATGTCTGCGGATGCGGCACGAACATTTTCTGCTCCGGCACGGAAGCACTGCACGTTGCCCAGACGCACAGCATTACCATGCAGCTTTTAGAAGCAGCGCGAAAAACAAATGTGGATATCCTTTTCGAATCCAGAAAAGAAGTAGCATTCGATAAAAGCAGACCCCTTACACACCCGGATGCCATACGCCAGTATGAAGCATTCGTAAGCCGCGATTATGATATGCCGGAAAATTTAGAAAACCCGAACTTCTTCTGCGATAAATTTGTGATCTGGTATCAGACTCCCGATCAGTTAGCAGAATTTCGCAAAGTCAGTGATCCTTATTTTACCTGCATCGACCGCGGCGGTACTTTCCGCGAATTTGTCCCGACCGGCTACAGTAAGGCAACCGGCATACAGTATGTGCTCAACTATTATCATTTAGATCTTAACGCCGCCTATGCGATCGGCGACAGCAACAACGATCTGCCGATGCTCTCCTATGTACCAAACAGCGTTGCCATGGGAAATGCTTCCCCGGCTTCCCTGTTTGATCAGGTATCATTTGTAACCAAACGCGCAAGCGAAAATGGTATTGCTTACGCCTTAGAGCAGCTTGGATTTTTTGAACAATAGTATGTTTTTATGCGATATTTTGTTTCAGACAGGTCTTAATGTCATCACTGGCATTACTGATCTGCCTTAAATGGAATGTGTCTGTCAGATACTGCAGTACATTCGGGCTTAAAAATGCTGGCAATGTCGGTCCAAGATAGATATCGTGGACACCAAGACTCAAAAGTGCCAAAAGATCTGCCACCGCTTTCTGTTCATACCACGAAACGATCATGGAAAGTGGAAGACCATTGACATCCGTTTCAAATGCGTCTGCAAGTGCCGTCGCAATTTTAACTGCTGAATATACATCATTGCATTGTCCGACATCTAAAAGTCTCGGCAATCCTGCCACCTCCCCAAAGTCCAGCTTGTTAAACCTGTATTTTCCACAGGCAAGTGTTAAGATCACACAGTCTTTCGGCACCATCTGGGCAAATTCCGTATAATAATTTCTACCCGGTCTGGCACCATCGCAGCCTCCGATCAGGAAAAAGTGCCGGATCTGTCCACTCTTTACCGCTTCCACAATTTTATCTGCCTGACTTAATGTTGCAGCATGCCCAAAACCGACCAATATCTCCTGTTTTTCCTGGTCTTCTTTAAATCCTCCAAGCTCTAACGCCTGCTTTATGATCTCACTGAAATCTTTTTCCCCTTTTTCATTTTTTCCAATATGCTTTACACCTTCCCAGCCGACCACGTTTGTGCTGTAAATACGGTCTTTATAACTTTCTCTTGGACGCATCAGACAGTTTGTAGTCATCAGGATACAGCCCGGAATATTGTCAAACTGCTTCTGCTGATCCTGCCATGCACCTCCAAAATTACCAGCCAGATGCGGATACTTTTTCAACCCTTCATAGCCGTGACATGGCAGCATCTCACCATGTGTATAAATATTGATACCCTTGTCTTTTGTCTGCTCTAACAACATCTCTAAATCCTTTAGATCATGTCCGGAAACGATAATAAATGGACCTTTTTTGATCGTTACATCCACTTTGTGCGGATACGGATTCCCATAAATTTCCGTATTTGCCTCATCGAGTTTTTTCATAACCGCAAGTGCCATTTCCCCGGTACGCATTGTCATACGGATCAATTCTTCCACCGTCAGACTGTCATCTGTGGTCGCCTCAAGCCCTAACAGATAAAAATCATCCACCTCATCGCTGTAATATCCAAGTTCTCTCGCCTGATGTCCGTACGCGCTGATACCTTTTAACCCATAAATGATCGTCTGGCGCAGGGAACGGATATCCGGATCTAACGTGTTATCATACATAATTCCTGCAAGAGGTGCATCGCGCAGCATATCACTTTTACTCTCTGGAAGATCATAGGCTGCATGCGCGGTCGGATTACTGCTTTTTCCTGCCATTTCCCTGACCTGCTCTTTGATTCTCTGTGATTCACGCAATAATTCCAAATGTGCATCCACATCAAAATTCACATTTGTGAGTGTTGTAAACAGCACATTTTCAATAAAACTTACCACCGTTTTATCCATATGTGCACCGTTTTCCATCAGCACTTTTCCATAACAGCTGATCCCCTTTACCTGAAAGATCAAAAGATCCTGCAGATTTGCGATCTCCGGTGTCTTTCCACAAACGCCGAGTTTTGTACAGCCCTTTCCATTCGCCGTCTGCTCACACTGATAACAGAACATCTCATAGTTCAAATCCATGTTATTTCCCATATTTTATCCTCATATCTTTCTAAAAAAATTCCATATCCGCAATATTTTTTACAATCTTGTCCATCTGCTCTTTTGTCTGTACACTTCTCGCTGCATCAATAACCTGTCTTTTTTCATCTTCCGTCATCATGGAAAACTGTCCTAATGCCTTCTCATTCATCGCCAGTCCAAACCCAAGTCCTACCGGTAAACCATCTTCTTTAATCATATATCCCTGTTTTCCTCCCGATTTTTTTCACAAAAAAAGTAAATGCTCCAAATATGAACATTTACTTTCTCTTTTGTATTTTTATTAAGTTTTCCCGGTTATTGCCGGTTTTATACAAGTACTCTGCTTAAAACTTCATCCTCACGCACCAGTTTCTTTGCCGCCTCCCGGTAACTCTCCTCATGCAGATAAGTGTGACGGAACGGTTTGATGGACGGTGCCATATCGATTGCCCGGATGAAATCATCACGTTTCATCTGAAGTGTCGCTGCGTAATCAAAAAATCCGGTTTCCCTAAGAACCGTCTCAACACGCACATAACGGTGATCCTGCACTTTACTCATGATATAGGTCGCAATGCCAACCTGGATTCCATGTAACTGCGGTATCTCTAATATTTTATCTAATGCATGTGAGATCAGATGCTCGCTTCCGCTCGTCGGTGCACTGCTTCCTGCGATCTCATTGGCGATCCCGCTCATGGCAAGTGAATCGACCAGCTCTTTTAAGAACAGTTCATCTTTAATGCTCTCATACGGCGTCCGCACAAAACTGTTGACCGCCTTTTTTGCGATCATCACCGCAAAATCATTTACCTCACTGTAACCACACTTTTCCTCATAGATCCAGTCATAAATAGCTGTGATCTTTGAGAGCATATCACCGATCCCGGAATAAATAAACTTCTCCGGTGCAGTCCGTATGATCTGTGTATCCACGATAATGCCATAAGCAAGCCTTGCCGGAACGGAAGTCCGCTTTCCATGGACAAGAAGTGATGCGCTTGCACTGGAAAATCCATCACTTGAACTTGAAGTCGGTACACTGATAAATGGAATATTCCGTAAAAAAGCTGCATACTTTCCGGCATCGATGACCTTTCCTCCGCCGATGGAAATGACTGCCTGTGTCTTGTTTGGCATGGCAAATGCCAGCGTTATGATATCATCAATATCTACCGTATCTAACTCACTATATTCTAAAACCCTGATCTCCTCCTGTTTCAGGGAAGCCATCACGTCTGTACCAAACAGATCGATCAGACCATTTCCAAAAAAGATGACGACCTGTTCGATTCCTTCTTTCTTTAAATAACTTCCAATCCTTGCTAAAGCACCTTTTCCTACTTTTAAAATTGACGGTATTGAAATACCTTTTCCTGCCTGCATTCTGCCTCTCCTTTTTCAATTTCCTGTATCTCTTAATTATTTTAACCAATAAATCTCAGTCCAATACGGATGCAAGTGTTTCCTTTAGCAGACTGACATTGACCGGCTTCGACAGGTGACCATTCATACCACTTGCGATTGAACGTTTTACGTCCTCGTCAAATGCATTTGCACTCATTGCAATGATCGGAAGTGTTTTTAAGTCTTCCCTGTCAATCTGCCTGATCGTGCGTGTTGCCTCTAGTCCATCCATTTCAGGCATCATAATATCCATCAGAATCAGATCATAATATCCTGGCGGTGTAGTGCGCACACCTTCCACTGCCTCTTTACCATTATATGCTTCCTCCACCTCAATGCCAAATGTTTCTAAAAGAGTACGCGCGATTTCCATATTCAGTGCGTTATCCTCCACTACAAGAACCCTTTTTCCGGTGAAATTCCTGGATAGATCAGGTGTTTTCTCTTGCAGCCGGCTCTTCTCCACTGGTTTTAACTGCAGTGTAAAATAAAATGTACTGCCTTTTCCCGGTGCACTTTGTAACTGTATCTGTGAATCCATCATATGAATAAGGCGGCTGCTGATCGCAAGTCCTAAACCGGTTCCCTGTATTCTCGCATTTTCAGATGTATCTGCCTGCTCAAAGCTCTGGAAGATCAGATGCTGCTTATCTTCCGCAATGCCGATTCCATCATCGCTGACCTCAAAATAAATCTCCGATAATTCTGCTGTCTTTTGCATTTCACGAACAGTCAGTTTCACATGACCACCCATATTGGAATATTTGACAGCATTTCCAAGCAGATTCACAAGTACCTGGTTGATCCGGAGTTCATCACAGATGAACCAGTCATTCTTTAGCTCAATATTCTGTGAAAACCGGATGTTTTTCTCTGCAATCTTCGATTCAAGCAAAGGCTCAAGTCCCCGTATCATTTTAGCTAAATCTGCCTGTTCTGACACAAGCTTCATTTTTCCGCTTTCGATCTTTGACATATCTAAAATATCATTCAATAATCCAAGCAGATAATTAGAAGAATTTTTAATTTTGTTCAGACAGTCAATACGTCGTTTTTCTTCCTGTCCATCTCTCAGAGCGATCTCTGCCATACCGATAATTCCGTTCATCGGTGTGCGGATCTCATGAGACATTCGTGCCAGGAAATCTGATTTTGCTTTTGCTGCAAGATCATGACGCTGCAGATTGATCTTATTTTGGATAATAGATCCTATTTCATTTAAATTCTTCCGGTCTTCCTCATTATCCAGTATTTTTTGATCAATACCCATAAACAGGATACTTCCTGCATAAGAACCATTGTCAGCCATATGATAGAGTACTCCATCCGTCCGGTCTGCAAATTTTCCCAGTGTCGGATCCCTTAAAACTTCTTCCGTAACCGGCAGTATCTCCTGCACTTTCTTATTTTCAATAAACTGCTGGTATTCTGAACCGGAACAACGACTGACTCCATCCCAGTTCTGAAAGTTTTCTGTATCTTTCCAGTTATATAACAGGCTGTTTACCAGATATTCCCTGTTAAAACTTGCAATGACAAGATTTGCAAGATTATATTTTTCTTTTAACTTCAATGAAAGAATATCAAGTATGACTGCAAGTTCTCCTTCTCTGTCACACAGATTGATCGCTATAGAGGAAAGGTTCATCTGTTTTAACCTGCCAACGGAAGCGATCTCCCGGAATGTGGCATCTGCCTGCATACTTTTTTCATTCTCCGAAAGTTCCTGATAAATCATAATGTCATAACGACTATGCTTTGCAGCTGCTAATGCCTTTCCTGCCTGCTGTTTACTGTCTTCTTCCCGATCATCTGCCATTACACGCGTAATACCGCATTTTAAATTCAATGTAAGCAATTTCTCATCTGTCAGTGCCGTAAAATCCTGCCGGACCTTTTCAATCATTGCTTTTACCTGTGATGTCTGCACATCAGGGAGCCATAGCAGCATCTGATCTGCACCTGCTCTTATATAGATGACATTTTTGAAATTCTGCTTACCACATTCTGTTACGAGCTCTCCGGCAAGCTGTTCTAATAAAATATCTCCAAAAATCAGTCCATACTGCTCATTCACTTTCGTGAAATGACGGATATCAATAATAGCAGTAACACCTTCCGGGCATTTTTCACGCGCTGTTCTCATTGCTTCCAGACCATATTCCAGACGGTAAAATAATGTGACCGGATCTAAAAGCTGTTTCTTTCTCTGTTCTTCTTCAAGAAGTTTTCTCTTTTGTATGTTGTGAATACAGCCAACTACACGCTCTGACTCCCCTGCTTCGTCCAGCATAACACTTCCGGACAGATTTACCCAGGTATAATCGTCTCTCGCCCTGTAACGCATCCGAAAATCAATATTGAGCTCATTTTTTGCATTGAGAACATGATACACAACACGTTCCCTGTCCTCCGGATAAATATATCCGTTATCTACCCACTCCGGATGTTTCACACAATCCCAGATACCATCAAAATTACCGCTGTTTACAACTTCTAATATTTTTTCTTTCTTACGATACGTGAAAAATATATCCTGTGAACTCTCAACTGCGATCCGGTATCTTTCTTTTTCTTCCAGAAGCTGTGTTTCCGTCTGCATCTGTTCATCGGTCAGATTTTCGATCACTCCATGTAATTCGTCAATTTCAAGAATATTTGAATTTTTAAAATCACGAATCCCGGTAACTCCGCCACGTACACTTTCCATCAGACGGTATACCGGCTTTGTAACATAACGGATCAGACAGTATACTAAAACTGCTGCAAACAGTGCACCGCTTATGATTGCCGTGATCATTTTAATATAGACTTTTCTTCCGATCCCATAAATAGAATCTTCTGTGACAAATCCACACAATACCCAGTCAGCATCATCATACGGCACATTATTACTGTAAAGTGATAACGGCTTTGTTACCACATAAATATCCTGTTTTCCCATCTGTGCCCCGGTGATTTTGCACAATTCATCTCCTGCATCTGCCTTAAATTCCAATGCATGATTATCTCTATATACAATATCATACAAAGCACCTTTTCCAACAACACTCTCATATTTTCCTTCTGCATTCTGGATCATAAGCGCATATCCGGCATTTAAATCACCATCCAGATCCCTGACAGAGAAATAATTCGAAAGATAGTTAAGACTGATCTCTACTCCTACCACCCCATAAACCGTTCCTTCATATAACAGCGGTACTGAATAAGTGATCATCTGATGGCCGTCCATATAATGATCTTCCAAAATAAATGTCTTTGCCCAGTATCCTAAATCCCTCATATTCACTTTGGTATTCCGGACTGCCTGCATATAAGGCCTGTAAAAAAAATTATCCGCATCACGGTTTCCATTTCCTGTAAAATGAAAATCTGTACTCCATGCACTGTCTAAAGAAATGGACAGATTATGGGACAACCTTTTATTTCCACGCTCCAATAAAAGGTCTGCATTGGACTCCGTTTTTGCCTGCGGATCAGAATCCCTCACAAAAAAGCCTCTGTATTCTGCTTCCTCATTCATGGGACTGTCATTTGCAAGAATCAGGAAAATACCGGAAGTCATATTATATTGGAGTTCATCTACCATGTCAGGAAATACTGTTTCTAAATACTGTTCCTGAATCTCTTTTGATTTCAGAAACTGCCCGACATCCGCATGATTATCATCAAGTACCTGTGACAGATCACTGTTTAATTCATCACTTTTCTTATAAACAGAGCGCCACTTCTCCACCATATCATTTTCAAGAACCACCTGTCTGTTCTCTACAATATGGTTTACAACACGTATATTATTCTCCTCCAGATTCGACTTTATCCCGCTGAAAACCAATGTAAGGAACGGCACGATCCCCTCAATCAGAACAATTCCCAGAATCGGTATCAAAAATATTTTTAATAAAGTCTTTTTCTTTTTCCCCATGCAATCCTTACCTGTCCGTCTCATTTGCTCAGTTTATTTCCACACTATTTTGCTGCAGCAGAAAGAGAACTGCAAAAATCATTGTACCAGTTTTCAAATGCCTCATCTGAAAGATATGATTCTAATACTTCATCCCTTGAGGTTCCCTCTGCAATAGCTGCATCGATTGCAGTTTTATCCTCAACTGCCTTATCAGACAAATTATAGTCTAAGATTTTTCTCGCATCATACCCCTTTCTGAAACTTTTCGGTGTATAAAATTTCTTCTGATCAAAATTCTCTAAGATGTATTTCAGACAATCATAAGACTTTTCATTGATCTCTATATTATTATCTTTGATAACCTTATCTAATGTTTCAACTTTATTTGCCTCTTTTAAAACCGGAAGATATGCCGAAGCACAGCCAAAACGGAGATTCTGCTCTTTCTCTGTAATCCATTTTAAAAATACACAGGATGCATATTCATGTGCATCATCTGACTTTGTAACAGCCATTCCTGCCCCCTGCTGCACCATATAATTTTCTCCATCCTGCATGATCGGCGCATCCTGAATAATGTAATCGATCGGATAACTCTCCTCTCCATTTTCTACATTATCCGGGAAATATACTGCCGAAGATGTAGCTCCGGTATATGCAAGAATATCTCCTGTTTTCACGTCATCTGAACGAAATTTTCCGTAAGATTCAAAATATCCCTTCACATATGGCACATAATAATCATCCCACAGACGACGCATAGATTCTTTATCTGTATTTAATGTTACCTCTCCATTTTTTACTTCAAAGATTTCTTTTCCCATCTGTTTCATTCCGATAATGAAATAATTAGACATGGAATCCCTGCCGTAAAATGCCTTTCCATCATCCGGAATATCCGGTGTCTTTGCATCTGTCCATTCATAATAGCGCTCAGCTACATCAACGACTCCTTCAATCGTCTTTAATTCATCCAATGAAGATCCTGTCTCTGCTGCAAACGGCTCCCAGTCCGTTTTATTGATCATCATGATTTCTGTTGATTTTGCAACCGGCAAAAGATACAGTGCACCATCGTCCTGAAAATATCCTTCTTCAATATAAGAGTCCACATAAGAAGATAATTCATCTTCACTGAAATACTGTGTCAGATCAACTAATTTACCCTCCTGCTGTGCATAATACGCCGTATCAGCATAGGACGAAAAAATATCCGGCAGATCGTCTGCACCCACTTCTCCTTTGATCGCACTCTGAACCGCCTGTTCTAAATCATAAACAGAACCCTGGCTGTATTCTTCCACATAAATTCCTTTTTCTTTTCCTACCGTTGCATTAAATTCTTCCACAAGCGTATCAAAAGTAGCCTGCTGTGCTCCGTTGTAATAATGCCAGACCGTAAGTGATACCGGATTGTCCGGATCTAACTTTACCTTTGCAGTCCCACTATTCTGCGACGTTCCACATCCTGCAAAAAACGGCATGGACAATGTGATCATTAGTACTGCAACGCTCCATCTTTTCATAACTTTCCTCTTTTCTTTCGTAAAGGCTCCATCTGCCCCTTCATTCATTCTTTTCGTCATTCTGCAGATGATATTACATCCTGTTCCTGCAGCATCTCGTAGGATTCAGAACCCTTTTCCTGCTCTACCGTCGACATAAAATATACTTCATCCTTTTGAAAATGATCTATCCATACAGATATAACATCAATTGGCACTTCCTGTAAATTTTCAATCTGTGCAGAAACCCCATCACTGACATATTCATATGTATTTTTTAAAGTTTTTCCATCTGCCGATATTTCAAAAATATAGGTTCTGTCTGCTCGAAAATATGCATTAATAACACCAAGCAGGTTCTGGATTGCTACATCCATATCCGGATCTGATGACAATTCTTTAACGCACTGATTTAACGTTGTAGATATAGGAAAGCATAGACACAAAAATCTTTTTCCGGATATTTTTTCGGAACTGTACCAATAATGACAGATCGATAAGCATTGACACTACCGGAAACAGAAGAGAAATCACAAATCCTGTATTCCTGTAATAAAAATTGTCTGCATCAAAATAACAATACAGAAAAGCATCGCTAAAAAGAAGTACCGCAGTAGACACTTGCATCAAAAGCAGCCACTTTCTCTTTTTCTTATCAAAATTATTACTTAAATACATACATAATGCTGTGATCAGGCAAAAAAAGACAGCCGCAGAAAAACAATTCTACCTGCGTTGACTGACTGTGAAACATTTTTCTTACTCCTTATCCTATTGTAAAAAGGAACAATGCACCTTCTTTCAAAGATACCCTGTTCCTATATTTTAGTATCCCATTAAAGGCTGTTATCCGGGTTCATTGTAACATACCTGATATTTCATAGCAATGCCAAACTACAGAGCAGCCAGTAAATAAGTCCCAGAACCCAGCTTGAAAAAATACCATACAAAATAACAGGTCCTGCGATTGTAAATATCTTACAGCCGATTCCAAAAACCTGTCCCTCTTTCTGAAATTCAATCGCCGGTGCTGCAACACCATTTGCAAACCCTGTGATCGGCACAAGTGCTCCTGCTCCTCCCCAGTTCGCAAGTGACGGATACAGATTCAGTCCGGTTAAGATCACAGATAATAAGATCAACAGGATGCTGCACCAGCTCCCTGACATTTCTTTATCAAGTCCTAAATTTTTACAGGTATTTAAGATCAGTTGTCCGATGCAGCAGATAATCCCCCCCATCACAAATGCTTTTGCCATATTCGCAGCAAGATTATGTTTGGGTGTTACTGATTCCACATACTCATTGTATGCCTGATCCCTTACCTTTTTATCTGCACCGGCTGATACTTTAGATAAGTTTTTCTGCTTCTCCATGTTTTTCCCTCCCGTAAAATAATCTGAATTTTACCGGATTAGTATGACACGGTAGTCTGTTTTTTATGCGGATCACGCACTTCTTTCCGCTAAAGGTAATGCATCCTCCGCCAGTAGGAACCATCTGCTCTTGGTCTTGATGATCTCCCGCTGAACATTTGTAACCTTCACAGGTACAAGCTCACTGATACCAAAATTAACCATATCATTTCTCATCCCTTCCATCTCCATTACCTCCTGTAATCGAAAAACAAACCACCAGTTTCATCCAGCATTGAGAGAAATAAGGCTATGCCTTATCCCTCAAAAATATCGGCAAAAATGTCGACAAGCACATGACCTAACACTCGGAAATCAAAATCCTCCATCACTTATCACCTCCTCACAGTCAAAACATTCCTGGCAGCTGCTACTCATCAGCACTGGCAACAGCTTCAACCAGAATATCGACTACAGCGTAACCGATAACCTTAAAAAGCTCTTCCATACTATCACCTCCCTGCGAATCTGTTCTTTTTCCCCTTGACTGAGTTTATTATAACTCTTCATATGGCAATAAACAACGGAATCATTTCTTCATCAAACTGTTACGAAATTAGCTTGTATAATTGTATTTTTTTCAAAAAAATGTTACGATGATAGGAACAATAAGAGTTTTTATATAAAAAGGGAGATGGTACTATATGGGATTTACTGCTATAAATGATGCGCAAAAAATAAGAATTTCTTTTAGCGATAAAGCTATATTTACGATAGAAGACGATATGACTGTGTTTGGTGTTACATCCATGACAGCTTTCATCAATACCGTTATAACAAATTTCCATGATGAAGCAGCTTCATCCATATTTACCTATTTGGAAAAATACCGCTCAAAACTTACCGGATGTCTGAAAGATTCCAAATCTGGCTTTCCTGAAATTGAACTCAATAAAGTCATCGATATACTTGTTGCCCAAAAGGAAACTGAGCTTAAATGCCACATCGAAAAATTCAAAAAAAATAAGGCTCACTCGAAACTGTATTATATTAATGATGAAAATGCAGATTTTTTATTCGGAGATGAATGTATGGAAGCAGTTCCATATGGTGATCGTTCAGGGTTGTATATAAAATGCCTGATTGAAGAGTACGCATCTCTTCCATTTATAAAAAGAGAACAGATTTTTAGAAAAGATATTTATGACCAGATAAATATTGCATGTGAAAACAATTACATCTTAGATGTTATTGTTTCCATTAATGACACAAAACAGACTTTTTGTGTCTATCCTTATAAAATCGTTGCAGATCCAATGTCCACACAAGACTATCTGGTCTGCTATTCAAGAAAAAAAGAATACAGCGAAAAGAATAAAGTCATTGCTTCATTTTCCATGTCGAGAATTAATATCTCACGGCTTTCCAGAAGCCGCACTTTTCATCTGAACCAAAAAGAGATAAAGGACATTGAAGATAAACTGGCTAAATATTCACCTGCCTATCTGCTTGGTGAAGGGGAAGAAATACATGTAAAACTAACCGAAAAAGGAACGCAGACTTTCTTAAAAAAACTTCACTCACGGCCTGTAAAAAATGAAGAAAAATCCACGGAATACGAGTATGTATTCGACTGTTCTGAACTCCAGGCATATAATTACTTCTTTTCCTTTGGAGCCGATGCCGAAATTCTTTCTCCTCCATCCCTAAGACAAAAGTTCGCAGATTCCTATGCAGCGGCTTCAAAGCTCTATCAAGCAAAATAACTGCTTTCTTACTTACACAATCTCAAACATTCCAAACCCCTGGGAGTTTTTTGCTCCCAGCCCCGTCTGATACAAAAAATCCAGATATCTGCGTTCACCTGCTAAATTCAGCTGTACAAACCATGCTGTCACATAGCTGTTCTGATATCTTGTGACGATCTTTCTGGTTTTTACTCCTTCATTTTTTGAAATGTCCAGTGGTTTATACGGCGCAATTCCATAATATGCCTGATATTTACGATAAAAATTGTCATTGAGCCTGCCATAAAATTCTGCTTCATCCGGATCATAATAATATGTTTTTCCAGTAACAGGATCCGTTGCATAAACTGTTACCGGAGACTTCATCCGGATCACAAGTTCTGACTCTTCCACTGTATAATCAAATAGTTCCAGTTCCACATCACGATACAGTGTTTTTCCAAATGTGATCCCATAATAATGAAAACTGTCTGCCATGAGCCTTATCAATAGTGGCTCCGGGCTTCTTACCTCAAAAGATACCTGTGAATCAAAAATGATTTTCCGGGCTTTGATCTGATAGGAGCCATTTAACTGTCCAAACTGAAACATCTTATACTGACGACCACCTCTGTTGTACCCGCAATCATGAACAAAATCACCAAAATCCGGCACAATAGAGATTGCCCGGTAAATAACCGACTGTAAAATATGATTATAATTGATCGGCAATACAAGTGGTCTGTCAAGCCGGATATGTACTAATAACTGCATAATTATCCTATTCTGCCTGCTGGCCGTGTACCATACTTTCCGTTTCTTCCATTATTTTTATAACTATTCTTTTTCACTGGTTTGTCATTATACGGCAGCGAAAAATCCTGGTCGAGAATCTGTGGTAATGCTTCACTTATTTTCATACTCTCACGATTTCTTGCCATTCCACCTGTTACCGATGTATGGTTATTCGTAAACCATTTATACCCTTCATCTAACAGCTTACCTTTTTGTTCATTTTCTTTCGGATAAGTGATCTCCACATCAGCAGGAACAGTTTTTAATCCTGCGATCTTATAAAACTCTTTTTTTACCGTATTGCTGAAGCCAACACTTTCATATGTAATATCATCAAACTGGTCTGCTTCATCCAGTATATATTTTATTTTTCCGTCATCCACTGTTATCCTGCGCTCTGTCACTCTGTCAACGGAACACATAATGCTTCCCATTCCAAGCGGCTTTGCTCCACCAAGTTTCAGCCCAAGTCCCTCCGTACCACTGTTTAAGATCCAGATCAGCTGATCTAACTGCTTCTGCGAGATTGATTCAAAATATAGTTTTCCTGAAAATTCAATTCCCTCTTTTACCATCCGCACCGTTTTATTCAGATTTACAGGCACTATATTTTTTGGCAGATTGACCTTCTGGTGATGCCAGTAAAACTTACGTCCCCGCAGTTCACCCGGATAAACGTTAAGCTTCTGATCTGCATAGTAATAATCGTATGTCCAGAATTGTGCCCCTGCTGGTCTTTTCAGATAAAAATCTACATTTCCAAGCTTAGGCTCTCCTAAATTCTGCAAAGTGATCCGGGAATTGAGATAGTATTCTTTCACATCCAATTTTTCTCTGACATACATATCTGAAAATCTCACTTTAGAACCCTTGCAATTTTCATTATTTTTTCTCACATATCCGAAAAGATCACATGCAGGACATACCTCTTCCTTACATGGTGAAAACGAACCTGCAAGTGTCTCAATGTTATGATCTGATATTTCCTTGGAAAATACTGCAGGAGCTAAATACAGAATTCCATTCCCCAGTTTTGAATAGCAGACAGGAAAATACCCTTCTCCTTTTTCCTTCAAAAAAAGCTGCAGATCCTGCTTGTATTCCTGATATGCCTTCTCATTCAAAGAAGATACATTTGGCTGCGACAGATATGACTCTATCACTGGAAGCAGTTTTCTTTCGATCACATCCTTCGATAACGATCTTTCTTCCGGACTCTGTGCGTTTTTACCGGCAAAAATATGATACCGCTTCTTTCTGCAGCCCATTCCCCATTTGATCAGACAGCCGCTGCCGTTAAAATCTCCGTCCTTTGAAAAGCTGTAATATTTTATCAATCCACCCGGTCTTATCCTATTAAAATATACTATCGTTCCATTACTGTATCTTTCAGACACGTCTTCTTTTTCTCCACAAGCCATTTCGATACGATAAGAATCTGCATTTAATAGTTCAAGTTTTCCATTGATCGTACGGTGGATCAAAGCAGGCTTAAACTGTCCCATCGTTCTTTTTACCGGATACGCATCTACATTTAATATTCCCATACAAGAATCCGTCAATGTCTCATATACCTGCCTTACAACACCGCGGATCTCACTTCCCGGTATTACCGGAACATGGTACTCGTTATCATATGTGCGATCTGTCTCAAGCTCCGTATAAGAAAAGAAGTCATAAGATTTATGATCCTTTACCTCGGATTCCTTAAAAGCGTGATCCGAACTTGAATTTGGAATAAACAATGGTGTTTTGGTTGTAACCGTATATTCTATCACGCCAGTATGGATGTCCGTATCTTCATATGCTTTCGCTTTTTCCTTTGGAAAACGGATAAAATTATATGGATTTACAAATCCCCTCATACTTATCTCACCTCTTTCAGCCTATAATTATTTATAGTCATAAGATCGTTTTCATCATAAGATATATAATTTACAATCTCCACATAATCCTTACTCTCATCCGGTGATTCCTGCCCCTTTGTAAGCGTGATTATTTTTCCCTCTGTGTATGTATCCGAATGAACATTTTTTTCATCCCGGTCACAATAACTGATGATTTTATCATCCACACACAATTCGATATCTCCGCGCGCTGATCTGATAAACCGGTATTCTTTGTACTCATCAAACAAATGCAGTTCTAAGAGTCCCTTTTGCATCTCTTCTGCAGATGGAAGACGGTCGCGGTCATATGGTTCATAAACAACCCGCCCTGTATAAAGAGCATACATTATCCCATGCTCCGGTGCTTTTGCTAAATTCATGCTCTCATACCTCCATCTGGACTCATATTTTTAAAAATATCTGCGATATATCCATCCTCTTTTCCTGCTTCACCATTGATCAGAACCGGACCATTTACGCAAAATATGCCACGCCCGATAGAGGTAAGACCACCAACTGCCAGAAAACCATTTTGCAGATCTTTGACGGCAAGCATTAAAATACCCATGATCCATCTGGCATCTGCCGGATTTTCTTTGATACGGACAGACATCTTAAGTGTAAGGTCTCCATCAACATAAGTTCTGTCTGTATATAATGCTCCTTTTTTGACTGCTCCTTCAAAACGGCTTACTCCTGTCCTTGTCATCGTAAGCGGTCTGGCATGCCAAATAACCGCTTCATTGATAATGATATTAGATGCGCATGCTTCTTTTTTATCCACGAAACCGAACGCATAGTCCATGATACCTGCGATATTTAACGGCATTTTTGTACCATTTTTTTCTAACTCCCATAAAATTTCTTTTACCCTGTGCCGTATCGCTCCTGCAAAACTTGTTCCCGGTATGACCGGCATACCATGATCTGTCAGATGTACATAATCCGGTTCTCCCTTTCTGGCAGCATACTGACGGATACTGATTCCTCCTTTCATACGCAGAGGAATTTCAATTTTTATCGTCTTTGCATATAGAGGATCAACAGACATTTTATATTCTTCAATCTCATTTTGGACATCAAGCCATGTCTTATCATCATAAGCCTGTGCATATTCCAGATAGTTTGTTTTATCATAGCATCTGCTGTTTACAACTGTTACTTCAAATGTACCAAACCCTCTGGTCTTTTTATTTCCAAGACGGATCTCTGATTGATCGATTCCATAAATAAAAGCTTTTATCCCACCTGCCATTTCAGGCTCGTCATCCGCTTCGCGAATTACAAGTTCTATAAAAAAATATGCCTCCGCTCCGGTCTCCAATATCTCTGTATCATATTTACTCTCCGTTTTCGAAGTCTTATTATCGTTTAACGAAACACCATCGCGAACGGAAAACGCGACTGTTTTTTCGTCAAAAACCATATCTGATATATAGACAGAACTCATCCTGCCATTTCCATCCGCACTTAAATACCCCATCATACACGGAGAGTCTTTTTCCTTTTCCAGATATGCCCTCATAGCACCTGCAACAGAACTTCCTGCGACAAACGGTCTTCCATCTGCATCTTTTAAAACATCTGAATCCGTCCACTTTTCTTCTCCTGACGAAACACAAAGCGGAGCGGTAAACCGGACTTGTATTCTTAGAACTTTTCTTTTTAAAATCCTATTACTCATGCATCCTGCTCCTTTTGCAATATCTTTACACAGTATTTCAGATCTATGATGTAACTGCGATACATAAACCTGTACTTCTCATTATCATCCATGTCACTGTGGAACTCTATTCCATAGTTCTTTTGGATTTCCCGTTCTGTTTCAGCTGCAATACTCTTCGGATCTGCTTTTTCCAGAATCTTAATGCAAATGTTCTTTTTCTTTTCATCTTCAATCTGTCTGATCTGTTCTGACATGGCTTCGTATGATTTTTCTGTCCGGAAAAGTACCCTGATCTTTGCCACAGCTGCATTCAATACCGACAAATTTATGCCGGATTCATTTTTGATATCACTGGTAAATTCCCCAGCTTTCTCACGGATATTTTTTTCCGCTTTTTTTTCAAAATCATCCTGCAGCAGTGTATAAATAATTCCCGTTTTACCATCCAATTTCCGATGATCTGCTTCATCAGAATACTTCGATATATATATCTTTCCTTCCGAAGCGGATTTTCCTCTCAAAAACTTTTCTGCAATAATCTCACCATAACCTTCTGTGGTGCGTTCACCAATAAAACAGTTCTTTAACAGCTGAATGTCAAATCCACACTCAGAATGAAGGATAAACGAACTACCTTTCCCGATCGCATAAAAGACAGGTTTGCGACGCTTCCAGGTAACATTAAATCCACCGACCGTATCAAACTTAAAAAAAGGATTCCTGATCTCAAGATCTGATACCGAAAGTATATCTTCCAAATACTGTTTTAAGACCTCTGGCTCTGCTGTCAGGATTCCCTGCTTATTATATAAAACCAGATCAGACAATACCGTTATGACGGCATCCTTTACCGTATCCTGCGGATTTTTATCGCAAACTTCTTCCAAGCTGTCTAATGTAAAGTCAACGTCTCCAAACTCACCGGACTTTCCATATCCCATACGGACATGTTTCAAAGTTCCGACAGCTTCAATGATCTTTTCTGCAACCTCTCTTCCAGCATAAATAAAGCCTCCGAACGACTGTCCCTCACTGATGCCTGCCAGCTGATAAAAACTTGATCCATCCTCATTTCCGGTTGCCCTTCCGATTGATTTATCCTCCGGTCTCTGATGATGGTAGCTGATCTCTGTATCAACCGTCATAACCTTTTTATCATCTGCTATATAATCAATTCCGGAAGATGTCATCTGACGGCTGCCACAATCCGGCTCATACAACAGATCAAATATCATCATCTTTCCGTCTGCATCATAGGACTGATCTTTTTCCTTCTGCCAGGATGCACGCCCCGGTATACATCTGGTCTGACCGCACTTAATGTAAGCATTTGAAACTACCATATTTTCTTTTGACATCATCTCGCGATATGCAGTCTGTCCCATCGCACCTGCGATCAGTCCCAATACTTTGCTTCCCGCAATGTAATCTTCTGTTTCTGCCTGATTACCGTTTTCCGTTTTACATATCAGCGTAGAGTTTAAATGGATCGTGTAAGAGATTTTATTTCTGTCATAAAACTGCTTTGAAGGAAACATCACATGTTTACATTCCTGCTCATCTCCATCTTCCAAACGCATGGTAACGAGCCCGAGTCCCCTTGTTCTTGCCATACCAATATGTTTTACCAAAGAAACTGCACTTTTCAAAATTTCCTCATCTTCCCTGTTTTCCATTCCGCAATCCGCTTCAAAAACAAGTCCTTTCCGTACCACTCGTATTGTCCGCAGCGAATTTTCATCCGCTACACCGGTTCTCTGGTCAACTGCTGTCTGCGTCCTTGTATATGCATACTGTGCAAGCACATTCTGAGGTGCCGTAAGCTCGCTTTCAAATGCTTCCAGATCCTCTACCGTCTTTTTATAATCCCTGATATATGCATTCGAGAGCCAGAACTCACAAGACTGATAACCTGCCTCCCCAAAAATCCTTGTATACTGTGATTTTTCCATGATTCCCATCTCACACATTTCAAGTGCAGCCTCTCTGATGCATCCTTTGATCCTCTTTGCCGGAATATAGGGAATACCATATTTATCATAAACAACATCCGTATCCACAAGACTATTATAAGTCTCTCCCGCCGTTGTTGACAGATCACTTAAAAGCCTGATCGTTATCTTCATTTTCATTCCCTCCTTCCATGACAAGATCCATAACCTCTAACACATCATACCAGACCGGATATTGATCTATATTGGCGCGGTAACTGCCGTACCCCCTTGATTCCAGAAAAGAAACATATTCATCCATAGCATTCTTTCCCATCGTGATCACATCACGCAGCTGCTTTGCCTTGCTTCTTGGCATGGACAATATCTGCCCCTTCCATTCATCAAAACGGCAGATACTGTATCGCTGGTTCTTCTGATTCAGTCTGTACCGGTCATTCTTTGCCGGTACATAATACGGACGTGCCATAAATGATCCGGCATCAGAACAATACTGTCTGTCTCTGTAAGCAGATAGATTGGCAGCTCTTATGTTTGAACACATCTGATAATCAAAAAAATTGCCAATTTCATCATCTACGCCATGGTTTTCTTTCTGTTTCGCTCTTTTCTTTGCACTGCCGCAGCATTCTTCCGCAACCTGATAAGCATCTGAAAATGGAAAATGGCTGTTGAAAAAAGCGATACCTCCACACGCACTGTATTCGCTGTCATTACCGATATTCCCAAGAAAATACCGGACTGCCGGTATTGCCAGCTTCGGATTGCAGACAAATGTAATGTCATCTCCAGCAACAATGATCTCCCGGTAAAGCTTGTGCTGCGTTTTTTTAACCTCCGGCGACAAACGCTCCATATATTCTGTCATTTTATCGAACGTATGACGGAATGTATCTGCGATCTCTTTCGACAGACTCCGCATTGTCAAAATTGCTTCTCCATAGTATTCGATAACTTTGTGTTTTTTACCTTCCCCTCCCATGATTTTTTTTATACGTTTTCCCATACTGTTTCCATCAATATGGCATACTGCAAGCAGCGAATTATCCCCTTTTCCGGTCACCATATCGTCAAACACCTTTTCACGCTCGTCTTTCGGGAATGCCTGACGTTTTAATTTTGATTCCGTACAGTAATATTTATTATTTTCCATGTAAGTTATGGGATATCCGGTAATAGAATCGACTGCCATAAACGGCATTGCACCAACCGGCTGTGCAAGCGGCATGTATGCTTTGATACGCCGCATTTCATCATTGATATGATTATAATCCTTGTTATAAGACTCCGTCTTTTCGATGACGGCAACTGCAAGATTTAAAGAATAAGTTTCATCCAGAACATGCTTTGCAAGAAAACGGTTTACCTTCTGACAGACCGCGCCATGCCGGAATAAGACATATGCATTGCCTCCCCCGATAAACATGACCTGCATCTCTATGGACAAATCTTTCAGAAATGCCGTCGGATCATCGTTATGCCAGTCTGTCATATAGTGGGATTGTTCTGCAGTATCTAACTCTTTTTTGTATTTTTCCAGTCCATCCGTAATAATGTTTGCAACCAGTACAGATGCCCCAATGATTTCTTTTGCCTTATTTGTCTTAAAAATATAAGACTGTATTCCCCTGACATCATACATTGCCAATACTTCTTTATCTAATAGTTCTTCCCTCATACATTCTCCTTTTGTATCCAGTGCTACGCTTGTATATCCGCATATAGTCTGCGACCATTTTGAATGAATTCATTGATGACGGTAGTTAATTCTTTCCGTGTCATGCGCTTTGTATTCATCATATGATTCCATTTATTCCGTTCATCCTTAATAATCCGGTACATTAAAATCTGTTTCGAAAGTAACTTTTTATTATTCGCATTCGTACTTACCGTAATCACATACGGACTTCCTTTCTTCGGATAATCAAAGGTTGCATCGGATCCTTTTTCTATCTGCATCCATCTCATTTTAAGAATTTCATTCACTGAACTGATCAAACTGATTTTACTTTCAGCTTTATCCAGCTTACTGACATCCAGTAACATGCCTATGTAATAGTTCAATTCGTTTGGAAACGGGTTCGTATTATATTTCGGAAATACTTCTTCTGGTATTTCCTTATTACTTTCAAAATGTATGATATATTTTTCTTCCCATTCTGCCGGCACTTTCGACTCGATATAAGTAAGTGTCTGCTGATACAGTTTCTTTGACACAAGCCACTCAACAATATCCAGACTTGTGGCATTCTCATCTAATATTTTTTTATAATCATTTTTAATCTGCTCAATAAAAACTGAAAATAGAGGGTCGCTTTTATCTGCCTTTCTGATCTGCTTTCTGAGTTCTATTAACTGTCTGTCAAATTCATCTGTATTGCAAAGCATGATCGCCTCAGACAGATCATTCATTGTCTGCACTACCGGCGGAATCTCTTCTTTAATACTCTTATAATAGGACAGAAGCTGATCCGCCCGTCCATACTCGATAAACTCATTCATTCCGGAGACAAAATCAAAAATCTGATAGGTAACATTCTGCTTTTGAATTGTTCCTTTTCCACCTTCAAAATTGATGGAGTAGATTCCTTTTGGAACAACATCGCTGGTCTTCAATAATGAAAAAACCGCATTCATAAGTAATGAAATATCACGCAGCCCGCCCTGTGTGTCAATCCAGAGATTCAAATCTCCAGCCTCTTTTTTCTTTTTCAGAACATATTCTGCGATCTCTGCAATCGCCTGTCTTTTGCTTTCCAGATCGGTTGAATTTAACGTTCTTCGCTGGGGCATCGTTATATAATGGATCTCTTTTTCATTTTTCAACTGGAGATTGATCCGTTCCTGATAAAACTCACACGGAGACATTATTTTCTCCTCATCCTTAAGCATAAATGACACCTGCTCCACAGATTCCCGTGTGCAGAGCATGATCACTTCATCCGGTATCTCGCCCGCTTCTATCAGCATTCTTGTGATCGGTTCTAACTGACTGTAATATTCAATTTCATGCTCAGTATTATTTTCATCTGTCCATTTACATTTACTCTCTTCTATAATTCCCTCTCTTACCGACAGTTTGCTCATGGACAACAGCAAAATATTCATATTTCCACCCTTTATCTTCTCGTATATTTTCTGAATTTTTTAAAATTAAAATACGACTCTTTTTTATTTCCGACCTCTTTTACAATCCGTTCACTGCATGCAGCTACAACTGTTATATCCTGATCCAACAGCATATTTATGACCTGAAATGCCAGTGTAAACTCTCCCTGACACAACACTGCCGCCGGTGAGTATTCTAACACCTTCTCAACAATCTTTCTGCCTGAATCTTCAACCTGTGTTTCTGTCGCATATGCATCCACATTTGGAAAGGGGATATCTACGATCTTCCCATATTTCTGAGCTTCCACCCGCTGACCTTCTTCCCATTTTTCAGAAGGATGGTTTGTCAAATTAATAAATATATCGTCCATAAGTTTTATCAAAGCACTTTCATAAAAAATTATTGTCCGTTGTATATAGTCCTATTACCTCTTTGCTGGAATAACGCAGAGAATCAAACCTGTATATCATAATGCTGTCTTCCTCTTTTTTACAGGTACGTCCCAGTTCTGATTTAAGTTTGTTCAACTTAGCTTCTGTAATCGTTCCTTCAAAAACAGATTTTTGAACATGAATCAGATACTTTCTGCAGATTTTCAGTATCTTATTTGTCCTTTTTACATTTACATCATAGACAAGAATGACAAACATGCGGTTCCTTATCCTCTGTGTGGCAATGAACTGGTTAATAAAAATTCCACCTGGTAAAACATTTGTATTCATTTATTATACTTTAGTTATTCTGATCTTTCAAGGTTTCAACAGGTATAATCAGCAAATAAGCGCAACAAAAATAAGCCTTTATTGTGTAATAGTGATAAAGGCTCATCTTGTGTTGATTCCTTATAGGTAATGTAAAACAACTGATTTTATCAGCTTTGTTATATATCATACTCTTAAAATTCCTCTATTTCAACCCATTTTTCCCACGAAAATCAATGACTTTACACCAGAAATTTTCTCTTGATGCCTTGTAAACAGCGACTTTAAAGTCAACGGACTTTTTTGCTCATACATATTTATATGGTTTATACACCTCGCCGGTTTCAATCTCACGCTTCAAATTTTGTATTTCTCTTTTGATAATATAATCATACGTTCTATCAATTCCATCGATTTTTACTTTCTGATAAATTTTATTTTCAAATTCTTTGATAAATTCCTTTTTTCCACTTTTGCTAAGGTATATTCCATTATTTTCCACTTCAATAAAATCCGAACTGCTGATCACCTTACGATTTATCAATGTAAATATTGCCCTGTCAACAAGTATCGGTTTGAACAGATCAGCAAGATCAAGATTCAGACTTTCCTGTCTGCTTCCTGCTGCATGAATTATTCCAATTCGGATATCAAGACTTGTCCTGTTAATTTCATTGGCAATCCTTTGATAAAGCAACGTATTGCCAAAACTTATCATTGCATTGATCGAATCTTGTGGCGGACGTCTGGTTCTTTTTTCAAACTGAAAATCTTTATTATCCAATATATAATTGAAACACTGGTAATATCTCTGACGCGCCTGCGCTTCTATCAGCATCAGTTCGTTGATACTCTTTGCCTCATTCATCTGTTTGATACAGGCAGACATCACATCTACATTTTCCTGCAGTTCTTTTGATGTTTTACGTCTTTCATAGTATCTCAAATTTGCACGGATATTCGATATCCCAGCTATTTCAATTTTTCTCGCCATGGCAAGTCGTTCTGTTTCTGAGTCATATATCCTTAACTGTTTTAATTCTGTTTTGATATTTCTTCGATTATTCTGAGGGACAAAACTGCCTATCTTTTCCCCGTATTTGTCTATGAGACAGACATTAAGTCCCACCTGATTCATAAACTCCAGAAATCCACCGGTAATTATTACATTCGAATAAATAAACAATGCATCGGTTGTTTCTACCGGAATATATTTTTTCCCCTCATTACTTTCAAATAAGACATTAAAATCTCTTTTCGTAAGGATTCCCTCATTGATCAGATGGTAGTTATTATCAACCCTCTGTATTCCTGTCGTATACCAGTCTCTGTAACCACTCCGATACGCTTTCTTTTCTTTTTTTTTAAGAATTTTTTTATTCTTTTCCTCAAACCGGTATCCTAAATATTTGCGGTTCAAGCCCTGAAATATTCCCGTTTTTTTCTGATTCAGTGGAAGCATTTCCACATTTATAATATATTCCCTGACAATATTCAGACAGGCAGCCGCCTCATCATAAGTCTTTACATACACATTAATATCATCTCCAAAGCGGCAAAAGGAATACTTCTTCTCTTCCATATAATGGTCAAGCGCATCCATGTATATGTTGCTGAGCAGCGGACTCAGAGGTCCACCCTGAAGTATTCCTTCTTCTTTCTGATATGTAATGTGATCATCCAGTATTGTACATCTTAAATATACAATGATCAGATTCATCACTTTTTCATCTGAAATCTCTGCCCGGATTTTTTCAAGCAGTAATTCCTGATTTATATTGTCAAAAAAATTGTGTATATCAAGTTCAATACACCATATATTCCCCTCTTCTATGTATTGTGCTGCCTGTTTTACAGCCGCCAATACCCCTTTTCCATCCTGATAAGCATATGAACAGGCAGAAAATTCATTTTTCCAAAGAAGGTTCATTTTCTGAAATAATGCACGGTAAATAAGACGGTCAACCGAATTCATCAAAGAAATCTTACGATGTTTTCCCTTTTGATTTATAATTTCAATCTGATTGATCATGCCCGGTACATAGATTCCATCCAGTATCGCCTTTTTTATTCTGTCTCCATTTGCGCTCCAATATACTGGCAATTCCGATAACTTTACCCCATCAACGCCACAACTATCTCTTTTTTCCATCAGAGATTCCATAGCAGTATTTATATTATCATCTGAAAGGACATCACCAATACTTAATTCCATACGTCAATCCTCCTTTGTTCAGGGATAAACATTAATTAGGAACGTAAAACTCGTTTCAATATTTTCAGTATCAATTTTGCTTATGTAATGTAATACATGTAAATATAAGATTGCAAAGGCAAAACAACCGTCACGGATTTATGTGCTAATTCCTCATAGGTAATGTAAAACGTGAAAAACCATCGGTGAAAATAATAGATGATTTATCATATGCAAATGCATTGAATGTCAATTCCTCATAGGTAATGTAAAACTCGCTTCATTCAGAACTGACAATTTTTAACGCTATCGAATGTGTCAATTCCTCATAGGTAATGTAAAACATTCGGATGTGAAGCTTTCATCTATCCGGCATTATATGTGAACGTGTCAATTCCTCATAGGTAATGTAAAACAGGTATTATGGTTTAGTAGACATACGATGACCCCAGAGCAGAGAGTGTCAATTCCTTATAGGTAATGTAAAACGATTATAAGTATAGAACGGAGGTTGATTGATAGTGTCAATTCCTCATAGGTAATGTAAAACTCTAGCAATTTGCGAGAAGTCATTAGACTTCTCACTCTGTTTAGAGATATCGTGGAGGCATAAGCAAGTGTCAATTCCTCATAGGTAATGTAAAACGCAGGGGCTTACGCAACACTTGCTAATCATGGATACTGGAAAGAGTGTCAATTCCTCATAGGTAATGTAAAACGTTCCTGACTAGGACAACATATCTGTGCGAAGATATTACTTGTGTCAATTCCTCATAGGTAATGTAAAACCATAATCAATTTACCGAGGTTGTGTATACCCGTAAAGTGTGTCAATTCCTCATAGGTAATGTAAAACGTGTAAGTGAAGACATCAATAAAATTCGCACAAGTATTGTGTCAATTCCTCATAGGTAATGTAAAACATCATATGTGCAGGGGCTTAGTACATTGCAGATGCGTGTCAATTCCTCATAGGTAATGTAAAACTTGTTGCACAGAAGGGAGAATATAAATGCAGAATTTAAAGTGTCAATTCCTCATAGGTAATGTAAAACAACTGATTTTATCAGCTTCTTTACATATCATACTCTCAAATTTTCCTTATTTCAACCCATTTTTTCCAAAAAAGTCCGTCGACCTATTTTTCTAAAAAACCATGCAATCCGCATAAATCCAATATTTCCTGCTCTTTTAAAAAGACCTACTGACATCGACGGACTTTTAGAACGATTTTTTCTTTTTTTTCCTGATAAATCCGTGATTTTACTTACAAAAAAATCCCCTCATGCCTTATAAACAGTGGCTTTGAGGTCGACGGACTTTTTTCTGTGTCTATCCCTGCTCCGGCACTGTCACCGTCCACAGATACTGCTCCCCTTTTCCCCACAGCAGCAGTTCTTTCATCTGTTCATCGTACTCTTCTGTCGGTTTGTAATCCTTCAGCATGGAAAACAGATACTTCTCCTGTTCGTCCTTTGGTTCTGTCTTTTTCATTTCCTCATGTAACAAATTTGCCAGTTCAACCGGTCTGATATCCTCTGAGAACCCGATTCCGGATAACTTTGCGACAAGACCTGCCGCATAGTAAAACTCGTAGTTGCCGGTCAGGACAGATTTCTGCATGTTGCATTTTATGATAACACTCTGGCGTGCGATAGATGTAACCATGATTCATTTCTCCATTTCTTCATTGTAAAAATAAGCATCCTCCAAATGCTGGTTTGTGGGTGATATGAGTCGCCCGTCCAAATGGTGTGTCGCAGGTCTGTGAATGGCATTTTGCGCAAAGCCGGAGTTAATTTTGGTTCCGTTGTACGAAAATAAGAAAAGTCTAAGTGTGTCTGAGTTAGATTTTCTCGGAGTGACGTGACCGGCAACAACGAGTCATCCATGACTCGATGCTGCCTTGTTCTGCCATCCGTGGCAGAACATCACTGTATACCTACGGACACACTAAGATTTTCTAATTTTCTCCCAAAGTCACAAAATTACTTCGGCTTTGCGCAAGATGCCAGCCTCCAGGTTATGAACACCATTTGGGTGGGCGGTTCATCTCAAAACTGGGGGCGTAGGTACGGATTTTCGATATTCGCACAAATGGAAATATACTTAAAATGCTAATGTGCTGTATCATTAATATTCAACCTAATGGCTTCCAAGATTTTCCATCTGCTACATTGTATTACATGAATTTTTTCGTAAATTTCCAGACCAATAACACAAAATATTTTCAAATGTGTATGGCAATAAATATGAGCATAGTGTTATATATCGAGGTTTTTGCCAGTGTAATCAAAAAATAATAAACTATTGAATATAGTTATTTGAAAATATTTTTTTAATCAGATTCACACATAAAACACTAAAAATTTACGCACTACCCAAGGTTGTAAAATGAGTTCCCCGGAGAAGGGTGGTTCACAACTTAGTGGCTGGCAAATCGCATCAAGCCGGGATCCGTTTTGTGACTTTGGGAGAAAATTAGAAAGTCTTTGTATGCCTGTTCACAATACAGTGTTGTGCTGCCACGGACGGCAGCACAAGTCCTAATGTGCCCGGACGGCACATTTAGGACGCACACGTCACTCCGGCATAAAACTAAATCAGGCATACTTAGACTTTCTTATTTTCGGACAACGGAACAAAACAGTCCCGGCTTGATGCAATTTGCCAATCTAAAATCCCCAGAACCACCCTACACCAGGAAACTCATGTCACCCACAAACCAGCATTTGTCGATCATCCCATAAAAATAGTTCACACCTTATTCTAATCTGAAATCCATCTTACGTCAAACCTTCCCCGATCTTCCTTACAAAGTAATAAAGTGCCCCACAGGTCTTGCCGGCTGCCATTGCCCACATGATCCACCGCAGTCCGACTTTCAGCTTTGCCCGGCGGAACAGGATTGGGAATGTGTTCAGAATCTCAGCTAAGGCAACTGCGATACAGCCAACAAATATTCCCGCAGACAGTCCGTACAATCCAAGAAAAATATGTCCAAACACCTGACCAAACGCCAGATGCATCTGCAAAAATACAGAAACAATATTTCCAAGTATCCCACCAAGGATGATCGCCTGTTCAAAGCAGAGCGTTCCTGCTGCACGGTTACACTTTCCGATCATACGCGGCACCACACCGATGACGATCACAAAAGCAAATGTTCCTGCTGCAACTGCACCGCCAAATGCAAGTCCTAAAAAGCCGAGCAGAATATGTTTAAGAAACATCTATGCTGTGCCCTCCTCTTCCTGCATTTTCAATAAATGTGGTATCCACGTCTTTCTCATATTTACGCATTTCGATCTGAATTGGTGTCGGATCAGGCGTGATCTTCTTCCTGCCCACATGATTAAAAAATAAAATAATGCCAAGTCCGAGCCCGATGCAGTAACAAACTTCTAACTCTGTCACACCGCCTGCCTTTGTTCCCATCACCTGACCATATAATTTATCAAATACGTCCGTTACAGAAATATCATTATTAAATGCCATGATCGTAAATGCCGAACCAAAAAAAATGATAATGCAAAGTAGCACTGTTTTGACCGCATTTATCACCTTTGGCTTTTTCGGATCCGGTACGTATTCTATGATAAAATCACTTTCACCCTCGTTGGAGATTGTCAATGACGGATAATCCTCATGAATCTGCTCAATGATCTTTAACACCGAAAAAACCTGCATCTGATTTTTCTGTTTTTTTTCATCTTTCCGATCTGTAAAACTATATATTTTTTTCTGCTTCAGCTGACGAAGGACTGCCTCGTTCGTGCACTCCATTTTTGCAATGTCGTTTAACACAACATGCCGGTCAAAAACGATCGTGTTCTGCTCGATCTTTAAATAAAGTGTCTCGTTATTTACGCCCATGTTTCATCCACATCCCCGTCGTTCAAACTGTTATATACCAATATGCCATCTGTCGGTATCTCATTTTCTTTCCTGTATTTCGTGTAAAAACATACTCCGACCACCAGCGCCATGACAATCACTCCGAGTAATACAGCTCTGTATTTTTTACAATTCATCATAATCCTCCATTTTTCCTGTAAAATTTTTCATACTCCGCGTTCTTTGTGCAAATCTGATATTTCACCGACTATGCGAATTATTATTTCTCTTTTTTGGGATATTATGTATGGACATGAGTCGCCCGTCCAAATGGTGTTTCGTAGGCTTGTGAGTGGCGTCTTGCGCAAAATCGGGGGCGTAAATTGCCAGACCAAATAACACAGAATATTTTTTTCAAATATGTATGGCAATAAACACGGGCATAACGGGATACATTGCAGTTTTGCCAGTATTATCAAACCAATAATAATCTATTAAACATAGTTATTTGGAAATATTTTTTTTAATCAGATTCAGAAACAAAACCCTAAAAATTTACGCACCCGCCAAGGTTATAAAATGAGTTCCACGTCAAAGGGTGGTTCACAACTTAGTGGCTGGCAAATCGCATCAAGCCGGGACTCGTTTTGTGACTTTGGAAGAAAATTAGAAAGTCTTTGTATGCCTGTTCACAATACAGTGTTGTGCTGCCATGGACGGCAGCACAAGTCCTAATGTGCCCGGATGGCACATTTAGGACGCACATGTCACTCCGCCCCCAACCTGAATCAGGCATGCTTAGAGTTTCTTATTTTCGGACAACGGAAACAAAACAGTCCCGGCTTGATGCAATTTGCCACTCACAAAACTGCGACGCCACCCTTCGCCGGGGAACTCATAGCCTAACAAACCATTATTTGGCGGACAGCTCATATATTAATCTGAATATATATTTTTTTCACGCGACAGATTGCTTTTTACAAAAAAACATGTTATTTTTTCATGAGTGTTATTAAGAAAAAACCTGTTTTAACAGCTATCATTATCAGACCTATCATATAGTAGAAAGGAACTGCAACATGGCAGTCACAAAGGAAATTTTATCTTTAGCGGTGGAGACCGGCGATGCACTTCTTAGAAATGGTGCGGAAGTGTACCGTGTGGAAGATACCGTAATGCATATCTTAGAAGCATATGAAATCGAAGAATATGATGTCTATGTACTTTCAAATGGAATTTTTGCAAGTGCAAATGAAAATAAAGATGACGCGTGCAGTATGATCCGGCACATTCCGCTCGGTCAGACGCATCTTGGACGTATTGCAGCCTTAAACCAACTTTCCAGAGAGATCTGCTCTCATGAATGCTCCTTAAAAGATGCCTGGACGCGTCTGGATGAATGCAAAGCGATTCCTACCTGTAAGAAATGGACAGAAGTATTTTTCTGCGGGCTTGGAAGCGGTGCTTTTGCCTACCTGTTTGGCGGAACTCCGTTAGACGGCGTGATCGCATTTATCGCCGGTGCGCTTTTGAATCTGATATTAAAAAAATTTGCACAGCGGAAAACCTCAAAATTTATCACCAACATTTTCGGCAGTGCTTTTGTGACACTCGTCAGTCTGATTACATTTTCAGTCGGACTGCCTGTTTTATATGACAAGATCATTATCGGTGCAATCATGCCCTTAGTACCTGGAATTGCGCTGACGACCTCGATCCGGGATTTCTTCAACGGTGATTATCTCTCCGGTGCGATCCACATGATTGACGCTGTTCTTACGGCATTTTGTATTGCGGCAGGCGTCGGAACTGTCATGACGATCTACAATCTTGCAATAGGAGGTATTTTATGACAACCATGTTTATCCAGTTTATTGTCAGTATGATCGCAACACTTTCTTTTGCAGTACTGTTTTGTGCGCCAAAACCAGAGCTTATTTTCTGCGGACTTACCGGTGCGATCGGATGGATCGTATATCTGATCTGCCTGCAGTTTGATACCGGTACTGTCATTGCAAATATGGTCGCAACACTTGCTCTCACAGTCTTTTCAAGAACTGTCGCTGCCATTCGGAAAAATCCGGTAACTATTTATCTGATCGCTGGTATTTTCCCTCTTGTACCTGGAGCGGGAATTTATTATACTTCCTATTACTTTATCATGAACCAGATGAAAGATTTCTCCCGCTATGGCATGGAAACGATCAAGGTTGCCGGTGCGATCGTACTGGGTATCATTTTCGGATTCTCCCTGCCGCAGACATGGTTTAATGCATTGCAGCACCGGACAAAAAGCAGACACACCTGACAACGCAGGAAGGTTCCGCTTACATCCCACACCCTATGGATCAAAGCATTTGCAATTGTTTCCCGGAATACCTCTATGGTCTTATCATACACATCTAATATCAATATCTTTTCAGGTGTTGTGGACAACAGTTGACGTAAACAACAATTTCGCTATAAAATAGATAAAAGATGGAGGAAGCTGCAGTCATGAAATTAAAGCATAGTATTTTAGGGTTACTTTTACTTTTTACCCTGATACCGCTTGGTATCTTCGGGATTTTTTCCATTTATGAGACAAACCTCAAGATCGATGAACTGACGGAGCAGAATGTGCAGGCGATCAGCGAAAATCAGGTGATGAATATCAAAAACTTTACGCAGGACCGCAATAACGAGATGGACATTATCGCAAACTATCAGCTGACGCAGGACGCGATCCTTTACAGTCTAAGGGAAAATGAAAGCTCTTTGGCGCGAAACTATGTAGACAATCTGCTGAAGGAACGCAAAAAATACAGTATCTTTGTAGCGAGCATCTCTGTGGTAAACCGGAATTTTCATGTGGTCAGTTCAAGTGAAGAGTACAAACCGGGCACTGTCAGTGCAATGAAAGATGTCGATCCTAAATATCAGACCGGCGAATTTATTATCGGTGACGTGTATGAGCGTATAACAGATGACGGCAGAAAAAATGTCGTGCCCGCCTATACCGGCGTCTATTATAATAATGAACTGATCGGCTATGTGATGGAGGAGCTGGATACGGCGTATTTTAATGAACTGCGGCTGAATATGGACACGCTTGCAGATGGAACTTTTTACATTCTCGACGGCAATGGGGCGATCATCACAGCAGGGGACACAAAAAACAAGAACAGTCTCAAGACCTTTGTCACAAAAAGTTCCGACCGAAATGACTTTCAGGAAAAATGGGATGCGATCGACCATGAGAAAAATCCTTCTGGTTATGTACGATACTGCTATCACAGACAGGATTATATTACATATTATTCCGATGTGGCAAATACCGGCTGGGGCATCCGTGTGTCTGAAAACCTGAGTGCACAAAAGCAGACCGGAAAAACCTACGGCATACTGATCGGACTCGGTCTTTCCGCACTCATAATCGGCGTGTGCTGTACACAGTATTTCATGACAAAAAAGATTTTCGCACCGATCACCCAGATGCTGCAGGTATTTGCACAGATCAGGGAAAGTGAGGATTATTCACTGCGCGTCCACATTCAGGAAAAACATGAAGCCGGTGAACTGGCTGCGGGTATCAACGAACTGTTAGATTATGTAGAGCAGACAGACAAAAAGAAAAAAGCACGTCAGAAAGAGCTGTTACAGATGGCACAGAACGATCCGCTGACCGGTATCAAAAATAAAAAGGCGATTGAAAAAGAAATGCTTTCTATGGTTCAAAAAGCGATTGAAAACCAGGAACAGATCACATTCGGATTTGTCGATATCGATGATTTCAGGGATTATAATACACATTATGGACACCAGGAGGGAGATGCAATCATCAAGTTTGTAGCGCAGACACTTAAAGAAAACATACACGGTGCAGTCGGCAGGATCGGAGGGGACGAGTTTGCATTTTGCTATGCCGGTGAGTTAGAACCGGAACGCATCCGGCATAATGCCGACAAAATTCTTGAGATTCTGCGCACGCAGCATGTCAACGAACAGACCGGCGAGGTGCTGCCGGTGCCGTGCAGTATCGGCATTGTCATGTCCCAGGGCGATACGCTTGACTATACACAGCTAATCCGCAAGGCAGATCTGGCAATGTATCAGGCAAAAGAGAACGGCAAGAATACATTTGTCCTGAACGTGGACTGACAGGCAGGCTTTCCAGTGTACTTATCAATGATTCAGTACACTAGCTCTGCTGCCCTGCGATCTTTGCCGCCAGCTCTTCTAAATACTCCCACCTGTCCATCTTTTCTTCTAACATTTTCTCTGCGTTTTCTTTCTCCTCAACCAGCTCCCGCAGCTTTGCTGCATTGGTGGCATTCGCTGCCATCTCGTTATCTAAATCTTCTAACTTTTGTTCGAGTGCTGCAATATCATCCTCGATCGTCTCGTATTCTTTCTGCTCTTTATAGCTGAATTTCAGTTTCTTTTCGTGCTTCCAGGTTGCAGTCGAATCGGCTTTCACGGTTCCATTTTCTCCCGATTCCTGATTTTTTGAATTTCCCGGTGTACTACCTGCTGCACCTGCAGACTGATTCAGTCCGGTTTCTCCCGGTGTCCTGCCCTCTTCTGCAAGACGGTTTACATAATCTGTATAGCCGCCTTCATATTGTTTCAGTTTTCCGTCTCCCTCAAAGGCAAAGATACGTTTCATTGTCCGGTCGAGGAAATAACGGTCATGCGATACCGTAACAACGATGCCTTCATAACGGTCCAGATAGTCCTCTAAAATCGTCAGCGTAGCTATATCAAGGTTGTTTGTAGGCTCATCCAGCAATATAAAGTTCGGGGATGTTGCCAATACCCGGAGCAGATTTAATCTTTTCTTTTCCCCGCCTGACAGTTTTCCAATCGGACTGTACTGTTTTTCCGGTGGAAATAGGAAACGCTCCAATAAAACGGTTGCGGATATCACTCCGTCCACAGTCTGGATATATTCTGCCGTATCTTTTACATAATCGATCACTCTCTGATCCGGGTTCATATATGACAGATCAATTTCATTTTCATCCTCATTTTTTTCTGAGGCTATTTCCTGCGCATAATATCCCATTTTCACAGTCTGTCCGATAATGACCTGTCCGGAGTCCTGCGGAATAATACCTGCAATAATTTTCATCAGAGTAGACTTGCCACAACCGTTTGGTCCGATAAATCCAACTCTGTCTCCCTTCAAAAAGATATAAGAAAAATCCTCGATCAGTTTTCTGTCTCCATAAGCCTTACAGATATTTTCCAGCTCCACGGTCGTTTTTCCCATTCTTGTAGAAATAGAACTTAATTCCATCTGTGAATCCTGCGCCGGATTTTCACGATCTCTCAGCTCTTCATAACGCTGGATGCGTGCTTTCTGTTTCGTAGAACGTGCCCTTGCTCCCCTTTGTATCCATTCCAGTTCCACACGCAGGATCGACTGACGTTTTCGTTCACTGGCTGTTTCCATTTCCTGACGCTGGGTTTTTAGTTCCAGATACCCGGAGTAATTCGCCTGATAACTGTAAATTTTTCCTTTATCAATCTCCACGATCCGGTTACACACACTGTCTAAGAAATACCTGTCATGTGTTACCATGATAAGCGCACCTCTCCATTTTTTCAGATAATCCTCCAGCCAGTCTGCCATATCATTATCTAAATGGTTCGTAGGCTCATCTAACAAAAGAATATCTGCCGGGGAAAGAAGTACCGATATCAATGCCAGACGCTTTCTTTGTCCACCGGATAATTGTCCCGCAGGCTGCATGAAATCTTTAATTCCAAGCCGGGTCATCATTGCCTTGGCATCACTTTCAACAGACCAGCGGTTTTCATCTGTCACATTTCCTTCCAGTACACATTCCAGACTGCTTTTTTCCGGATCAAATTCCGGATGCTGCGGCAGATAACGCATTACCACATGGTTAGCCGTCGTGACGGTTCCTTCGTCTGTCTCCTCTTCCCCCATGATCATCCGCAGAAGTGTTGTCTTTCCGGTTCCATTAACGCCAATGATACCGACTTTCTCCCCATCCTGCAGCGAAAATGACGCGCCATCAAATAACTTTCTTTCGGTATAGACCTTTGTCAGATTCTCTATATTAATCAGATTCATGTATTTCCTCTTTCACTTTATTTTATAGCTCATGATACACCATATAAATTTAATATAACTTCAATCCACTGCGTACCGGTTCACTCGTCAGATCCACCCCCAGTTTTTTGAAAATCTTAATATCCACCTCGGAAAGCATGACCGACGTATGCACCTGACAGCCACGGAGTGCAGGGATCTGCTCAATGGCGCATTTCGCATTTTCATTGGACACTGCTGCAAGAGATAACGCAATCAGAACCTCGTCCGTATGAAGTCTTGGATTCTTTCCTCCTAAGAAACGTACTTTTAAATCCTGGATTGGCTCAATTGCCTCCGGGCGGATCAGCTTCTCGTCATGTTCAATTCCAGCTAAATATTTTAAAGCATTTAAAAGCAATGCCGCTGATGCTCCAAGGAAATCAGACGTTTTTGATGTAATAATTGTTCCATCAGAAAGTTCGATTGCTGCGGTCGGAACACCTGATTCCTCCGCACGCTTCTTTGCGGCAACGGTAACTTTTCTGTCGTCTGTTGTAATCTTCGCCTGTTTCATTAGAAGCTCGATCTTGTAAACTTCATTTTCGGTCGCTTCTTCTCTTACCAGCTTATTCACTGCGGTGTAATAACGTCTGATAATTTCCATTTTAGATGCCACGCAGCAGGCTTCATCATCGATGATGCAGTTTCCTGCCATATTTACTCCCATATCAGTCGGCGATTTGTAATAGGTATTTTCACCGTAAATTCCCTCAAAAATGGCATTTAAAACAGGGAATATTTCTATATCACGATTATAATTTACCGTTGTCTTTCCATATGCCTCAAGATGGAACGGATCAATCATATTCACATCATTTAAATCCGCTGTTGCAGCCTCATATGCAAGATTGACCGGGTGTTTTAACGGAAGGTTCCAGATTGGAAATGTCTCGAACTTCGCATAGCCCGCCTTTGTTCCGCGGATATTTTCATGATAAAGCTGTGAAAGACAGGTTGCCATTTTTCCGCTTCCAGGCCCCGGCGCAGTAATAACCACAAGCGGTCTTGTCGTCTCAATATAATCATTTTTTCCAAAGCCATTCTCGCTGACGATCAGTGGAATATTCGACGGATACCCCTCGATCTTATAATGCTGATATACTTTGATTCCACGTTTTTCGAGTTTTTCCCGAAACTGCACTGCACCATTTTGTCCGGCAAACTGTGTGATGACCACGCTTCCAACATAGAGTCCTTTTTTCTCAAACTCTCCAATCAGACGGACAACGTCCACATCATAAGTAATGCCAAGGTCTCCACGCACCTTGTTTTTCTCAATATCCGCCGCACTGATTACAATTACGATTTCTGCAACATCCGAAAGCTGCATCAGCATCTGAAGTTTACTGTCCGGTGCAAATCCCGGCAGTACTCTCGACGCATGGTAATCATCAAATAATTTTCCACCAAATTCCAGATACAGCTTATCACCGAACTGGCTGATGCGTTCTTTGATATGCTCCGACTGAATTTTTAAATATTTGTCATTATCAAATCCTATTCTCATCTTAATCCCCATTCTTGCGTGTGAAAAATCTTATTTTTCACACGCACTATCCTCTTATGTTTTATTTCTCTCTCAGACACGGAATATATTATACTATATAATCCAGTCAAAATACACGTTTTCTTTTTCCTTTGTTCATTATAAAAAGCTGCCTAATGATATTATCACTATCATTGGCAGCTTTTCTCCTACACATTCATTTTCACTTTATACCTGTCTCTCTTATTTGACCACAACTTTTATTTTTTGTGCACATCCGTTTGTTGCATATACATATATAGAACAGGATCCTTTTCCTTTCGCGGTGATCTTACCATTTTTAGATACCACTGCCACTTTACTGTCTGATGTAGCATATCGGAATTCCGATATATGATTAATGATCGGACGTTTCTTATCCTTCTTGACAATCGAAGCTTTTACGACAGCTTTTTTCCCTTTTGCCAATACATAAGAAGTCTTTTTCAGTTTAATGCTTTTTGCATCTGTTACTGATTTATTCTTCTTTCCTGCTGCATGTATCGTGATCGATTTCGCAACTGTTACTTTTTTGCCATCAACCATCTTATATGCAAGAACATGACATTTTATATTTTTTTTCTGATTGATTCCTTTCTTTTTCAATTTGCTGATCTCAACAGATAAACTATCCGCTGCCTTTACGGACTTTACAACCTTTTCCTTATCTTTTCCGCAGTATGCCATATAAACATCATAACCATCTGCATCTTTAACTTTTCCCCAAGTTACCTTGACCGTCTTTCCTGCTTTCACATTAAATTTCGAATTTAATGCTGCGTCTTTTGCCTCTGTCCTTTTTACTTTTACCGGTTTACTTTCCGTATTCTTTTTATCTGCTGCCTCAGCTTCTCTTTTTCTTGTTTCACTTACATATTTGCAGACACTACAGGTATATCTTTCCGCACCTGCTGTTCCATAAACATGAGCTGCTTCATCCTTTTTTTCTGTGGTGTGTTCACACGTGGCAGCATGCCAATGGGACGTATCATTGCTGCTCCACTCATTCTTGAATGTGTGCCTGTGTTCTACCCATTTTGCATAAAGAGTCGTGTCGGCAGTAAGTGCCTGTCCCGGCTGCGCGATTGTCGTAAAATCTGCATCTGTATACCAGCCAGCAAAATCATATCCATCCTTCGTCGCAGCCGGCAGCGGATCAGGCAGGCTCGTCTGCTTTTCCTCTGCTATCTGACTGCCACCGTTTGTATTATAGGTAATCGTGTATTTAATGCTTTTATCTGCAGCCTCAGCTTCTTTTTTTCTTGTTTCACTTACATATTTGCAGACACTACAGGTATATCTTTCCACACCTGCTGTTCCATAAACATGAGCTGCTTCATCCTTTTTTTCTGTGGTGTGTTCACACGTGGCAGCATGCCAATGGGACGTATCATTGCTGCTCCACTCATCCCTAAATGTGTGCCTGTGTTCTACCCATTTTGCATAAAGAGTCGTGTCGGCAGTAAGTGCCTGTCCCGGCCGCGCAATCGTCGTAAAATCTGCATCTGTATACCAGCCGACAAAATCATATCCATCTTTCGTCGCAGCTGGCAGCGGATCTGGCAGGTTCGTCTGATTTCCCTCTGCTATCTGACTGCCACCGTTTGTATTATAGGTAATCTTGTATTTAATGTTAGCATTTTCTACGATCGTATATGGCGTATTTTTTAACAATGGGCCGGAGCTGTCAAGATTAAAATACCAGTTAAACTCGCTATACCCCACCTTATCCGGATGATCCTTATGGGCTTCCGTAGCCACCACCTCAGAGCGTTTCATGTCTCCAGTACCGTAATCCGTGCCCGTCGTAATCCATATCATATTGCACTTTTTACAAACCACAATCTGTCTGTCTACCGTTAACTGAACCCCCCTGTAAACCACATCTCCAGCTTTCAATTCGGCAGGATCAATCGTTCCCGTTGTATATTGTGCTGCATGTACCTGTGTCGTTCCCATTGCAGCAAGCATCAAAAATGCCATCATCATTGATACAACTACATTTATGTACCTGCTTCTGTGTAACTTATTCATCCTTTGCATCTCCTTTTCTGCTAATTTTCTACCAGATAATCCCGTTTTTCAAATCCGAGCATATGTGCAAGTACACTGGTTGGGAAAATGTGAAGCTCTCTGTTTAATTTTGTCACCGAATCATTATAAATCAGCCGGCTGGTCTGCACCATTTTTTCATAACACTCTACCGCGTCCATACATTTGATGTATTCATTTTCATCAGTCGAACCCGGATATTCTTCTAAAACCGTCTGTGTCCGGAAAAGCACCTCGTTTATCACACCTTCCTGTCGCAAAACCTCCTCCGGTGTGGAAGTTTCCATAATGATACACCGTTTTTCATTTACTTCATCTGTAAGTGTCTGTGCCTCGTATCCTGCATATTTTTTTGTAAAATCAAGCAGGGAAAGTAACGCATCAAACCGTGACGAAAGCTGCACTCCGATCTGATTCATGGAATGATTGATATTTTCATCCATGATCGCTAATTTTTTCCGTACAGAAACAATCCATATGGCAAGCAAAATCACAAGCAAACAAACAATTACAGAGATTTCCATTCAAATACTCCTTTACTGTACAAAATATACTGCATTGTATCCGGAAGTATCGGACAATGCTACCATTGTCAGTCCGTCAAAATCTGCAAACACGCAGGCGTATACCAGATCTGTGCCGTTATTGTCAAATGTTAAACGCACACCTTCATCCTCATAATGATATTCACAGACACCGTCTAACGTTCCACCTCCCTGTACCATCTGTACAGTGGAACCATCATCGCTAAACACGATCTCCAATTTTCCGCCATACTGCTCTAATGCAGCATCATAATCGTCCTGTGTCATTTGCACACCACCAAGGTTACCCCCACAGAAACTCCAGGTTGTTCCTGCTAAGTCCGGCATCTCTAAAATCGGCACATCAAGCAGGCAGAATAAGTCTTCGGTAGAATCTGTTTCCACATCTTCGCTTTGTGCATCTGCTGCCTCTGTGTCCACAACAATATCTGCTGCATCGTTCTCTGCCACATCGGTCTCCGCATCAGTGCCAGTATCTGCCACATCTACATCTGCCTCTGCGTTTGTCACTGTGCCATCAGCAGTCTCCTCGGTATTCCCGCAGGCGGTAAAAGAGAATGCCAGCATTGAACTCAACATAATTGCCAAAATTTTTCTTTTCATAATTTTTCTCTCCTTTGTCATTTGTTTTTCATTTCTCTCTGTTGACATTAATGTACCGTATTTTGTGCTGCAGTGGATTAACTTGTTCTGAATCAACTATAATGTGCACTCAATCGACATTTTTTATTTTTCATATGTAGTTTTGTTGTCTCTTTTAAAGTGCAGCATAAAGCTGCACCTTATAAAGAAACGCGTAAAATAAATTTATTATCTTCTACCAGAAAGCTGTACATACCACCATACCGGTCAACAATTGCACAAATACTGCGTACGCCGATTCCATGCCCCGGCCGGTCGGTAACCGGAACACCGTTTTCAAATGCTACTTCTTTTCTGCATGGATTCGTGACCTGAAAAAAGAACCTCCCGTTCTTCTCATACGCTAAAATATCTATCGTTCCCTTCTGCTCCTGTGCTGTACACGCATGGAGTGCATTTTCTAACGCATTTGATAAAAGCACACACAAATCTGTCTCCGAAACCGGAAGAATATATGGTACCACCGCTTTTATGTTCATTGTGGCACCAGCACTTTCCGCCCTTCCTGCAAAAGAGGAAAAAATAAGATTGACCGTCTCATTCTCACAGTAATTTTTTACCCTGCCTGCCTCAATCTGCGCACATACTTCATGAATGTAGCCTTCTGCCTGTTCAATTTTTCCATTCTCGATACATGATAACAGATGCTGCATATGATGTCTTAAATCATGCCGGTAGGTACTGGCATCTTTCTGCGACTCCCTCAAAGCCTCAATCTCGCGGACCGCCTGGGAAATCTGGAGATTCAGACAGCTCTGCATCTGCTCAAGTTCATTTTTCTTCCGCTCCTCCTCTGAAGTACGAAGCACAAACACCAGATAAGCAATACAGCAGACGAACGGCATAAATTCCACTGCCGCCGGTATACCTTCTGAAAGTAAATCCGTATAAACTCTCGTCAGGTAATCAAAGCCGTAGCCCAATGCCGGAATCAACCCGAACTGAAGCTGTATTGACACGGGATAATTTGATATTGCCCGCACCGAGGGTGCCACAAAGCGCAGTAAAAGAAATAATAACGGCAGTGTAACAATCAGTTCCGTCACATTTTGCACCGTTTCACTGTTCACAAACACAGCCATTATAAAAAGTGCCACCCACCTGCGAAGCTGACAGCAGAGATAAGCAGTCAGCACGGAAATCACTGTCCACAGACGTTTTTTCGTTAAAATGTAAAGGGCAATACACATCGGGACATGTGTGATCACAGGATAAAGATAACGGATCGTCGCTGCCCCTGCCAACAGATACATCACGCCCTGTATGGCAAGCAGCACAAAAATACTTCCAACAAGAAATTCCCGTTTTTCTTTCGTCCAGTGAATATCACAAAAAGCCCCGGACAAAACCATGCCGAATATCCCGACTGCTGCACCATTTGTTACATAAAGAAGATTCATGATAAAAATACCTGCTTTCTGTTAAACGCATACTCGAGATATTTATTCTTTATCTCCGAGCATTTCCCATGCGGGATTGGTATTTCTGCAAGACTTATCAGTTTAATTGCACGGTAAGAAATATTCTGTATATAATCCATATTTACCAGAAATGACCGATGTGGCCGTAAAAAATTGCCATAAGGCTTTAACTGCAAAAATAAATCGTCTAAACTGCCGACACTCTCAAATACTTTTCCATTTCCGAGATGAAAAAAGAGCGTCCGTCCTATCACTTCACAATATTCTAACTTTTCAAGGTCAATTCTTGTAATTCCTTCTTTGCTCCGCAGAATCAGACTGTTTTCCTGTGTCTTTGTGCACTCTGCAAGCACGGAATCCATCAGCCGGAAAAAGCTTTCCTCCCAGACTGGCTTTAACTGATAAAAATATGCCCCGACCGTATAAGACTGTACTGCAAACTCCGGAGATGAGGTAAGAAAAATAATTTTCATATTATTATCATACTGTCTGATTTCTTTTGCAGTCTCAATTCCGTTTTCCCCCGGCATTAAAATGTCCAAAAATAAAATATCGAAGGAAAACCCTTTCTCAATCGCGGCCAGTAACTCTAAGGGACTCTGAAATACCGTATAGGTAAGGTCTTCGTCTCTTTCTTTTTTATATTTGTCCAATAAGATACCAAGTTCTTTTAATATCTCTAAATCATCATCACAAAATGCTATTTTCAGCATAAACTTTCCATCAACTCTTTCCGTAATCCTCTTTGGCAGAATGCATTCTTCTGATATAGCGCAGACACTCCGTCTCCGGCATCGGTTTCCCGTAATAATATCCCTGGATCATATCCACACCAAGTGCCTCTAAGGCATCACTCTGTTCTTTCTTTTCCACGCCCTCCATGATCAGCGGGAGACCGAGTTTTTGTATCGTCTTTATCTCATTTTCAATCACGATTTTTGCGGTTGGATTTTCAAAATAGGACCAGGTCATGTCTTTATCAATCTTGATTTCCCGAAATGGAAAACGGATCAGATAAGAACAGTTTGAATTGCCGTTTCCATAGTCGTCCATTGCAAACCCCATGCCGATTTTGCCAAACTCCTGCATGTGCCATAACATCAGCTTTGGCGCTTCAATCGCTGTCCGCTCTGTCAGCTCCAGTGTGATCATATGTGTCGGCACATGATAACGCTCTAACACTGGCAGTATGCTTTCTTTCAGATTCCGGTTCAGGCACTGCGCTGCAGCAATATTTACATGAATCGTCCGTATCCCAAGCGATGGATTTGGAAGTACATGTTTTGCCAGAAAACGGCAGCACTCTTCAAGTACGATCTCACTGATCTGTGTGATCGTTCCGTTTTGCTCCGCCAACGGAATAAACTCATCCGGTGGAATGGCTCCAAGTTTTTCATCCTTCAGACGCACCAGCGCCTCTAATGATACAACACATTTTTCTTTTAGGGAATAGATCGGCTGATAATATACTTCAAATCTGTTTTCCGTAATTGCACGATCCACCGCCTGCTCTACCTTATTTCTGCGGTAATAGTCTTTTTTTACGGCTTCATCCACCTCAAAAAAGACCTGTTTCCCTGAATTTTGTGCCGCTTCCAGCAAATATCCATACAGTGCCCTGTACTCTGCCAGAGAACAAAAATCTCTCGGATAATGCAGGGTGATCATGACCTCGTTTAAAGAAATCGAATTGCCAGACACATGAAAATCCTGTTCAAATCTTTTTTTGATCTGCCCCTTTATGTGTTCTTCTTTTCCCTCATCCAGCAGGATGGTAAATGTATCCTCCGCATTGCGAGACACACAGAACTTTCCACACAGTGCGGTAAGATAATGTCCCACTTCGGCAAGCAGCCGCCTGCTGTTTTCATATCCTAAAAGCATTTCGATATGATGCATCTGTCTGATATGTACCACAAGAAATACTTTTTTCCCGGATTGCTCCGTTACATTTTTCATCTGGATCAGAAATGCCTGCTCATCACTGGTTCCGGTTTCACTGTCAATATAAGCAGACGGATTCTGCATTGCCATATAGATCATCAGAATAAACAGCATATTTGCCGCACTGGTAAGCAGCATTTCTTTTCTCTCATACTGAAGCACCACCATAAGAACTGCCACAATACTGTATAAGATAACGATTACCTTAATCCGCGTCTCAATACGCGCTCTCCCCAAAAATATAAGAAGCAGGTTCATAAAAAAATAGTATCCAATATACACATAGCCAAACCATGCAAAATTTCCCTGATAATAGCTGCCATCTTTAAAATAAAAGAAAAAGCCCATCCACGGTGTCGCTAAAAGCATGATCTCGAAAAAGAAAAACGGGACTTTTCCCATGTATTTTATCATTCGACCTGCTACTCCGGAAAAGCTGCATACCTCTTCCATATAGCGGAACATCAGATAAGAAGCCGCTCCTTCCAACGCAAAAAAAGCAAACGCAAACAATTCGTTCCAGATTAGCGGAACGATTGCTGCATTTGCCAGTCCAATACATGATAAAATATTTGCGATACACTCGCCAAGACACACCCAAAGCAGTCTGCCAAATACTTTCGACTTAACCGTTGGGAACTGTCTGATCAACAGGAAATGGCCGCTGATAACCACAAAAATGACGAGTGACATAATCTCGAAGTCGTAATTATACTGCACCCGTCTGCTCCTCCTGTGCTTCTTTCGCCTGTATGATTGCTTCATTTAGCTGGAGCATCTTTGCATCCAGCATAGAAACAATATCGGAACATTCTCTTAGATCCCTGCTGATATAGCCGGGCGCATTTCCCTCAAATTTGTAATAGATCTTATGCTCTAAGCTTGCCCAGAAATCCATCGCCATCGTCCGGATCTGTATCTCCACCTTGGTATCGATCACGCAGTCCGATAAAAATATCGGAACAGTCACAAGCATATGATAACTTTTATAACCGCTCTCCTTTGGATTTTTAATATAATCCTTGATGGAAATAACGGTCAGATCGTTCTGTTTTCCAATCATCTCTGCAAGCTTATAAATATCAGAAGTAAAAGAGCAGACAATACGGATACCTGCAATGTCATTGACATAATTAACCATATTGTCGATCGACGACTCATATCCGTAACGCTTTAACTTTTTCACAATACTCTCAGGCGTCTTGATCCTTGACTTAATATATTCTATTGGGTTGTACTGATGTACCTGCTGAAACTCATCGTTTAAGATTTCAACTTTGGTACGTACCTCCTTCAATGCGGAATTGTATAAAAAAATAATCGTGTTCCAACTGTCAACGCCCTCACTTAAGGTGAATGGCTTATCCATAAAAATCCTCCATTCCTGAGCCTTTTTTATACATATCATTTTGTAATGACTGCCATTTTTAGTATAACACATTTTTCTCATTATGTGGGATTTATTTCTAAACTTTTATTGATTTATAAGTCCAGCTTCATATCACCGTCTTTGATCCATCCAATCTTACGGAACAATACGCTAAAGAGCCACGATAAAACTCCCGGCAGAATAAAACTGATCAAAACAAGTCCGATCCAGTCCATCGGTGTTACGGCAGCCTTGCTTCCCGCCTCAATATCTGCGATCCATCCGGTATAAACACCGATCTGTCCGACTAATCCACAGGTTCCCATGCCGGATGAAACTGCTGCACCGTTCATCTGTAAGTGAAACAGGCATGTTGCAATTGGTCCGGTGATCGCGGATGCTAAAGTTGCCGGCAGCCAGATACGTGGATTTTTTACGATATTTCCCATCTGAAGCATTGATGTACCGATTCCCTGCGCAAACAGTCCGCCCCATTTATTTTCGCGGAAACTTGCCACTGCAAATCCAACCATCTGTGCACAGCATCCTGCAAGTGCTGCCCCTCCTGCAAGACCGGTAAGTCCAAGTGCGGCACAGATCGCAGCACTGCTGATCGGCAGTGTCAGTGCGATTCCTACGATCACTGATACAATGATTCCCATGAAAAACGGCTGCAGTTCCGTTGCCCACATGATCGCATTGCCAACTGCACTCGCTGCCGCACCGATCGCCGGTGCCCACCAGATGGAAAGTACTACGCCAACAAAAATCGTCACAAACGGTGTCACGATAATATCTATTTTTGTTTCTTTTGAAACGGCTTTTCCAAATTCGGCTGCAAATATCGCAACCACAAGTACTGCAAGTGGTCCGCCCGCACCACCAAGTTCATTTGCAGCCGCACCGACTGCCGCTAATGAAAATAATACCAATGGAGCTGCCTGCAGGGCATATCCGATCGCGATCGCCATCGCTGGTCCGACTGCTGCTTTTGCGTAAGTTCCGACTGTCTCAAGAATCGGAATATGAAGCTGCGTTCCAAGTGTGCTTATGATTGTTCCGATCAAAAGGGATGCAAATAATCCCTGTGCCATCGCGCCAAGAGCATCGATCAGATATCTTTTCACAGATATCTCAATGTTTTTACGCTTACAAAATGCTTTTACTTTTTCCATAATCTCTCCAATCCGGAGTTTTTTACTCCTCTTGTGCTGTTTTCCATGTGGTTAACATGTGTCTTGTCAGCTTGTGACAGTGTAGCACAGAGGGGAGAAAAAAGCAAGGGATGTTGTCCCTACAATTCTTCCGTCTTATACGTGACATATCCCTCATAATAATAACTATGGTCAATGCCTTTCATATAAACTTCCCGGTCATTAATCTGATCGGTAAGTGCTGCCTTTAAAATATATTTAATTTCAATATCTTTGATCGGACTGCGTTCCATCGCCATCAGATAGTCTTCTTTTTCTATCTTACTCCAGTCTACTACCTGTCCGATCTGTTTTTTTAACATCATATCCAGCCAGATGCGCATGCTTCTTCCATTTCCTTCACGGAACGGATGCACAATGTTCATTTCCACATATTTTTCAACAATCTCATCAAATGTGTTCTGTGGCATTTTGTCTACATTTTTAATTGCTGTTTCAAGATACATAAGCGGTGCAAATCTGAAATTGCCTTTTGATATATTTACGGTTCGGATTTTTCCTGCAAAGTCATAGATATCATCAAATAAATATTTATGAATCTCACATAACGTTTGAAACTTTCCCGCCTCAAGGTTCTCGAGCATACCATTTTCAAACAGTTCTACTGCCTTCTTTTTACTGATACGTTCCTCTTCACGCGCGAGTTCCGCGGAACTTTTAATTCCAAGCTTATTTTCCAGTGCCATACAACATGTCCTCCATATTGGGATGTTCTCCCTTTAATCCTCCTCGATCACATGCATCTCCAGAAAATCAAAATCCACATGCTCAATAAAACAATCCTGCGTAAAACGTGTCTTTGCATGCCTCTTAAACTCTTCCACATTCGCATCTAACCAGATCGGTTTTCCAAGGTCAAATGCATAACATACCTCATCTAACGCCTTGAAAATTTTGTGCGTTCTCGTATCATCTGACTCATCTGTCACTGTCATGTCTTTGATCAGGTGCGTACCCTTCATCATTTTAAACCAGATTCTCATGAATTGTTATCTCTCCATTTTTATTGTTGATCCGTGTCTTCTCTGCCGTCCCGTCTCATACATCAGAAGAGATGCAGAAATCGCCGCATTCAACGACTCCACCTGTCCCTGCATTGGAATCTTAATATAAGTATCTGCTAAATCTGCGATCTCATCCGACAATCCATTTCCCTCATTTCCGATCAGAAATGACGTCTTTTTCTTGTAGTCCGGCTCATCATAGGAAAATGTTCCCTTAAGGTGTGCCGCATAGACATTGACCTGCTGCTCCTTTAACGATAATACCGTTCCCGGCAGATCTTTTGTGATAAAAAAAGGAACACGATAAATACTTCCCATCGTGGAACGGATCGTTTTCGGATTAAACAGATCCACTGTTGTCTGGTTCATGATCACACCTGTGATACCTGCGCCCTCACCGGTTCTTACCATCGTGCCAAGATTTCCCGGATCCTGGATGCTCTCTAAGATCAGAAGATGTGTCTGTTCCCCTTTTAATAATTCCTCTAATTCATACTCCGGTTTTTTGATCACACAGAGGATTCCCTGTGGGGTCTGTGTGTCGGAAACACTCTTAAACACATTGTCGGCGACAACCTCATATCCGGTTTTATCCAGACGTTCCAGAACTTTTCGGTTCAAGTTTTCCTCACCATGTTTTTGTGTACAGGATTTCATGCCATCCTGCATATTGCCCTGCGTACATGCCTCATAAAAACTTTCCGAAACATATACCTGTTTCACCCAATCCGCCGGGGCTTCTAAAAACATTTTTCTTCCTTCTGCCACGAAAACACCCTGCTCATTTCTGGCTTTTGCTTTTTTCATAAGAAGTGTCAGATTTTTCATCTGCTGGTTTGATGTACTTGTTATCATATTTTTCCTCACTAAAAAATCCGTTATACCTGTCGCTAAGTATAACGGATTTCTCTCTAAAATGCAAAAACTATCAAATTTATGTAATATAACATCAGATTGTATAGTTCATCATCTACTGTCATGTACAATAGATCAACGATCTATTGTCTTGTATTACAGAGAAAGGTTTCTGCTGATCTCGTACTGATATTCCGGAATCTCCTTTGTCATTGCAAGTGCCTCGTCGATATCATAATCAACGAAATCACCATGACGGTATCCAACAACACGGTTTGTCTTGCCTTCGCAAAGTAAATCTACTGCTAAAGCACCCATGGTTGATGCATATACACGGTCTTTACATGTCGGGCTTCCACCACGCTGCATGTGACCTAAGATAGTTGCACGTGTCTCGATACCGGTTGCAGCTTCGATTCTCTTTGCCATACTGGAAGAATGTCCGATTCCCTCAGCATTTACAATGATATGATGCTGTTTACCACGTTTACGGTTCTCAATGATGTGGTTGACTAATTTCTGCTCGTCATAGTCATATTTTTCCGGAAGCAGGATATCCTCGGCACCGTTTGCAATACCACACCATAATGCGATATAACCTGCACCACGTCCCATAACCTCAATGATACTGCAACGCTCATGGGATGTTGATGTATCACGGACTTTGTCAATTGCTTCCATTGCTGTATTTACTGCTGTATCAAAACCAATCGTGTACTCAGTACATGCGATATCAAGATCGATCGTTCCCGGAAGACCAATCGTATTGATTCCAAGTCCTGCCAGCTTCTGGGCACCTTTAAAAGAACCGTCACCACCGATAACGATGATTCCGTCAATGCCGTGTTTCTTACAGATCTCTGCACCGCGTTTCTGTCCTTCTGCTGTTGTAAACTCCATACAGCGGGCTGTCTGTAAAATCGTACCACCACGCTGGATGATATCGGAAACATCTTTTGCTTCCATATCAATGATCTCTTCCTGAAGAAGTCCTGCATAACCTCTCTTGATTCCTTTTACTTTCTTTCCCTTTGCAATTGCTTCCCTTACAACTGCACGAATGGCTGCGTTCATTCCCGGCGCATCGCCACCACTTGTCAGCACACCGATTGTATTAATCTCTTTTGCCATTTATCGTTCCCTCCTAAAATAATATACCCATTTTTCTAATCTTTACTATTTTAATCTCTTTGTTATTTCTTTTCAATGCTCTTTTCAACAATTTTTACATTTTTTTCGCCCAAAAATTCCGTCAAGTTACCGACAAGCTCCGGATTGATATGAACATTGTGGTTTTGTCCAAGTCTTTTCATGGCTCGCGGCGACGCAATATAGATCACGATCTCATCATTTCCATCTGAACCATAAAGCAGGGAATACAATTCTTTTTCTTTTTCCTCAAACGCTTCTTTTGTCGCAAACTGAAGCCATAGTTCGCGTTTTGTATCATCAAAGGAATAGATTTTTTCACAGATCAGTTTTCCGTTTTTATCTTCCTCCACGTTAGCATGTCCGGCAATAAAGACTTTTTCATCCTCATTTAAATAACGGCTGTATTTTTCATAATCACGCGGGAAAATGATAACTTCCACAGTTCCAAACAGATCCTCGATCGTGATAAATGCCATCGCTTTATTCTGCTTTGTGTATTTGATCGTCTTTTCGGTGATGATGCCGCCGATGACAACACTCTGGTTATCTTTGATCTTTACGGCATTTGTTTCTTCATCCAGCATAAAATCTGCCGTCACTGCACTGATATTTTTGCGCCATTTTTCCTCATATTCCTCCAAAGGATGACCGCTTAGGTAAATTCCAAGGACTTCTTTCTCAAAACCAAGTTTGATCTCTTTGCTGTATTCCTCCACATTCGGGAAACGGACTTCATACGCTTTTTTTTCCTCTTCGGATACAAGGTCAAATAAAGACATCTGCCCTGCAAGTGAATTTTTCTTTTCCTGGTTCAGGTTGTCGATCAGCGTATTATATACTAAGAGCATCTGCTGTCTGTTGCCGTCTAATCCATCGCAGGCTCCGGCTTTGATCAGGTTTTCGACCGCACGCTTATTGACCTCCCGCCCGGCAACACGGCTTAAAAAATCAGAAAGTGTGATATATTTACCGTTTGCCTCTCTTTCTGCTAAAATGATATCAATGACCTGTCTGCCGATACTCTTGATCGCATACATGCCATAGCGTATTCCATCTTTCGTTGCCAAAAAGCGTCCTTCTCCCTCATTGATATCCGGGGAAAGCACTTTGATCCCCATCTGACGGCAGGAATAAATGTACTCGGCGACTTTTCTTGTATTGTCGATCACTGACGTCATGAGTGCTGCCATAAACTCAACCGGATAATAGTATTTTAAATATGCCGTCTGATAGGCAACCACTGCATAAGCGGCTGCATGTGATTTATTGAACGCATATTTTGCAAAATCAACCATGGAATCGTAGATCTGGTTTGCTGCCTGCTCGCTGATTCCGTTTGTGATACAGCCTTTGATGCCCTGCTCTTCATTGCCATAGACAAAGTTCTGACGCTCCGCGTCGATGACATACTGCTTCTTTTTACTCATGGCACGGCGGATGTTATCAGCCTGTCCCATTGTATAACCGGCAAGGTTCTGCACGATCTGCATAACCTGCTCCTGATAGACAATGCAGCCATACGTCGGCTCTAAGATCGGCTCTAATTCCTTGCAGACATAGGTCACGCTCTCCGGTTCATTTTTTCCTTTGATATATTTGGGTATAAAATCCATCGGTCCCGGACGGTAAAGGGAAATGCCGGCGATGACATCCTCTAAGCTCTGCGGTTTTAACTCTTTCATGAAATTTTTCATGCCCGCACTTTCTAACTGGAATACACCGTCGCATCTTCCGGTTCCGATCGAATCTAATACTTTTTTATCGTTATAATCAATGTTATCCACATCAATTTTTATTCCATGATTTTTTTCCACAAGTTTGACTGCATCACTGATGACAGTTAAGGTACGAAGTCCAAGGAAATCCATTTTTAAAAGTCCGAGTTCCTCGATCGTGGTCATGACAAACTGTGTTGTGATCGTACCGTCAGAGCTTCGCGACAACGGCACATATTCGTCCATCGCCTTCTGGGAGATTACGACTCCGGCTGCATGCATGGAGGTATGGCGCGGCAGACCTTCTAGTCTTTTCGCCATGTCGATCAGTCTTTTTACCGTCTCATCCGACTCATACATGGAACGCAGTTCCGGGTTCATTATGAGTGCTTTGTCGATCGTGATGTTTAGCTCATTTGGGATGTTTTTTGCGATCGTATCACAGAAATTATAGGGCAGATCCATAACACGCCCGACATCGCGGATAACACCACGTGCCGCTAATGTACCGAAGGTCACGATCTGCGTCACACAATCTTTTCCGTATTTCTCGATAACGTAATCAATAACTTCACTTCGTCTCTCGTAACAGAAATCAATATCGATATCCGGCATGGTCACGCGTTCCGGATTTAAGAAACGCTCAAACAGCAGATTATAACGGATCGGATCAATATTGGTGATTCCTGTTGTATAGGAAACAAGACTTCCCGCAGCACTTCCCCTTCCCGGGCCAACCGGAATACCGTGCGTTCTCGCATAGTTAATAAAATCCCATACAATAAGGAAGTAATCGACATATCCCATTTTCTGGATGACGGAAAGTTCATAGTCAAGTTTTGGTAAAAGTTCCTCATGTTTATCCGGATAACGTCTTACCAGTCCCTCATGGCAGAGTTTGTTCAGATAAGTCCATGAATCATAACCTTCCGGCACATCAAAATGCGGCAGCTTTGTCACGCCAAATTCAATCTCCACCTGACATCTGTCAGCGATTTTCTGTGTATTGTCGATCGCCTGTGCTGCATACGGAAACAGTTCCCGCATTTCTTCTTCTGATTTTACAAAATACTGCCCGCCCTCATAACGCATACGGTTTTCATCGGACAGTTTTTTTCCGGTCTGCAGACAGAGTAAAATATCATGCGGCTCGGCATCCTCGGCATAAGTATAATGCACGTCGTTCGTCGCCACCAGTTCAATACCTGTCTCCTGGCTCATCCGCATCAGTCCTGCATTGACCGTCTTTTGTTCCGGTATTCCATGATCCTGCAGTTCTAAAAAGAAGTTGCCTTTTCCAAAACATTTTTCATATTTGTATGCAGTCTCTTTTGCTTCCTCATAAAGCCCACGTACCAGATAGCGCTGCACCTCACCGGCAAGACAGGCACTTAATGCAATGATTCCCTCATGATAAGTTTCTAAAACTTCCATATCCACACGTGGTTTGTAGTAATATCCTTCCACAAATCCTTTGGAAACGATCTTCATCAGGTTCTGGTAACCTTTGTTATTCTCTGCTAAAAGTACCAGATGATAATAACGGTCATCTCCATGGGAAAGCTCCCTGTCAAATCTCGATCCAGGCGCTACATATACCTCACAGCCTAAGATCGGCTTGATTCCGGCTGCCCTTGCTGCCTTATAAAAATCAATCACGCCGTACATCACACCATGATCTGTGATGGCGGCGCTGTTCATCCCGAGTTCTTTGACTCTTGAAACATATTCTTTTATCTTATTTGAACCGTCTAACAGACTGTACTCTGTATGGACGTGCAGATGTGTAAATGACATGCTTTGTTTCCTCCGCATTCTATTATATCGTCTCCCTGATAAATATTCAATTTTTTTCGCACATCTCATACAATTTTCTGTTACTGTTCACTCGTACCTCGTTCCAGTAACGGATTTTGCCGATGCTTCGCATTCCAAATCGGCAAAATCTGCTGCCACCACTGTATCATACGGCATTTTCAGTTCAGAAAATGCCTGCCTGTGAACAGTAACAATTTTCTCTCTTTGTCTATCTGACTGCCGTGTCTGCCTATGCATCCTCTGCCGGCACTTTGCTTATGCATCCTCTGCCGGCACTTTGCTTACGGTATCATCTCCCTGTACCAGAACCAGCGCAGAGATACCTTCGACAGTAACAGAACCTTCCGCCGTTCCAAGAGAGCTGCATCCTGCCTTTTTACCATTGACACAGATATCCCACGTCCCGGCAGGTAAGTTTACTGTGACTGCATCTGGATTTCCATTATAGATGACTGCAATATTCTGTGCCGTTTCTCCCTGTACCTCACCCTGAATGGTATAGGCTACGACATTTGCATCAAGTCCAGTCATAAAGGTAAGATTATTCTGAATTGCAGCGGCTGTTGTCATGCGCAGTGCACTGTGTGCCTTACGGAATGCGATCAGACCTTTATAATATTCATAAACATCCATTACGTTACCTTTATTATCCCACTTAATGCTGTTCGTTGCATCAGGGGAAGAATAGCTGTTCTCATCAAATCCAGTCTCAGACTTCTCATTTGGCTTAGAGCGAAGCATCTCTTCACCAGCCTGCATAAATGGTACACCCTGCGAAGTAAAAAGAACCGCGCTTCCCAGCTTATTCATCTTCACTCTGTCAGCCTCACTGTCATCTGCATTGGAAATGGCAAGCTTATCCCAGAATGTCAGATTATCATGACAGGATATATAATTAATACTCTGTCCCGGCTGTCCCGACCAGTTCGTACACTTATCACCAGCCTTTGTGAGCGTAACCTGCGAATGCGGGGTTGCTGCTACAACACTGAATTTAATGTTTTCTTCCATATCATCTTTGCCGCTTACAAAACCTTTGTCCAGAAAATCAAATACACTGCCTTTGATCCCATCACGGATATCATCACTGAAAGCACCCACACGATCCAGCCGGTAAATATTGTTCTTCGTTGCCAGCTGTGCTGCCGGCAATGCAGATTCTCCTCCAGTCCATCCTTCACCATATACCATAATGTCAGGACTCACCTGATCCAGTGCTTTTCTGACAGCCTTCATGGTATCCAGATCATGTACGCCCATCAAGTCAAACCGGAAACCATCTATATGATATTCCGTTGCCCAGTATACAACAGAATCTACGATATACTTGCGCATCATGGCACGCTCTGAGGCTGTTTCATTCCCACAGCCTGAGCCATCTGAATAATGATTGCCATTCTTTCTGTAGTAATAATCAGGCACTGTCTTCTGAAACCATGAATCTGCCAGATGATAAGTATGATTATATACAACATCCATATTCACGCGGATTCCATTTTCATGAAGTGTCTTAATCATCTGCTTCATTTCATTGACGCGTACTTCCCCATGATATGGATCTGTACTGTAAGAACCTTCCGGCACATTATAATTCTTAGGATCATAGCCCCAGTTGAACTGCGCTGTATCTGGCTTTGTTTCATCTACAGTAGCATAATCACAGCTCGGCAGAATCTGTACGTGAGTCACTCCAAGATCCAGAATATGATCAAGTCCTGTAGCCAGCCCTTCCCTGTTCTTTGTTCCGCGCTCTGTCAGTCCAAGAAACTTACCTGCATTCCGAATCCCGGAAGAAGCATCGGAAGACAGATCACGAATATGTACTTCATAAATCACTGCATCTGTTGCATTATTAAATGCCGGTCTGACATCTGAATCAAATCCATCCGGATCGGCAGCTTGCAGATCAAGGATCTCACCTCTGTTGCCATTTACTCCTGCACTTCTTGCATATAAATCAACAACTTCATTTACTTTATTACCAATCTGTACTGAATAAGTATAATATACGCCATTCAGGTCTCCTGTCTTTTCACATACCCAGGTTCCTTTGACATCTGCTGTCATTGGAATTGTTTCTATCAAATTGTCACCATCGCCCTGCTCATATAAGTTAAGCGATACTTTCCTGGCAGCAGGTGTCCATATACGAAATGTTGTCTTTTCTTTTGTATATACAGCCCCCAGATCGTTACCGTCATATACCAATTCATCATTAAAATAAGTAGCACCAATCTTTCTTTTCATCGATACCATACATCCTTCATAGCCTTGTCTGTTCAAAGAATCATCCTGTTACCCGCCTAGTATACCGCTCCCTTTTCAGTTCGTCCAGTTAATTTTTTCGTTTTTTTTTGTAAATTATCCTATTTTGTCAGGTATACTACCGCTTCATACGGACGGATTTTTTCTGAAATATCTTTATAGTTTCCTATCAGAATTCCCCGGTTTTCTTTTACCATATCCGCAATAGAAGCCGGAACATCCAGTTCTTTTTCCGTGAAATTGCAGATTACCAGTATTTTTTTATTCTCGGATGATCTTGTATAAATGTAAAGATTTTCATCTGCATCTTCAAGTCCGTCGAACGTTCCATAAACGATCACTTCTTCCTCTTTGCGCAGTTCTATGAGTTTCCTGTAGTAATTGTATATGGAATCCGGATCTTCCACCTGAGCAGCCGCATTGATCGTTTTATAATTCGGATTCACGGCAAACCATGGCGTTCCCGTGGTAAATCCTGCATTTTCTGAATCATCCCACTGCATAGGTGTCCTTGCATTATCCCGTCCTTTCTTACTGATAATGTCCATCATCTGATCATGCGTATATACTTTTGTATCGGTAACAAGATCTATATAAATATTTTTTTCTTCTATATCGTCACATTCAGACACATCCGAAAAATGCATATTGGTCATTCCAAGTTCTTCCCCCTGATATACATACGGTGTTCCCTGCATCATGTGAAGACAGGTTGCAAGCATCTTTGCTGAAAGTTCCCTGTATTCCCCGGAATCATTTCCCCATCTCGAAACAACCCTTGGCTGGTCATGATTGTTCCAGTACAGACTGTTCCATGCTACTTCCTCTAACCCTTTCTGCCAGCGGTTTAAAACTTCTTTGAGATCCGGAAGATAAAGTTTCTTATCTGTCCACTTTCCATGTTCATCCGAATCCACATCCATATGCTCAAACTGGAATACCATGCTTAACTCTTTTCCATCGCTTCGCGCATATTTTTTTGCCTCTTCGAGCGTAACGCATGATGTTTCACCCACTGTCAGAAGGTTATACCTGCTTAATACTTTTTGGTTCATCTCCTGAAGATATTCATGTTCATGAGGTCCATTGGCTGTGACTGCACCACAAAAAGAATATTTTTCCCCTTCTTTTACCGGACCATCTTTGTATTCTTCCGGCTTGCTGATCAGACTGATCACATCCATCCGGAATCCGTCAATGCCTTTTTCACACCACCATGTCATCATATCAAAAACTTCTTTTCTTACCACAGGATTATCCCAGTTAAGATCAGGCTGTTCCGGCACAAACTGATGCAGATAATACTGTCCGGTTGTCTCATCAAACTGCCATGCAGATCCACTGAAATATGATCCCCAGTTTGTCGGTTCATGACCATCTACCGGATCTTTCCAGATATAATAATCGCGGTATTTATTATCTTTTGATTTTCTGCTTTCCAGAAACCATTTATGCTGGTCAGATGTATGGTTAACAACCAGATCCATTACCAGTTTCATTCCTCTTTGATGAATTTCTTTTAATAATTCATCAAAATCTTCCATTGTCCCGAACTCATCCATTATATCCTGATAATCGCTGATATCATATCCGTTATCTTTATTTGGAGATTTATAGATCGGGGATACCCAGATAACTGTGATACCGAGATTCTTTATATAGTCTAATTTTTTTATGATCCCCTGAAGGTCTCCGATTCCATCTCCGTTACTATCCATAAAACTCCTTGGATAAATCTGATAAACAACTGCTTCTTTCCACCATGCTTTCTGCATCTTTTTTCTCCTTATAAATCAGCGGTCATGATCTCAATGACTGCCAGTCTGATCTCTTTTTTTAAATTCGTCGTCTCAAGCTCGCCTAAGATATCTGCCAGATTTTTTCCACTACTTAAAAGCCGGTATGCAGACTCTTTTGCAAGATTACTGTCCTGTGCCTGATTCAGCAGATCATACACACGCTCCAGTGTATGGTTGTCATTTAATGTCAGTTTCTGTTCAAAAACAATTTCCACTTTTTCATCCACTGACACTTTCGGAATGTGGATTCTGATACATCCCTTCTTCCACTGATATTCATACGTTATTTTGATTTCTTTTCCACTTATGTATACTTTAGGCACTGCCTCTTTCACTCCGCACAGTTCCACTGTATAATCCCGGAATTCCGGGATCAGATCTGTCTGTCCGGCCGCCCCTTCGATTGTGAACGCCCCTCTTTCCCAGTCAAAATGCATGGATGTAAAGCAACAGCTCCTGCCATCTTTATAATCCTCGGTTTCACCGTCATCCTCATAATGTGTATAATTGCCATCCGCTCCGCCATAGACTCTTATGATAAGTTCTTCCGGATTTTTCAGAAAATCTTTTCCGAACAGTTCTTTCTGCATCGGAATGATGCCTCCTGCTTTTACAAGCACCGGAATACTGTTAATGCCGCGGAACATCCACATTACTTTCTCACCTTTATAGATCAATCCGGTAAAGAAATCGTGGTAACAGCCTTCCGGTATCCACGCTTTTACTTTTCCCTGATTTAAACTCGCTATCTGGTCACTTGTAATCGGTGCAACAATCATATCTGTTCCAAAAAGATACTGGTTGTTGCTTACTCCCTCAACAAAAGAATGATCCTGAACCGGATATGCCTGTTCCTTTTCCGGATAATCGTAATACATTGGTGCAATGACCGGGCGGTATTCTTTGTATGCCAGATAGTTCATAGTGTAAAGATAAGGCAGTAACTGGTGCCTTAAGCGCAGGGCTTCTCCCATCGCATGTTCTACTTCCGGTCTGAAATTCCATGGTTCTTTTCCACTGAACGACATTTTTGTACTGTGCAGCCTGTTGATCGGGGAAAATGTCCCTAACTCATACCAGCGTGCCTCCATAACATCTGACCGGATTCCAAGCATATGTCCGCCTATATCATGACTCCACCATCCATATCCAATATTTGATGCCGTTGCTGTAAAATAAGGCTGGAAATCAAGAGACTCCCACGTTACAACTGTATCCCCGGAAAAACCTACCGGATATCTGTGAGAACCAGGACCTGCATAACGTGAAAATGTCATTTTTCTTTTTCCATCCCGTCCACTGTCAAGATAATGGTAATGATTCAGCATCCAAAGCGGATCTAACTCTTTCACTGCCGTATGTCCACCCTGCTGCCAGTCCAGCCACCAGAAATCAACCCCCTCTTCCTCAAGCGGATGATGTACGATCTCAAAATAATTTTCCAGAAACTCCGGATCTGTAATATCGAATTCAACCGGTTCTCCGGCTGCCGGATCCATTCCCATTGCCTCTGCCATTTCTTTATACATACTTTCGCATTCCCGGATACCGAGTGCCGGATGCACATTTAAAGTCACTTTCATTCCCCTGTCATGCAGATTATCCATAAAACTCCCCGGATCTGGAAACAGATCCCTGTTCCATGTATAACCGGTCCAGCCGGAACCATACTTCTTGTCAATATCTGTGATATGCCAGTCCATGTCAATGACTGCCACCGAAAACGGGATTTTTTCCGCTAAGAAACGATCCATCAGTCTCTGATACTCATCCTGTGAATACTCGTAATATCTGCTCCACCAGTTTCCAAGTGCATATTTTGGAAGCATTGGGACACGGCCGGTAACCCTAAAAAAATCTTTTACCGCGCCCCGGTAATCATGACCATAGGCAAACAGATAGAAATCCTCTCCTCCCTGTTTTCTCTCTTTGATCCAGCCATCCTCGGTAAGTAAAATCGTTTTTGAATCATCTAATACTGCAAATCCATCCCTGGAAAGAATTCCTTTTTCCAGTCTGATCCTGCCGTCTGCTTCATCGAGCGTACGGGCAGTTCCGAAAAGATTACGATCCTCTTTTCTGCCATAATACCATTCCAGATCACATCCATTGTCCGGTTTTTTCAGCTTCACACTCAGGATGCCCTCATCAAATGCTCTCTCATCATAGCGTATCCGTATGCTTTTTGTCTGGATCTCCAGAAAGTTATTTTTCTGCTTTATCTCAAAAGGAACCTCTTCTAAATCCCTGTACCATATTACCTGCGAAGCCTCATCCACAAATGCACCGGATTCATTATATTCAAATCTGACCAGCCTGTCCGTCAGAAATGTAATACGGTAATTTTTTCCAAGAACAATATTCCGCGGATCTGCTTTTGGTCTTCTTTCACATATGAACTGCTGTTTCATCGTCTATTACACATCCTTTCGTATTTTTACATTTTGAAAAATCTTCTTTAAGAAAAAACTGTTTGAAATATTAGTATAAAGTAAAAAACTAAAACGTTTTGGCAACTGATAAATGAATCATATCCCAAAACGTTTTGGTTTTCAAGTCTTTTGTGCATTTTTTTGTTTTTTCATCATGTTTCACGAATTTTATTGTTTACTTTTATATAATTTTCACAAGCTCATTTCTTTGTTGATGCGCGTTTCATAAGTTTGTATTCCATTGGTATCCAGTCTGGTACACGGTTTCCTTCAATCATGCTGATGACCGTATTCGCACACGCTACGCCCATTTTGTAAGGATACTGCTTAATCGATGTAATCCCTCCGTGAATATACTGTGAAACCGTATAATCATCAAACCCTGCTATTGCTACATCATCCGGCACCCGTACTCCAAGCTGTCCCATGCCTTCAATTGCTCCAATCGCAATGCCGTCACTCACACAAAAAAAAGCATCAATCTCCGGATAACTTTTTTTTAATTCTATTGACTTTTGAACAGCTATTTTCTGCTCAAACAGACAGTCCTCGATCCATTCTTCCCGGATATGGAGTCCGTGTTTCTCTAATGCACGCCTGTATCCACACTCTCTGCGTTCTGACACCTGCGCCATCTTCTTACCGGAAAGCATTGCAATATTACGGCATCCATTCTCAATAAGATGCTCTACTTCTTCAAAAGATGCTTTCTCATTATCAACGGAAACCTCACATACATGATCGCTTTCCAGCGCAACATCCACAAGGACGCAGGGAATCTCACTGTTTTTAATCTGCTCATAGTACGGCATATCCATAGCGAGCCCGTCAACTATGATTCCAGTCAGTTTCTTTTTCTTGCAGATCTGCCCAAAACTGATTTTTATCTGCTTGTTTGTCGGCATTGTAAGAATCGTAAATTCATACTCCATTTTCTGGGCAATCTTATAAATCCCACTCGTAAGTCCAAACATAATACCGCTCGGATCTTCTTCCGGCAATTCTCCGGCAAGCAGCAGTGCAATTGTCTTCTTCTGTATGCCTCTTAGTGAACGGCCAGCCTCATCCGGCATATAATCCAGTCGTCTTGCCACCTCCATGACTTTCTGTCTGGTCTTTTCACTCACATCTTTATAGCCGTTCAGTGCATGGGATACCGTAGTCAGTGATACTCCTGCCTCCTGTGCGACATCACGTATCGTCGTTCTTTCATTCAGATATAACTTTCTGTCTTTCGCCATATGATCCCCCATTGCATTACATTTTTCAGTGGTTTGTAACCATCTTATCACATTTTATCATGATATTCCAACTGCAAAGTAAGCAATTCCATCCATATTTTTCCTGTTTATATTACTTGTAATTCTTATTTTGCAATGTCCAGTAAATCTTTAAATGTAGACAGCTTATAATCTGCTTTGTCATAACCTGCCGCATCGCCGATCGCAATTGCTGTCATATGACCGGAAACTGCTGCATCAATTCCCGCATATGCATCTTCCACAACACCGCACTCTTCCGGCTTCAAGCCAAGAAACTCTGCTGCTTTTAAGAAAACTTCCGGATCTGGTTTGGATTTTTTAATATTTGTTCCATCCGAATATCATTCTTCTCTTCCGCCATCTTCTGTTTATCCTCATCGCTTAACGGATGTCCCTCATATCTTTCCAGAATAATTTCCAGGCTATCCATACGGCTCACTCCGCGCAGCCGGTTGTTGATCTCCTGATCGAAGTAAATACCTTTCTCATCCGCCATCTGTTTCCATGCTTTATAATGATACTGATCTGTAAACACGATCACCCCTTCCAGATCAAAAATAAGTCCTTTTAATGACATTTCTACACCTCTATACTTTCTCTCGCTCTTAGTTTTCCGATATCATCCTGTGTGTCTTCTCTCTTGTCTATGTTCATGCGTCCAGTTACCAAAACGTTTTGGTAAATTTATATTATCATCCTCTATTTTAAAAATCAACAACGTTTTGGTAAATTGTCAATAAAATTCATGTACTGCAAAAACTGCGGTTGAATTTTACAGCAGACAAGCCTTTCTTTCCATACTTCCATCCGGCGAAACAAAAACACCGGCAAATCTGTTTATATTGGTATTGAACGATTTGTAGTAAATAAAGTATAATGTCCATAAGCTCATTTTGACACCTATCAAAATACAAAGAAAGGAACACTATGAAAACAGGACTTGTAGTAGAAGGCGGTGGTATGAAATGCGCATACAGTGCCGGCATTCTGGATAAATTTTTAGACGATGATATCACATTTTCCTACTGCATCGGCGTATCTGCGGGTGCTGCAAATACGCTGTCTTATCTTGCAGGGCAGCGGGGACGTAATCTCCGTTTTTATACGGAACATCTAAGTGATCCGCGCTACTTAAGCGTACGAAGTTTAGTACATACTGGAAACTTATTCGGTCTGCAGTATATTTACGGGACACTGACAAATTCCGATGGGGCAGATCCGCTTGATTACTCTGCCGTCATGGAAAATCCGGCTGAATTTTATATGACTGCAACCGATGCAGCAACCGGGCGTGCAGCTTATTTTTCCAAATACGACATTGTCCGTGACGACTACCGTGCTGTTATGGCAAGCTGCGCCCTGCCTGGTTTCTGCCGTCCTGTAAAAGTAGGGGACCGTTACTATTACGACGGCGGTGTTGCCGATTCGATTCCGCTGCACCATGCGATCGAACAAGGCTGTACCAAAATGGTCGTTATCCTCTCAAATCCAAGGAACTTCGTAAAAAAACCAGAGGCACACCGCCCGCTGTATAAACATATGCTGCATAAATATCCGAAAACAATCCAAAGCATCGACAACCGGCATATTAATTATCAGGCATCCATCGACCTTGCCTGCCGGCTAGAAAAAGAAGGCTATGTTTTTATCTTTGCACCAAGCCGCCATATGCCGCTTAGTACTTTTTCCAAGGATGCTGCCTTAGAACAGGATCTTTATGATCTCGGAGTTGCAGATTATGAAGCCCGCGCAGAAGAGTTGAAACATTTTTTGAACTAATTTATTTTACAAATAAAAGGACTTTTACCACTATGACCAAAGATCTTACCACCGGAAAAATTATGCCGATCCTGATCCGCTTTACGATTCCTCTCGTGCTCGGCAACCTGTTCCAGCTTACCTACAATGCCGTAGACAGTATCATTGTCGGGCATTTTGTCGGAAAAGAAGCACTTGCCGCTGTCGGCATCTGCAATCCGATCTCCACTCTGATGATCCTGTTTTTAAACGGACTGTGCATGGGTGCCAGCATTTTAATGGGAATGCAGTATGGGGCAAAAGATTATGACACGCTGCACCGCCAGATCAGTACCACCATGCTCTCCGGCGTTATTTTTTCATTTGTCTTATCCATAGCATGTATCCTGTTTGCAAGACCGATCCTGATCTTAATGCAGGCAGATGCAAGTATTCTATCCCTCACAACAGAATACTTACAGATCATCTTTTTAGGATTGGTCTTTACTTTTCTGTACAACTTTTTTTCGAGCACACTGCGTGCACTCGGTGACAGCAATACCCCCCTTTATTTTCTGATGATCAGTGCCGTCTTAAATATTTTAGGGGATCTGTTTTTTGTTGTCGTGTTGAAAGCCGGAAGTAACGGATGTGCAGTATCCACAGTGCTTAGCGAAGCCTTATGCTGCATTTTCTGTATCATCTATATCCAGAAAAAAGTACCTCTGCTCCGGCTCGGAAAGAAATGGCTGGTATTTGACCGCTCGCTCTTAATGCGCACGATCGCCTACGGCTGGACATCCGCACTACAGCAGGCAACTGTACAGCTTGGAAAACTCGGCATCCAGGCAATCGTTAACACCATGGGTGTTTCGGTTGCAGCCGCATTTGCGATCGTAAACAGAATTGACGACTTTGCCTACACACCGGAACAGAATATTGCGCATGCCATGACTGCCCTGATGGCACAGAATAAAGGTGCCGGAAAAAAAGACCGCATGCGGGAAGGATTCCGCTGCGGTATGATTCTTGAAATTATATACGGGCTTATTGTATTTGCACTCTGCTTTTTATTTGCAAGAGAATTTATGCTCTGCTTTATCAAAGATGAGGAAGTCATCGGTCACGGCGTTATTTACCTTCACCTGATTTCCCTGATGTATGTCCTGCCGGCTGTCACAAACGGTATTCAGGGATATTTCCGTGGCATCGGAGATTTAAAGATCACACTTATCAGCAGTTTTGTAAACATGGGTGTACGCGTACTTGCCGCTGCACCACTTGTCCTGAAAATGCATCTTGGTATTGAGGCACTTCCATATTCCTATCTTGCAGGCTGGATCGCCATGCTGATCGTGGAGTTACCGCTTTTGCTGCGCAAAGTGCACAGCAAATAAACAAGAAAAAAGGACTCTATCCGTTTTGGGGATAAAGTCCTTCTTTTTCTATTTTGTATCTATACAATTATCTCTTCAGGCACATTGTCTGATTCTCTCGCTACCATCCACAATCTGTCACTTTACGCGCGCAGTCAGATGGTCTCCTTCCACGTCAATCAGGATCGTATCGCCTTCCCTTACCTCATCTGCAAGAATCAGTTTTGCAGAAAGTGTCTCCACATGTTTCTGTAAGAAACGCTTTAACGGTCTTGCACCGTAAACCGGATCGTATCCGTTGTCCACGATATACTGCTTTGCTGCATCTGTCAGCTCCACAGTGATCTCACGGTCAGAAAGACGTTTGTTGAGATCTGTGATCAGAAGGTTGATGATGTTGCCGATATTGCCTTTTGTGAGTGGCTTGAACATGATGATCTCATCGAGACGGTTCAAAAATTCCGGACGGAAGTGTCCTCTCAGTTCATTCATGACTGCCTCTTCACACTCCGGATTGATATCTCCGTTATCATCAATTCCTTCGAGCAGATGCGCCGAACCAAGGTTTGACGTCATAATAATGATCGTGTTTTTAAAGTCCACAGTCCTGCCCTGTGAATCGGTGATACGTCCATCATCAAGTACCTGTAACAGCACATTGAATACATCCGGATGTGCTTTTTCCACCTCATCAAACAGTACAACGGAATATGGTTTTCTGCGGACTGCCTCGGTAAGCTGACCACCCTCATCGTATCCGACATATCCTGGAGGCGCTCCGATTAAACGGGAGACGGAATATTTCTCCATATACTCACTCATATCAAGACGTACCATGTTAGACTCGTCATCAAACAGGCTTGCCGCAAGTGCCTTTGCAAGCTCCGTCTTACCAACACCGGTAGGTCCTAAGAACAGGAACGAACCGATCGGCTTTGTCGGATCTTTGATTCCTGCTTTGGAACGGATGATCGCTTCTGTAACCTTTGTGACCCCCTCATCCTGTCCGATGACACGTTTGTGCAGTTCCTCATCGAGATGAAGTGTTTTGTTTCTCTCACTCTCCGTCAGTTTTGCAACGGGGATACCGGTCCAGCGGGAAATAATACGTGCAATCTCCTCCTCGCTGACATTTTCATGTACCAGAGAAAGATCACGGTTCTTTACTTCCTCTTCTTCGGCTTCCAACTGTTTTTCTAACTGCGGCAATTTGCCATACTGCAATTCTGCTGCTTTTTCCAGATCATAATTCTGCTGTGCGGTCTTGATCTCATTTTTGACTGTCTCGATCTCCTCACGCAGTTTCTGGACTTTTTCTACCGATTTCTTTTCATTTTCCCACTGCGCTTTTTTCGTATTAAACGTATCGCGCAGTTCTGCCAATTCTTTCTGCAGGTCAGCGAGACGCTCCTGACTTAACCTGTCTGTTTCTTTCTTTAATGCGGTTTCCTCAATCTCAAGCTGCATGACACGACGGTTTAATTCATCAAGTTCTGTCGGCATGGAATCAAGTTCTGTCTTGATCAGGGCACATGCCTCATCCACAAGGTCGATCGCTTTATCCGGCAGGAAACGGTCGGAAATATAACGGTTTGAGAGCACTGCTGCCGATACTAATGCAGAGTCTGTGATCTTTACACCGTGGAACACTTCGTAGCGTTCCTTTAAACCACGCAGAATGGAGATCGTATCCTCAACTGTCGGCTCATCCACCATGACCGGCTGGAATCTTCGCTCTAACGCTGCATCTTTTTCAATATATTCACGATATTCATCAAGTGTCGTTGCACCGATACAATGCAGTTCACCACGCGCAAGCATAGGTTTTAACAGCTGTCCGGCATCCATTGCGCCGTCCGTTTTTCCGGCTCCGACGATCGTGTGCAGCTCATCGATAAACAGGATGATCTGTCCGTCGGAATTTTTGATATCATCAAGAACCGCTTTCAAACGCTCCTCAAATTCACCGCGGTATTTTGCCCCTGCCACCAGGGCACCCATATCCAGTGCAAATAATTTTTTGTCCTTTAATCCTTCCGGGACATCACCTTTTACGATACGCTGTGCAAGTCCCTCTACCACTGCGGTCTTACCTACACCAGGTTCACCGATCAGAACCGGGTTGTTTTTCGTCTTACGGGAAAGGATGCGGACTACATTACGGATCTCATCATCACGTCCGATGACCGGATCAAGTTTCTGCTCTTTTGCACGCGCTACCATATCGTAACCGTATTTTTCAAGAGTATCATAAGTAGCTTCCGGATTGTCCGAAACAACACGCTGGTTGCCGCGCACGGTTGAGAGTGCCTGTAAAAACCGGTCTCTCGTGATCCCATACTCTTTGAAGATCTCCTTCATCGCCTTGTTCGGATATTTTAACAGTGCAAGGAATAAATGCTCTACGGAAACATATTCGTCTCCCATCTGCTTTGCCTCGTCCTCTGCATGGATCAGCACTTTATTTAAGTCCTGTCCGACATAGACCTGACCGCCGGATACCTTTACCCTTGCTGCGAGATGTTTTTTGGCGTTATCCAGGAAATGCTCTTTCTGGATATCCATTTTTTCTATCAATTTTAAAATCAGTCCGTCTTCCTGCTGCAGCAATGCAACAAGCAGATGTTCCTGCTCGATTTCCTGATTGCCATATTCATATGCAAGTTTTTCACAATCATTGATCGCTTCTACGGACTTCTGTGTAAATTTCTGAATGTTCATATATCTTCCTCCCTCTTATTCAATTGTGGTCCAAACTGGACATCTATATCAAATGATGGAGAACCATCATGAGTTTTCTTACTTATTTCTTTTATTTCTTTTATTTCTATTTTTTCTGTTTACAATTTGTGTTATACACCTGATTGTTAGCACTGTCAAGAGGTGAGTGCTAATTATTTTATAAAAAAAATATAAACTGTCCTGCGAATACGATATGCTCTGCATCCGCAGGACTTTTTCCCTCACAATCCCCTATTCTTCTATCCGGATCACATCTTTCAGCACATAATGAAACGAAGGTGCAGACGCAAACTCATTCTCCGTATATCCCTGATTCAGATCATAAGTATCGTCCGGGTCATCCGGATCTGCCCCGACATAATCTCCCCGGAACACATCCAGTTTCCCCTGCTCAAACTGCCGGATCACTTCCTGCATTTTTTCCGCTGTGCCATCCGCAGCCGTAATTTCATTTAACTCTAACATCTGCACCCAGTCTTCTTCAAAACCGGCACCAATATCATTTCCATTGACAGTTCCTTTGATACTTTTCTCAATCACACGGTCGTTTAAAACTGCATCCACAGCTCCCATCATATAGGGTTCCCAGTTGATCTTGCATCCGGTGAGATAAGTGGTCGGCGCCACATCTTCCATACTCTGATTATAACTTACCAGATAAACCGGGGTCCCCGCAGCAGTTTCCTCACACGCGGTAGCCGGGCCTGCGGTATCCGAATGCTGTGATATGATCACACAGCCCTCATCGATCAGGTCTTTGGCATACTTTTTTTCCGTCCGATAATCATTCCATTTATTGGTATAACGCACTGTCATCACCGCATCCGGTACGACTGATCTCACTCCGAGCAAAAATGCCGTATATCCGGAGATCACCTCCGCATAAGGATAGGCTGCAACATATCCGATCTTTGCCTGCTGCTCTGTGATCACGCCTTCTTTGATCAGTTCTTTCATTTTCATCCCGGCTGCCACTCCCGCCGTATATCTTCCCTGATAAATTTTTCCCATAAATGTATGATAATTTTTTAAAACAGGTTCTTCATTTGCATTCGCACATGTTGCCATACAAAACTCGATCCCGGGATATTTTTCTGCAAACTCCTTCGTAACGGTTCCATAATTATAACTGGTCGTAAAAATCAGGTCACACCCGGCATCCACAAGCTGCTGTAAGTACTCTGATTCCGTTCCCTCCGCAACATTATTGAGTGCAATGACTTTTACCTGATCCATGTATTTTGTCTGGATTGCCTCCTGCGCATCAATAAAATTGCTGGTATATGCGGTACTCGCATCTCCAACATACACAAAACCAACAGTGATCTCTTTTTCTTCGTCTCTCAGAAAGTATACAGATGCCGACACAAAAGCAATCACAATCAGACAGGTGCACAATGTCACAAGATATACTTTTTTCACTCTACTCCTCCTCTTTTTCCCTGCTATGATCTGCATGTGCATGTTCTTTGTACAGACTGCATATGTCAATCTTTCCATTGTCAATCAGTCCTAACATAACATCGACAAGTCCTGGATCAAACTGCGTTCCCCTTCCATTTTTCAGTTCCTGTATCACATAGGTCATATCCAACTGTTTCCGGTAAACGCGATTCACCGTCATTGCATCAAATGTATCTGCAATTCCGATAATTCTGGCATTGATCGGGATTTCTTCTCCTTTTAACCCGTGCACATATCCTTTTCCATCATATCTTTCATGATGATATAAGGCACCCTCTTCCACATGGTCTACGATCGTGAAACTTTTTAAGATTTCCGCACCTTTTGTCACATGCGATTTCATAATTCCATATTCCTCGTCCGTTAATTTTCCCGGCTTATTTAAAATCCGATCGGGAATACCGATTTTTCCGATATCATGTAAAAGCGCTGCCCTTTTCAGATCCTCACAGCTTTTCTCATCAAACCCAAGTTCTTTTGCGATCAGTACGGAATATTCTGCCACACGCTCAGAATGCTGACTCGTCCTTACATCTTTAGCGTCTACCGTCTTAGCAATCGTAAGTACCGTCTCATTCCCCATTTCCAGCTTCTTTTTTACCAGTTCAATCTCCTTTTTCTGAAGATTGATCACTCTCTGCACCTGTGTATGAAAAATCATCCAGGTCAGATAAGCTACTGCTAACGCAAACACTGCCACTATATAAACCACAAACCACCAGTGATCGTAGATCTCTGCCTTTTTTTCAATGGTATACACACTTTCCACTACCGGCTTCTGTCCCTTATGATCCAGCACCGCAATATGAAACTTATAGGTTCCTACCGGAAGATTTGTATAAATCACACTGGACATCTCACTTTGGGACATCACCTGCGGCTCACTGTCATACCCCTCTAAGTAAACACTTACATAAGGGAGATTCACGGAATAATTGATAATTTCCGGAAATATCTCAAGCTTTTCTGCTCCCCTTTCCAGATAGATCACCTCTCCACGTCTGACAAAATGCGATACATCATCTATTTTTACGGATTTCATCTGCATACGGTAGGAACGGACAGAAACCTCATAATTTTTAAGATTCATACAAATCACTCCCGTATCTGTGGAAAAATAGAAATTCATATCTTCATCTACATAATTCCATGCATTTGGTGTCAGCGCCCGGTTAATCCCGGCATCACTGTTTAACAGTTTATACTCTAATTTCCTCCCGGACAAAAGCTCCTCTTTATCCACAACATAGATCCCCGCTGACCCTGGTATAAACAAAGTATGGTCGATTCCCTCCACAATATCATAATTATTATAATAAGGAAATTTATCAAGACTCCTGATTTTTCCTTCCGTATCCATGTAACAGATTCCATTACTTGTTACAATAAATACACCTCCATCCTCATTTTTCACCATACGGAGGATCACCTCTGAGCTTAATCCATCCTCTTTGTTGTAAACATCATTCACTTTTCCATTTTTTATCACCGCGATTCCATTTCCATCCGTACCGGCAAATATGGTTCCGTCTTCCTGTTCTAATACACAAAGAATCTTCGGTATCGTAAGTCCATCTGATTCACCGGTCACTTTTGTAATCTCCCCGTCCCGGATAAACGTAAGTCCCGCATCTCCTGCCGCAAGTATCGTTCCGTTTTTTAGTTCTTCGACGGTACGGTATTTATTACCATTTGCCCCACTGGCATTGTCATAGACAAAAGTCTCTCCTTTTGCTGTAATCTCATAAATGCCCTTTCCCGTTGTGCAGATCCACAAGTTTCCACAGCTGTCTGTCCGAAGACATCGTATTCTTGTGCCAGCTAAGGTTTCCGTAATATCATCCGTATATTCTTCTCCGGTTTCTTCATCCATTACCTCTAATCCACTGTCCGTTCCTATATAAAACCTGTTCTGCCATTTCGTAACTGAATTAACAACCTGATTTTCCTGTATAGCTCCTGTCTGTAACAATGTAAATACTGACTTACATAAACGAAGAACGCCAAGCCTTGATGATGTAAACCAGAGATTTCCCTGATAATCCATCAGCACATGATCAATCGAACTGTTAAATGTATCTGTATTTATCATTTTAAAATCTGTCTGTTCCACAAAATATCCCACTCCGTTATCGGCACAGACAAACATGGCTCCGTCATCTAAAAAATACAGTGACTTTATATTGGATAATTCTTCACAGCCTTTCGTTTCCCTGTATTTCCACTCTCCCGTATCACAGCCATAGCAAAGTATCTCATTCTGTGAAGTTCCGGCATACAAAAGCCCGTTTTCATCAAACTTACAGCAGGAAAAATCAGCTCCCTCGGATGGCTCCACAACATCCGTGATCTTTCCCTGCCTGATAAAATACAGTTTTCCATCATCGGTTACCGCTGCAACTGTTCCATTTGCATCTGCATCCATACTTTTTACATACACAATATCTTCCATCGTCTTTTTCACATTTAACCCACCTGCTAATGTGACAATGGAAAGTGCCCCGGCTGTTCCAACATAATAATTTCCATCTGCGCACTGTGTAATACAGCGCACCGAATCCGATGCAAGTCCCTGTTTTTCAGTAATAACATTTGCAACCGTATCATTGATAAAGATGGAAAGTCCGCTGTCATTCGTTCCAACCCACAGTCTGCCTTCCTCATCCGTATACAGACAGTTCACGGTTTTTATCGATTCATATTCATTGATCCATTGAAATTTTGTGCCATTATACCGGTACAGCCCGCCATATGTTCCAATCCATAAAACGCCATCCTTCGTCTGCACAATATCATTGGCACATCCACCCGGTATTCCATTTTCCCTGCCATAAACAGTCTGAAGATAACTACTGTAATCTTCCTGTTCTGTAACTGTTTTTGCCGTTACTGTCTCTCCCCGGATCATGCCAAGCACCAATATACAAAGAAACATCATGAGCAAAGTATGCTGTCTTTTAGATACAATTTTTTTTTGAACCAATTTTATAAGAGAAAATACTAAGACGATCGTTATAACCTTATCAAGAAAATCAAGATAAAACTGTCCCATACAGTGACTGAAAAAGCTGTTGAATCCAACTTTTTCCATAGACTCAATAACACCGTCTCCCCAGATATTCTGCGTAGAACCATCACAATACAGATAGTTAAATGGGACAGAAAGTGTCACCGATAAAACCGCTACTAAAAAACTTGTTGAAAGTACTCCATAAAGATTTTTTAAAAATCCTTTTTTCACACATATGCCGGTCGTTATGCCGACCATGGCACTGACCACTGCGTAAAACATATTTGTCCAGGAATATAAAATCCCATAGGTAAGATTTACCGTCATCCCGACCATAGCTGCACAGAAAGGTCCCAGCACATACGCCGCCGTTACTGTTCCAAAAGAATCAAGCCACAACGGCAGCTGCAGCCTGTCAGACAAAATCCTGCCGGCAAAATTTATCACTATACATCCAAGTACAAACGTGCTGATCACATACCATTTATTATTTTTCATAACCTTTTCCTCATGTGTACATCAATAACACAGGTGCTATTGCTTTATCCCAGGTAACTCTACTAATATTTTAACAAAAACCGGTAAAAAGACAACTGTTTCCGTTGATTTCATACATTAATTTTTTAATGTACGAAAGTACCGGGTTACAGGATTTCTATTTCATTTAAAATTACAATATGTTAGAATAAAGCAATCACTGTAACTTATCGAATGAAAATGGTTAAAAAATACCGTACAGGTATGGAGAATAATGTGCAATGGAGGAATATCATGGAACATCAGACAAATTCATGCTTTACAGATTATTCCTGTAAAGATTTTATCACCGTTTTATCCGGCAAGTCTCCGGTTCCGGGAGGCGGAGGTGCCGCTGCCCTCGCCGGCGCGATCGGTATCGCTCTTGGAAATATGGTCGGGAGTCTTACCGTTGGAAAAAAGACCTATGCCGCTGTGGAAGAGGATATCATTCAATGTAAGAAAAAAGCAGACGACATCACAGCACGGCTTTTAGTTCTCGTGGAAAAAGACGCCAAAGCTTTTGAACCGTTAAGTGCCGCCTACGGCATGCCAAAAAGCACACCGGAAGAAATTGAAAAAAAGGCAGAAGTAATGGAAGCCGCCTTAGTGGGAGCCTGCGAAGTTCCACTTGAGATCATGCGGACCTGCGCAGAGGCGATCGATCTGATTGAAACCTTTGCCGAAAAGGGCAGTAAAATTGCCATCAGCGATGCCGGTGTCGGCGCCACGCTGCTAAAATCTGCTCTTCAGGGGGCATCCTTAAACATCTACATCAACACAAAATCCATGGCTGACAAAGAAGCTGCCACTTCCTATAATAAAGAGGCAGACATGCTGCGTGAAAAATATGAAAAAAAAGCGGACGAAATTTTTCAATCTGTCTGCAATAAAATCCGCTAAATCGGAAAACCATATATTTTTTCATCCGCTATTTGGTGACGATATCAACTGAATCAACAGAATTAAAACATCATTATTATATGGAGGTACCTATGGCTAAATTATTATCAGGAAAAGAAGTTACCGCTTCTTTAAATGAAGAGATCCGTAAAAAAGTAGAGACACTGAACGCACACCAGATCACACCAAAACTTGGCATCATCCGCATTGGTGAAAGAGAAGATGATATTTCTTACGAGCGCGGTGCGACTAAACGCTGTGAAACTCTTGGCGTTTCCTATGAAAAATTTCTGCTTCCGGAAAATGCCTCAGAGGAAATGGTTTTAAATACGATCGCACAGGTAAACGAAGCAGATGACATTCACGGCGTATTACTCTTCCGCCCTCTGCCTCGTCATTTAGATGAAAATAAGATCATCAATGCACTCGCGGCAGAAAAGGACATCGACGGCATTACTGACCGTTCCATGGCTTCTGTTTTTCTCGGAAAACAGGGTGGTTTCGCACCATGCACACCGAGTGCCTGCATGAAGATTTTAGATCATTATAGCATCGACTGCACCGGTAAAAAAGCGGTTGTAATCGGCAGAAGCCCTGTCGTTGGAAAACCAGCCGCCATGATGCTGCTTCAGAAAAATGCAACCGTAACTATCTGTCACACGAAAACTACAGATATGCCATCCGTTGTAAAAGAAGCAGACATCGTGATCGTTGCTGCCGGGAGAGCCGGTGTCATCGACGCAAAATATCTGCGTGCCGGTCAGACTGTCATCGATGTCGGCATCAACGTAAACGAAGAAGGCAAGCTCTGCGGTGATGTCAACTTCGTCGACGCTGAACCTCTCGTAGACGCGATCACTCCTGTTCCGGGCGGTGTCGGAAGTGTCACAACTTCTGTCCTGATCGAGCATGTTGTGGATGCTGCTCTCCTAAAGGCTGGATTGGATATCTTATAATTGTGCTGCACCAGTACATCATTTTTCTAAATAGCAACAGGTCACTGCACTAGAAAAAAGTCTCAACGCAGGCATAGCTTTCTACGTTGAGACTTTAAATCTACTCTCCAATCACAACTTTACAGTCCTTTTTATAGCCTAACAGAACGTCATACTCATCTATGATAATAATAACCTTTTCGATCTACAAACCAGTAGTATCCAACTCTACGATCATCTGACCGATTTTCTGCTCTTTTAACAGATAACACATATAAATTGGAAGATATGTCACAGTTCCTTCTGTTTCTACATTTCCAACGGAAAAAACATAGGCTTTCTCAAGATGATAATCCGGTATGTTCATAAAATTATCCAAAGCTTTGTGTGATTTATATGCCTTACCAGACTTAACTTCAATCGGAACAACTTTCCCATTCATTTCTATCACAAAATCCATTTCACCAATATTTTTCTTTTTACAGAAATATGGTGTAAAACCATTCGCCGTTAATTGCTGTGCGACAGCATTTTCAAAGTGTGCTCCGTTGTTCACTTCTCCGTTTTTATTAATTAATTCCATTTTTGTTTCTGCCGGATATGCACTTGTCAACAATCCAATGTCGCTCGAAAAAAGTCTGAATATATTACTGCTCTTGCTTGCTAAAAGTGGAATAACTGGTGCCTCAATATTATAAACCGGCAACGCCACACCTGCATCTTTTAACCACAAAAAACTATTTTCGTATCTGTCAAATTTCAGTTCTTTATCCAGCATCGTAAATACAAACTTTTTATTCTGCTTATTTAATTCAGCAGGAATAATGTCATATATGGACTTTAACTTAAGCTTTCTGTCCTCAATCTCATATTGGGAAAAATCCTCTTTATAAAGCGTTGTTATATCACGTTGTACTTTGTCAACCTCTCGAATATCTTTTGTTTCTATATAAGTTTTTACAGCATCTGGCATTCCTCCAACAATAAGATAAACAAAAAACATAGACAAAAGCTTCTGATGTACAAATTCGTCCACAGGACTGGCGTTTTTAAATTTTTCATTTAGCATATCTAATGTAGTTACTGAGACATTATTCGCCATCATAAATTCTTCGAAATCCATAGGGTACATCTTTAAAACAGTCAGGTATCCAACCGGAGCCGAAGCGATTCCTTTCAGTTCTACCCCTAATAAGGATCCGCTCATTACATACTTAAAACTTCCCTCATCTACAAGAAATTTTATTTTAGTTACTATTTCCGGGCATTTCTGAATCTCATCAAAAAAAACAACCGTTTCATGCGATTTGCAATCTTCTGGCATGATCATTTTTAATTTAATCAAAAAATCTTCCGCACTCATCTCTGCATTTAAGTAGGAAACCATATCCGGCTGATCAATAAAATTCACTTCAAACTTAGTATATCCGCTCTTTTCAATTTCATCTCTTATGAGCCATGTTTTTCCTATCTGTCTTGCTCCTGTCACTAATAATGCCTTATTTGAATTTTTAATCCATTCGCCAATTGCAATTGACTCTTTTCTGTACATAAATTCATACCTCCAATTACACAATACACTATCTGCCCCGTTTTTTCAATCATTATCATTACAATTTGCCCCGTTTTTAAATTTAATATAATTATATTTTGCCCCGTTTTTAACATTGCTATTCACCAAGTCTGCCCCGTTCATCAAAAAATCCGCAGGTGTGCTCTAACATCCTGCGGATTTTTCATCTCAAAATAATTATTTTACAGTAGAAACGATCAGACTCATCTTCCCCTGCATCTCAACTTTTCCATAACCATTCGGCAGGATAAAATGATCTCCCTTCTTCACCGGGCTGCTGCCCACGATTCCATCTCCCTCTAAAACAGATACTAACAGGAACGGATACTTCTGCTCAAATTCCATCTTTCCATTTACGTCTGCCTTAAAGATCGTATAATATTTGCAGGAATACAGTTCATTCAACTGATTTTCCGGCAGATTCAATGCGGATTTTACACTGTCATCCACGGATTTTGCCGGAACTGTGATAACATCAATACTCTTTTCTACATGCAATTCTCTCGGCTTGCCATTTGAAAGACGGTCATAGTCATAAACACGATAAGTAATATCACTGTTCTGCTGTGTCTCTAAGATTAAAAGTCCACCCTTGATCGCATGAACTGTTCCCGGATCGATCTGGATAAAATCACCTTTTTTCACCGGAATCTCACGGATAAATTCTTTCCATCTTCCCTGATGGATCATATCGGAAAGTTCTTCTTTCGTCTTAGCATTATGTCCGATGACAAGCGTTGCTCCCTCCGGCGCATCCATGATATACCAGCATTCTGTCTTTCCGAAAGAACCGTTTTCATGTACTTTCGCATAATCATCATCTGGATGTACCTGAATACTAAGATCATCCCTTGCATCAATGATCTTTGTGAGAAGTGGAAAACGGTCACAGTCATAGTTACCGAATACTTCCGGATGCTCCTTCCATACAGCAGATAACTTCATACCGGAAAATGCACCGTTGCGGATCGTACCGTCTCCGTTTGGATGAGCGGAAATACCCCAGCATTCGCCGATGTCATCTCCCTCAACCGGATAACCGAATTCTTCTCTTAACTTTGTTCCTCCCCAGATATTATGTGTACATACCGGGTCTAAAAACAAAATCTCTTTATTTGCCTGATTCATGCTAATGATTCCTCCATTCGTCTCTATTACTTTCTGATACCAGAATGCCGAATCCTTTACAATGCGCTGCTGCGTTGTAAAGTCTACATAAATGATACCAAAACGCTGTTTATATCCATCGGACCACTCAAAATTATCAAGAAATGTCCACAGGAAATATCCCCTTACATCTGCACCTTCATCGCTTGCACGCTGCATGGCTCCGATATAGGAATCCAGAAACGTGATACGGTTTGGATCATGCACCCTGCCATCTGCGCTGATATTATCATGACAGGACATGCCGTTTTCCGTGATGTAAAGCGGCAATGGATAACGCTCTGTCAGAAATTTTATACCATAATAAAAAGCTTCCGGCGTTACCGGCCAGTCTGCTCCTGTCTTAGGAAATCCCGGTTCACGGTCCACAAATTTCGGTTCACCGTTCTCTCCTGCACGGACATAGTAACCATTGTATATATTCTGCCCCATAAAATCAAGTGGCTGATGTATCAGCTCCATATCTTCTTCTGTGATTTCCGGCAGATATTCTGCAAATTTTTCCAGTCCTTCTTTCGGGTAATGTCCTAAAAATACAGGATCGGAAAACCATGCCACATTCCAGGTCCAGTTATCCATCGGATTATAAAAACCAAAATAAACTTTCTTTGCAGCCTCGATATCTTCCGGCTTATCGGTATATGGATAAGCAACTCCTCCGGTCGGTGCATATCCGACTTTGATATCACGGACTGCATATTTTCGAAGATTGATGACCGCCTGACCATGCGCTTTCATGAGGTTGTGCGCGATCTGGAATGTATCTTTTGCCGACAGCTTTAATCCCGGTGCATGCACACCGCTTAAATGTCCCAGTCCTACCACACACTGCGGCTCATTGATCGTAATGAAATACTCACAGATATCGGAAAAGTTCTCTGCAACGACTTTGGCATATTCCCCGAACCAGTCTATCACCTCTGGATTTAACCAGCCTCCTTTTTCATAAAGAGCCTGCGGAAACTCCCAGTGAAACATGGTAATATATGGCGTGATCCCATTTTCTTTCATACATGTGATCATATCACGGTACATCTGGATTGCTTTTTCATTGACACGTCCGGTTCCTTGCGGCAGAATACGTGCCCAGTTTAATGAAAAACGATATGCCTTGATACCAAGATTTTTCATCAGCGCGTAATCTTCCTTATAATGATGCATATGATCGCAGGTCGTATACGCATTCTGATTTTCATATATCCTGCCTGCCTCCGTAAATGCATCCCAGACGTTTTTTCCTCTTCCATCGTTTGCGTCAGTTCCCTCTACCTGATAAGAACTGCTCGCAACACCCCAAACAAAATCATCCCGAAACATATTTTCTTTTCCTTTCCCAATGAGCTATTTTTCAGAGGAACCAATGACAGAAACCAGATAAAACGGCACCGCATCGTCCTCATGTGTCTCTACCAGACGGACTTCCACCTTATGTACTTTATTTTCTCCATATTCTAAGATAGTGTCAAGCTCTAATTTATCGCCCCACGTCTCATCAAAGTTCGCATCCAGACGAACTGCATGATCCGTGTCCCCATCTACGATGATCTCTGCGACCGGTGCCGGAAGTTTTACGGATTTCCGGTACTGCACCGAAACATTACAGCCTTCAATATCAAATGTGATCGAATCACCTTTCTTTGAAGCAGTCCATCCATGTTTGAAACAGTCCGTGATATCTCTCTGCGCAGATGTATCTGCCACAAATCCACTGCAGACTGCCTTTTCATCGTTGTTCTGATGACGGATGGATTTTTCATAAGTATTTTTTGTAAGAGGTGCCGGATAATCCGGTTCACTCAGTTCCTTTACATCTTCTGTTCTTACTTTGTCCAGAAAATAGGTAATAACTGATGCCACAAGTGCATGTCCGGCATCATTCGGATGCAGGTCATCCGGTGTGATATCACGGTTTTCAATATGTCCGCTAACAACCTCCGGATAGATCGTGCTCTGCATGCTGACAGCCGGAAGATCATAATGTCTTGCAATACGTCCGTGCATCATCTGGGCATTTCCACCATTATTGTAAAATACATTATGCACCAAAAGAACTGCCGGTTTTGTTTTACTTGTATATACCTTGCGCACCAGTCCCTCATATGTTTCCATAAAATGCTCCGTGCTCTCATCATTGACAGAAAACTCAATGATCACAAAATCCGGCTCCTTCGAGAGCAGGTCATCTTCTGCACGTGCCACACCAAATTGTGATGTCGTTCCACCGATTCCTGCATTAATATAAGTAAAATCTGTCTGTGGGAATGTCTTTTTCCACCACTCATAAACATGATATGCATAACAGAGTTCCGGTTTGGTGGAAAGACTTCCCTGGGTGATCGAACCTCCTAAGAATGCAATGTTTAATGGTTCGCCGGCTTTTGCGCGGTCCATAACTTTTTTTAAGCGGTATAAGTTGCCGTGGTTGGCAATGCCGTTTTCGTATTTGATCTGATATTCCATGTTGATGTTCTCCTTTTTGGATATTTTGGGGGCGAAACTTGTTTTAGATTCATGAACGTTTCGAGCTGGGGAGCAATTTGTTAATCACCAAATTTGAATACACTCTATTTGGTTTCAGCATCATATTTTGTAAATGACATGTTTTATTAATCTTCCCAGATTTCATCTCCGAGTGATGTAATATATGCTGCAAGTTCGTCCGACATCTGCTCTGCCTCCGGGATACGGATATGTCCAGGTGTGCCGGAGCCATTTTTCGTGTAGAGGAAGTGATGGACTCTGCTGCTTCCAATACGGGTGCAGACTTCATCGATGGAGCGGTCCCAGTTTTTATCATGACACAGGATCGTGGTAGCTAAAATGATCTGTGCTTTTGGATATAGTTCCATCAGTTTTTCGATAAATGCCTGGTAATGTTTTCTCCAGTTTTCGGATTTTTCACTGTCGTAATCTTCTGCCATATAGTCTACCGGATGATTATCGTTTTGTCCGATCGCGACAACGACTACATTCGGGATATATTGGGAAAAATCCCACTGTTTTGTCGGTCCGAGATCCGGGTGGTATTCGATCTTATCATAGCAGGATTCAACACCTTTATAATGAGGTGCGGCAAACCAGCCGGTATCATCTAAAAGTGATATTCCACCCTGTGACGTATCATGGATCTGTGCATTTAATTTGCGCGCCGTCATCCATGCATAGGAATACCAACTGTTTGAGTATTGCCCATCATGCTCCGGATCCGGCTTTCCAACATATGCCACAGCCTCCGAAACTTCTCCACAGGAAACACTGTCACCGAAAAATTCCATTTTTCGTTTTGGTTTTTCCGGCAGTTCCAGCACTTTAGCTCCATCATCGATCTCAAATCCGTAAAATGTAAATGTATGACAGGAATCCATCCTCTTAAATAAAAGCAGTTCATGTGTTCCTTCCGGCAGGTTCTCCGCTAAAGTATAAGTCTTTTTCTCCTCATCGGACGACAAGGTAAAACGCTTCTGTTCCCCGTCTATAAAATATCCCAGCTCATTCGTCCAGCAGGAACGGTGGTTTACGATCACTGCCTTTAAGGATGTTCCGGTAAATTTCATTCCGATCGAACTGCACGCATAGACAAGAACCGGTGCAAGTCTGTCATCAAAATCAATTCTTCCACTGTAAGATAACATTTCATTGTCTGGTTTAATTATCATGTTCTGATTTCTCCTCCAAAAATTAAATATGTAAGCAGACTGCCCGCTCAGCAGACATTCCATTATGATAAAATGCACGTTCTGCGGACACTCCATCACACGTTTCATGAATTACGCAACAAGGCTGCCGCAATTTTCATTGCACCTGGCAGCCTGTGTTACAATAAATTTTATAATATTAAGGATGAGCAGCAGCTCTTTTAGCGTCTTCCGATCTCGGTATCTTCCGGAGTTACAACGCTGTTTTCCTTGATGTAATCAATGATATCATCAAGTTCTGTGAATGCAAGACCAACATAACTGTCTGCAGCACCGTAGTAGATTGCGATCTTTCCTGATTCAGAATCATGGATCGTTGCGCATGGGAAACATACATTCGGAACAAATCCGCGCTCCTCATACCATTCTTCCGGTGTAAGTAAGAATGTCTCACAACGATATTTTACAATAGATGGATTGTCAATGTCTAAGATTGCTCCACCGATAGAGTATACATAGCCATTGCAGGTTCCGCTTACTCCGTGGTAGAATAACAGCCATCCTTCGGATGTCTCGATCGGAGCAGCACCGCCGCCGATCTTTAAGGACTCCCACCACTCAGAGCCTTTGCCCATTACATGTCTGTGTTTGCCCCAGTAGGTAAGATCCGGGCTCTCACTTATGAAAATATCACCAAACGGTGTATGTCCACTGTCAGATGGACGGGATAATAACATGAAGTTTCCGTTGATCTTTCTTGGGAATAATACTGCATTTCTGTTAAACGGAAGGAACGGATTCTCAATTCTTGTGAATGTCTTGAAATCTGTTGTCTTTGCCATACCAATAGCTGCGCCGTAGAAATCCTGACACCAGATAATGTAGTAGGTATCTTCTACTTTTACAAGACGTGGATCATATGCGTAGCGCGGCATAAATGGTTTGCCTTCCTCGTCTACGAAATCGATCTTGTTTTCTTCGAAATTCCAGTGGATCGCATCTTTACTTCTTCCAAGATAAATATAAGGGATACCATTGGTCTGCTCTCCACGGAACACCCCGATAAATCCATCTTCATATGGCATAACAGCACTGTTGAAAATTCTTGCAACACCCTTTACCGGATTGCGTCCGATGATCGGGTTCTCATTATATCTCCATACAGGTGCTCCTGTTAACTCTGCCGGTCTTTCCTGCCACGGTACATTTGGTACCGGCTGGCTGATCATTTTATATTTGCTCATCTTCTTCCTCCATTTCTGCGTTTCTTTCGTCCACGCATCTATAATTTACTTTTCGATCTTCATTTTTCTGCACTTATGCAAAACTTTGTATGCAGTCATCTGATTTTCTGCATTTATTCTTATTTGTTTTCTTTTGCAAGAAACTCTAAATTCTTCTCGATCAGTCCGCATCTCTGTGCCACACACTCAACGCTTCTGCCCGGATCCTGCGGTGTATTAAATACATAATCAACCAGTTTATCAACGGTAGTTGTCGCTACATGCATTCTTGTATCCGAAGATGCATAGTAGATAAATACTTCGTTGTTCTCATTTACGATCGCGCCGTTGGTAAATACAACATTGCTTACATCACCGACACGCTCCTCACCTCTCGGTCCAATTAAAAGTCCGGACGGCTCTGCGATCACTTTTGACGGATCATTTAAGTCTGTTGCAAATGCATAGATAACATAACGGAGTCCTGCTGCGGTGTTGCGGACACCATGTGCAATGTGGATCCAGCCTTTGTCTGTCTTGATCGGAGTTGCACCGGCACCGTTCTTTGCCTCTGTGATTGTGTGGTATTTACGAAGACTTGTCATTTTCTCCTCGTCGATCACTGCATGTGTGATATCTTCGCAAAGTCCAAATCCGATTCCTCCGCCTGATCCGGTTTCAATAAAGTCATCCATCGGTCTTGTATAGAATGCATATTTTCCATCTACAAATTCCGGATGAAGTACCACGTTTCTCTGCTGCGGAGAATTTAAAGTAACAAGATTTGGCAGTCTCTCCCAGTTCTTTAAGTCTTTGGTACGGACGATTCCGGCTGCTGCTACGGCTGCAGAAAGATCGTTTACGGTTGTATCTTTTGACTCAGAACAAAATACACCATAGATGTAACCATCTTCATGTTTGGTCAGACGCATATCATAGACATTGGTCTCTTCCGGACAGGTATCCGGTAACAGGATCGGATAATCCCAGAAACGGAAACCATCAATTCCATTGTCACTCTCAGCAACACCAAAGAAAGATTTTCTATCGTTTCCTTCGATTCTCGCAACCAGATAATATTTTCCGTTCAGTTCGATCGCGCCGGAATTCATCACTGCGTTGATTCCAAGACGCTCCATGAAATATGGATTTGTCTCCGGATTTAAGTCATATCTCCATGTAAGCGGGATGTGCTCTCTTGTCAGTACCGGATATTCGTAACGGTCATATACACCATTGTAAAAATCCGATTTTACATTTTTGCGGGAAAGCAGTTTTTCCTGCTTTTCTTTTTCTACATAATATCTCTCATGTAACATTCGTCGAATCTCCATTCTTTTTCTAAAAATAAATGAATCTGTTTTATGCTCCGATTCTGCGGATGACTTCTATACACATTCTTCCATTATGATACGGACATTTCCATGGCTCTACGATCGGTCTGTCTAATATCGGACTTCCATCCTCATTTACCTCCCAGAACCACTCTGAACCATTTCTCTTATCGACCACATAGGTTTTGATGAACTCCCACTCTGCCAGTGCCGCATCCCGGTACTCAGAATGTTCTGTGTTTCTCTCATAACCGTTTAAGAAACCAACAACGGTCTCCGCCTGCACCCACCAGACGCGGTGTGCATTGACCACTCCGCGGTCACATTCATTTGCAAGAGAATGACCATCAAATGCCACCTGATAAATTCTTGAGGTCAGTGTCTTTGTGATCGGTGTCATTTTCTCACGGTAATGTTCATTGTTTAAAACATCGACACCGCGATCCATCAGCCATGCTGTCTCAATGTCATGACCATAAGAATGAAGGTCTAAGATTGTGTTATAGTCTGCATCAAAAAATACTTCCTGACGCTGTTTTGCCGGATTGTATACCTTATCTGCAAAGGTATCCATGATCCACATCAGTCTCTTTCCAACCTTTTCATTTTTTGTCACGCGGTACAATTCTGTATACGCTTCAAAAACATGAAGCAGTGTATTCATTGTCTTATCTGCAAGTACACCGTTCTCAGAAAGCTTTTCGTTTGATTCCGGTTTAAAATCTCTTGTAAAAGCTTCTAAGTAGCCGATCTCATCGGTGCAGTGCTCCTCAATGATATCGAACAGGGAAAAAGCAAGTTCTAACGCTTCTTTATCACCGGCTGCATCATAATAAGAAGACAACGCATAAATGCAGAACGCCTGATTGTAAGTATGCTTGGTTGTATCGAGCGGTGTTCCGTCATAATTTAATGACCAGAAGATTCCTCCATATTCTTTATCGATACAATGATCCCTTAAAAATTCATAACCATGTTTTGCTTCTGCAAGCAGATCTTCTCCCTTAAAACCTGCTGCCTCACATTCCTCTTCCGAAATGCCGCCATCTTTATAAAGTAAATACGCATTTGCAAAAAACCAGGTAATACGGCTGTTTAAAATACATCCTTTTTCTGCTTTTTCATCCAATGCAAGATCATAGGAAAGATAACCGTAATATCCGCCGAACTTATCATCCCGCATACCTCTCCAGAATGGAATGATATGTGTGAGCAGTTCGTGTTTTGCTTCTGCTGCAAGTTCTTTTAACTCACTCATAACCGTTTCCTCTTTCTCTCTTTAGCCTTTTACTGCACCTGCAGCAATTCCACTGTAAATCTGTTTCTGACAGAGGATAAATACGATCAATGCCGGAAGCAGGGAAATGATAACACCTGCACAGATCAGGTTGTACTGACTTCCCATCGGACCAACAAATGTATAAAGTGATGTCGCGATTGTATGTAACTTTTTATCCATCAGATAAAGGTTTGCCATATAGTACTCGTTATAAACACCCACACCCTTTAAAATACAGGATGTAACGATTGCCGGTTTTAATAATGGAAGCATAATCTTCCAGTAAATTGTCCAATAGGATGCGCCATCAATGATTGCCGATTCATCCAGAGATATTGGTATATTTTCCATAAACTGAATGAAAATGTAAATTGAGATAACATCCGTTCCGCACATCAGAATAATATATCCATATAAATGATTGACAAAGTGCAGTGCTGTCATGATATTATATACAGTTACCTGCATTGCAACTGCCGGAAGCAGTGAAGCAAACAAAAACAGGTTTCGGATCAGTCCGTTTCCCGGAAATTTAAAACGGTTTAACACATAAGCAAGCTGTGTTCCGATTATAATGGAAACAACCAGGACAGATACCATAACGATCACGGAATTTAAGAAAGCTCTTCCCATATCCGCTGTCTGAAATGCTTTAATAAAATTATCAAAATTCAGCCAGTTCTCCGGCAATGTCATAACATTGGTCGCCTGATATTCTTCCTGTGTCTTAAATGCTGTAATCACACAGGAGATAACCGGAACAACTGCACAAAGTCCAAAGAAGATCAACGATACATATTCAACGATCAGCCAGAGGATTGCACCAACGGTATAATGTTTTTTTCTTTTCTGCACATTTACATTATGTTTTTTCATCGCCCTATGCCACTCCCTTTCCGACTTTCTTTGCCTGTTTTTCTGCTTTTAATCTTGCACGTTTTGCTTTATAGGACTCATCCTCACTCTCAGCATCACGGAAGATGTATTTAAAGAATAATTTCTGTAAAATCGTACATGCAAAAATGATAAGAAGAAGTACAACTGCCATTGCAGAAGCAAGACCTACCTTCTGGCTTACATGAGCGATCTCATTCATGATTACAAAGTATGTTCCGGTTCCATTTGCACCATCTGTGATAACGTAAGGCTGTTCAAATGCACTTAAGGAACCTGTAATGGAAAGAATTACGTTTAATGTGATAATTGTTTTGATACTCGGCAGAATAATATGTTTAAACTGCTGAAATTTATTTGCACCATCTAACTCTGCTGCTTCGTAAAGGTCTGCATCCACAGACATGATCGCACCGATAAACAATACCATGTTCTGTCCAAAATAACGCCATACCGAAGTAGCCACCAAAGACCAGTTGTTAATTGACTGATCTTTCAGCCAGTATGGAAGATTGTCAAGTTTAAATCCACACCATTGTAAGATCGTATCAAATACAAATCCTCTGGTGTAGAAAAATTTAAAAATAAATCCGATCGCAATACCACTGATCAGATATGGGAAAAACATTAATCCTTTAAAGAAGTTTCCTCCCTTTACCTTAAAACTTAAAATAGTAGCCAGATAAAGTGCAAGTACAAGCTGAATAATCGCACCTACCATATAATAAAGACTGAGTTTTAATGCTCCAAAGCAGTCATCCCTGCGAAATACGTCAATATAATTTTTAAATCCGACAAATTTTCTCTGATCTACCGGAGTTAAATATTTCATCTTATAAAAACTGAATTTTACCATCTCGGCAAAAGGCAGATAAGTAAATACAAACAGCAATAACAGCGGAATTGTCATAAATGCCACACAGATGATCACCTGCTGTCCTTTTCTGCTTTTTGCCCATTTTGTAAAACTGAATGGTTTTTTCCCTTCCATATCCACAATTCCTCCATCCATTGTCTTTTATCCGGGAAGGGGAACCTCCCCTTCCCTTTTGTGGAACTATATTACTCAGTTACTTCAATTCCGTTTGATTCCTGTGCATCAGACCATGCTGTGTTCCATTCGTCCATGATCTCATCAAATGTCTTATCGCCATTGGATGCATGCTCAATGATTGCCTGGATTTTACTGTCTCCACCTGCGTTAATATTTAACTCAGACTCTGCATTCATCTCATTTAAGAAATCTTCCTCGCCAGCTAATGCAGGTTCATCCTCTAAGAATGTTACGCCATCGAAGGAAAGTTTTGTATCTGTGCTGCCGGCTACGATTGGAAGTCCATCCTCGTTGTATGAGAAACCGGATTTTTCTGTCATCCATTTAACAAATACCATAGCTGCTGCTTTTTCATCATCTGTTGCATTTACATTGATACCATAAGAGTAATCAGCACCTGCTGATGCATACTGCTCACCATTTACAGTAATCGGGAATGGCATATAACCGATATCTGCGCCATTTTCACCAGCTGCCTCCATCTGAGGATAAGCCCATGAGCCAAGTACCATACAACCGATCTCACCATTGTTGATCATACCTTTACAGCCCTCCCAGTCAGTTGTTGCAAAGTCATCTTCGATCAGTCCGTCTGCAACTGCATCATAAAGGATCTTGTAAACTGCATATGCATGAGTGTCATCGCCATAATTCTGGAATGGATCTTTTGTATGAACAAACTTCTGATTCATATATGTATTGTCGCCTGTTGCATTATTTCCAATGTAAGCATCCCATGCTCCCATTGTCCAGCCTGCTGCATAGTTTGTGTAAAGTGGGATTGCATCTGTGTTATCTTTGATTTTCTGTAATGCATCGATAAATTCTTCCGGAGTCTTTGGAAGTTCTGTAACTCCTGCTTCCTCAAATACTTTTTTATTGTATACGATACCCTGTGTAGTTGCTGTAGAAGGAACACCGTAAACCTGTCCGCCATACTCCCATGTAGTTGCATAATTGATCTGGGTCTTCATGGTATCAAGATCACCATATGAAATAAAGTAATTACTTAAGTCTGCCTTATCAACCGCCGGGATCATCATGACTGTCTCATAGTCACCAGACTGTAAATGCATCAGAGCATCATCTGCATAGTTGGTATCGGTTGTAAGTTCAACTGTAATATTTGGATACATTTCATTGAATGCTGCTAAATACTCTTTCCATGTTGTTCCGTTATAATCGTCAGATTCAAGATCTGTTCTGTGGTTGAATAATGAAATTGTTGCTGTCAGATCTGTATAATCCTCACCAAGTTTGATGTCTGCATAGGATAAAGATCCGTCTGTGGATGCTGCTGCATCACTGCTCTCGGTAGCTGCTGCATCATTTGTTGCTTCTGCACTGTTATCAGAAGCTGCTCCGTTTGTTGCTCCCCCATTGTCTGCTGCATTGTTTGAACCGCCGCATGCTGCCATGCTCATGGTCATAACTGCTACTAATGCAACTGATAAAACCTTTTTTAATTTCATAGAATTTTCCTCCTTTTGATGTTTGTTACTTTGTTTTGTAACTTAATTTAATTATATATCGTTTTGTTTTTTAGTCAACACTTTTTTCTTGTTTTTTAACCTTTTTAAGGCTTTCATTGTGCATTTCGGCACTATAAACAATTCTATTTATCGATTTTTGTGCACTTTTTCACATTTATTTTTCATTTATTTTTGTTATTTAGCTTATTTTAGCCTAATTTGTACAATTAATTATTTTTTATATTAAGCTATGTTTTTGATTATTTAACTAATTACTTATTTCACCACAGCGTTATCTGCAGAACATCCATAACTTAACAATATAAAATGCTCACCAAATGCTGGTTTGTTTATGAAATAAATCGCCCGTCCCAATGGTGTGTCGCAGGTCTGTGAGTGGCATCTTGCGCAAAGCCGGAGTTAATTTTGTTTCCATTGTACGAAAATAAGAAAAGTCTAAGTGTGTCGAGTTAGATTTTCTCGGAGTGACGTGACCGGCGTTCAACGAGCCATCCGTGGCTCGTGAAGCCTTGTTCTGCCATCCGTGGCAGAACATCACTGTGTATCTACAGACACACTAAGATTTTCTAATTTTCTCCCAAAGTCACAAAATCAGCTCCGGCTTTGCGCAAGATGCCAGCCTCCAGGTTATGAACACCATTTGGGTGGGCGGTTCATCTTAAAACTGGGGGCGCGGGTGTGAATTTTTGATATTCGCACGAATGAGAATATGCTTAAAATCCTAATGTGCTGTATCACTGATATTCAGCCTGATGACTCCCCAGAATTTCCACCTACTACATTGTATTACATGAAATTTTTCGTAAATTGCCAGATTAATAACGCAGAATATTTTTTCAAATGTGTATGGCAATAAACATAGGCATAATGGGATATATTGAGGTTTTCCAGTATTATCAAACCAATAATAATCTATTAAACATAGTTATTTGGAAATATTTTTTAATCTGATTCAGACACAAAACACTAAAAATTTACGCACCCCCAAGGTTGTAAAATGAGTTCCCCGGCGAAGGGTGGTTCACAACTTAGTGGCTGGCAAATTGCATCAAGCCGGGATTTGTTTTGTGACTTTGGGAGAAAATTAGGCAATCTTAGTCTGCCTGTCCGTAACACAGTGTTGTGCTGCCACGGACGGCAGCACAAGTCTTAATGTGCCCGGATGGCACATTTAAGACGTACACGTCACTCCGCCACAACCTATACCAGGCAGCCTTAGATTGACTTATTTTCGGACAACGGAAACAAAACAGTCCCGGCTTGATGCAATTTGCCAATCGAAAACCCCCGGAACCACCCTACACGAGGAAACTCATGTCAACCACAAGCCAAAATTTGGTGTGAAATCCATGAAACGAAAAAAAGAGAAAGCGGCAAGCCTTTCACAACTTACCGCTTTCTCTTATTTTACAACCTGCTGCACGCTGGCTTTTTCCACCAGCCTTCCCTCAACAATGGTAATTCCCTGTTTATAACGTTCCCCGCTGACTTTCTTTAACAGCACATGTATTGCTTTATTTGCCATTTCACGGATATCCACCTCATAAGTTGTGATCTCGACATCACACAGTCCCGGAAAAAGATAGTTATCAAATCCAACCACTGAAAAATCTTCCGGAACGCGATACCCCTGCTCTTCTAACTGATTGATGACCATGCTTGCCGTGAGATCGGAGTTGCACACAAATGCCGTCGGCATATCTTTCATCTGATCCGGATGAATATCAACCTCTACCACACCACATTCCATATCACGATCCGATATGATCCACTCCTGTGGCACTTCAATACCATGTTCTAACATGGATTTCCGGTAACCGAAATAACGGTCTGTGATACTTGCTGTAAACAACAGTGTTCCGACATACGCAATTTTTTCATGACCATGCTCGATCAGATAATTCGTCAGCATGTAAGTACCATAGTAACTGTTAGAGATCACCGCATCACTCATCTGGTGTTCATCATAAAAATCAAGATACACGATCGGAATCTGTGTATTCTGTCTTAATGCACCTAAATATTCTGTCCTCAGCCGTCCGATCAGAATCAGACCATCTACTTTACGTTCCAGCACGATTTTAGGCAGATTCGCCTCGGCTTCATCTTCTAATGAAACAACCTCAAGCATCGTGAAACATTCTTTCTGAACGGCCCTTGTTGCAACACTCTGGTACATTCTCCAGTAAAAGGATGCATACTCTCCTAAGTATTTTTCCGATACCAGCACCCCGATATTATAACTTTTTACTGACTTTTCTTTTTTTACGGCAGATGGCTGCTTGTATCCAAGTTCATCTGCCAATTGTTTGATTTTTTCCCGCATAGCCTCGCTGACACCTTTTTGTCCGGAAAGTGCTTTTGAGACCGTGACCGTACTGACACCAAGCTGCTCTGCAATGTCTGCCAGCTTTACTGCTTTTGCCATAACCGTCCCCTTCTTACTACTTTTTACTTTTTCGATTTAATCTTATTTCTTTTCCACAAAATGTAACAGTTTTGACTGGAAATCCCCCCATGGATTCTGGATCAGAATACCTGCATACATTAATGTATCTCCCGCATATACAGTATCTTCGCCTTCCAGACAGTAATTCTTCTGCGGATCGAGTCCTTTTAATGTGATTCTTCTGCTCTTATAATTCGGACGGTTGATCACCTGCACAAATGTAACCAGTACTTCTGATTTATCTTTTGAAACCACCTCGTAACAGTCAAAATAATGATTTTCCTGATAGGAGGCAATCCTGTAATAATCGCCGCTTCTTACCAGATCATTGTATTTATGATACATGGCAACCTGTTTCGGGATCATCTGTCTGTCTTCTTCCGGAATCTTTGTGACATCCAGCTCATAACCGAAAGTTCCTGCAAGCGCTACATGGCCTCTTGTCTCAAACGGTGTAACACGTCCCACCGTATGATTCGGACAGTCTGAAACGTGCGCTCCCATCGTCGATAACGGATAGATCATCGCCGTACTTTCCTGAATCTTTAAGCGTTCTACTGCATCCGTATCATCCGAGCACCAGATCTGTGGACTGTAATAAAGCATACCCGGATCAAAACGTGCACCACCGCCGGAACAGTTTTCCAGTAAAAGATGTGGGAACTCTGTTACCAGACGCTCCTGCATCTCATACACTGCCAGCACATAACGGTGATAAAGTTCACCCTGACGGTCTGCAGGAAGTCCATAGCTTCCGATGTCAGAAAGCTGACGGTTCATATCCCATTTGACATACTCAATATTTGCACTGCGTAAGATCGACGCCACGCTCTCATATGCATAATCGCGCACTTCTTTTCTGGTAAGATCAAGTACATACTGATTTCTGCAGAGAGAGCCCTCTCTTCCCGGGATCTGGATTGCCCAGTCCGGATGTGCCTCGTAAAGTTTTGAATCCGGTGAGATCATTTCCGGCTCAAACCAGATACCGAATTTTAATCCAAGTTTATTTACCTCATCTACCAGATGTTTTAAACCACCGTTTAATTTCTCTTCGTTGACATACCAGTCACCCAGACTTGATGAATCATCATTGCGGTGTCCAAACCAGCCATCATCCATAACCAGCATTTCAATGCCAAGTTCCGATGCTTTTTTTGCAATGGAAAGTAATTTTTCCGTATTGAAATCAAAATAGGTCGCTTCCCAGTTATTGATCAGAATCGGACGTTTCTTATCCTTATATTCACTGCGGATCAGATGATTACGGTAAAGTTCATGGAACTGGTGTGTCATGCCGTCATATCCGGTATCGCTGTATACAAGCACGACCTCCGGTGTCTGGAAACTCTCACCTTTTTCTAACTTCCAACAGAAGTTCTCCGGATGGATTCCCATACCAACACGGACGGTATCAAACTGTCCTAGCTCGACCTGTCCGATAAAGTTACCGGAATACACAAAATGCATACCATAAACTTCACCCTGTGACTGGTCTGCATTGCCTGCCGCAAGTGCCATAAACGGATGTTCCTGATGGGAAGACTCACCTCTTACTGATTCCACTCCCATAAAGCCTTTTTTCACCTTGCGGTGTTCTAACATACGCTCCCTTGCCCAGGAACCATGCATGGTAAGCAGTGTAAAATCACGGTTATCCATATCCATGGAGAAAGACAGTGCCTTCGTCAGATATAACATTTCGCCGTCATTTTCGATCCGCACGCTTCTTGTGATGACATCCACATCAGAAAATGCCGTGTAAAGCAAAGTTACCTTTAACCCAAGTACCGGGTCCTCGCATAGAAGTTCTAATGTCTCACAGGAATCTTCATCGCCGAACGTTGCAGGAAGTCCGGCAAGTCCCGGTTTTCCTGCATAAATTTTATGTGACACATAAAACAGTGATACTGCTGTATGGCCTCCCTCTGTTCTCACAGAAATACTGCTTCTTCTGTAATCTCCGAGTCCGTTTCCTGCATATTCCATCGGAAACGTATCATAGAATGATACTCTCTCTCTGTTATTTTCAGAAGGCACAAACGGTCCCTCTCCCGTGCGGAGCAGATACGAAATATTAGCATCTCTTAATTTCTTACCATAATATACATGACCGACAAAATTTTCTTTGTCCACGATCCCGATCACATAACTGGAGCCTGGCGTATCCAGTTTGAAAATACGTTCTTTCTCAAAGTATGTAATTGCCACGCTTCTGTTCCTCCTGTTATTTCAGCAAATCTTCTTTTAGTCCGGCAAGTTTCTTTTCTGCATCCTCTAAAGAACTTCCCTTGACACCAAAGTAATATTTGATCTTCGGCTCTGTTCCGGACGGACGCATACAGCACCATGCATTATCGGAAAGTTCATAATAAAGTACGTTTGACTCCGGCAGACCTGTCTTTGTCACTTCTCCGGTTACTGTATCTTTTCTTGTATCCTCTTTATAGTCACGGACTGCAAGCACATCAAAACCACCAAGTCTTTTCGGAGGATTCTTTCTGGAATTGCTCATCAGTTCCTGAATCTGCGCTGCTCCATCGATTCCTTTTAATGTCTTTGTCTCAAGTCCTTCTCTGTAGTAACCGTATTTTTCATACATTGCAAGCATTTCATCCCACAGTGTCATGTTGTTCTTTTTGCACCAGGATGCTACTTCACATAACATCATGACTGCAACGCAGGCATCTTTATCCCTTGCATAAGTACCGGCAAGACATCCGTAGCTTTCCTCTAAGCCAAACACATAATTATAGGTATTCTGCTGCTCGAAGAATTTGATCTGCTCTCCGATATATTTGAATCCTGTTAAAACTTCGATCAGTTTTACGCCGTAAGATTTTGCGATTGCTTTTGCCATATCGGTGGTAACGATCGTCTCAACCAGTGCAGGATTTTTTGGCATAGTTCCCATTGCTGTTTTTTCTCTTAAAATATATTCTGCGATCAGCATACCTGACATATTTCCTGTAAATGTCACATATTCGCCGCTCTTTGTATCTTTGCAGTAAACACCGAGACGGTCTGCATCCGGATCTGTTGCAAGAACGATATCAGCATCCACTTCTTTTGCAAGTTTTAATGCAAGTTCAAACGCTTTCGGTGACTCCGGGTTCGGGTATGCAACAGTCGGGAAGTTGCCATCCGGTTTTTCCTGCTCCGGCACTACATATACATGCTCAAAACCAAGCTCTTTTAACACGCGGCGCACCGGAAGATTTCCAGTTCCGTGAAGCGGTGTGTATACGATCTTGATATCTTTTGCCATCTCTTTGATGATCTCAGGATGAATGGACTGTTTTTTCAGTTCTTCCATATAACGGTCATCGATCTCTTTACCGATCACATTGTAAAGGCCTGCTGCAACTGCCTCTTCTTTTGCCATGGTCTTTACCTGGTCAAAGGAAGTTACTTTTGCAACTTCTGCTAAAATATTTTTGTCATGAGGCGGTGTGATCTGTGCGCCGTCCTCCCAGTATACTTTGTATCCGTTGTATTCTCTCGGATTATGGCTTGCTGTGATGACGATACCGGAAATGCATCCTAACTCACGCACTGCAAAAGATAACTCCGGTGTCGGGCGAAGGCTGTCAAATACATATGCCTTGATGCCGTTTGCATTTAAGCAGAGCGCTGCTTCCTCTGTAAATTCTGTGGACATGATTCTTGAATCATGTGCGATCGCAACACCTTTCTCCTGTCCGTTCTGGGAGATGATATAATTTGCAAGTCCCTGTGTTGCCTGACGCACAGTATAAATATTCATACGGTTGGTTCCGGCTCCGATCACACCCCTTAAACCACCTGTTCCAAATTCTAACTGTCTGTAAAAACGATCCTCGATCTCTGCCTGATCCCCCTCGATTTTCTTTAACTCAGCTTTTGTATCTTCATCAAAATACGGATCTGTGCACCACTGTCTGTAAGTATCCATGTAATTGCTCATTCTTCTTCTCCTTTACTTCTCTATAATTCATTTTTTATTGTTTTTTAAATTATAACCTTTTTTTAAGTTGTTGTAAACTAATTTTAATCTTTTTACTGTTTTTATATTTTCATTTACCCAAAAAAGAATCATAATATTTTTTTACAACTTTTTCTGCAGGTTTCGCATAGATCTCATAGTCCATGCGCGACTTTGCACTCCGCTCCTGATAAAGTTTTGCATCCCATGACCAGAGTGCCATTCCCTGCACCCAGTCTCTCTTACTGCAGGCTTTAAACATATCTTCATACCACTCAGCCTGACCATCCGGGTCAGCATCACCTTTCACGCCCCAGTCATTCGGTACTTCCATGGAACCCTTTACCGACATACATCCTGTCTCTGCGAAGAAAAACGGTTTTTCAAATCTTTTTACCACTGCTTCAATACGGTCTAACTGATTTTCCCAGTCACCATAAGGATAATAACCGCTTGATGATATCACATCCACAGCATCCCACCATTTCACACGGTGCTCCTGATACTTATCCGTATTATAAGAAAGAAGTCCGTGATAAACCTGCCTGATATCCGAAAGCAGTCTGCGCCATTCCGTTTCACGATGCTCACTCATCACCATCTCACAGCCGGCAATAAACATTTCACAGCCATACTGCTCTGCGATCTTTGCATAATGAAGCTGAAATGCCGTATAAGATGTAAACCAGTTCCCCCATTTTGGTTCGCATGGAACATCTTCATCAAAAAAATTAATGTGTGCACGCCATGTTCCATTTTTGCAGTTTACCGTCGGTTTTAATGCCACACGAAGTCCAATCTCTTTCGCATACCCGATCATATCGATCAGCTCATCATCTTCCATCGTTGCTTTTGATGTGTAACATATCTCCTCAGACTGCGGTGTCTCCTGCAATCCTCCCGGCACAAATATCACAAAATCTGCTCCGGTTCTCTCCTTCATCATAGCAAGACTTTCCTTTGCCCCTGACTTTTTAAATGCCCCTGCACAGGCAAACGGTGCAAATGTCACTCCACAGATATATTCCATTTATTTTCTCCTTGCTTTTTCATTTCATCTAAAAATATAACATTCATTTTATACTGATCCTGTCATTAATATAGCATTCGCCCTGTATATCTGCTATAATTTTTCATGTCAAAAATTGTATAAATCTATTTTTATGACCAAAGATCAGTGTGAAAAATACATTTTTCACACTCAAAAATGGAGTTTAGTATGAAATCATTATTTGAATATACCGACAAATTAAATAAACCCTACGAATGTTTCTTTCTGGATGTGAAAAAAGAATGGCTGCCGGTACAGCCGCACTGGCATTATTTTATGGAGATTCTTTACATAACAAGGGGCACCGCCCTGATGTATCAGAATGAACAAAGTCATATTGTTACGGAAGGCGATCTGATCGTCTTTCTCCCTTCCGTTGTTCATTCCGTCCATGCAGTGTCCGATGCCCCTCTGCAATATTATGTTTTAAAATTTGATTTAGGCCAGCTTGATTCCTCCACTTCTTTTACCGGTGGAAACTGGAATTTTTCTGCACTGTTTGGCAATGCTATAAACAATGAGCATGCCGATATTTATTTCCCGGAAGAAGTGCTTCGCTCTCTTCCCATACAGTCTTTATTTGATGACTGCGTCCGTGAAATGCAGAATATGCAGTACGGATATCAGATGATCCTGCAGTCAAAAATCAGGGAACTTTTAACCTGGCTTCTCCGAATCTGGCGCGATGACGGTTTTGACACGGACTGTTCTTTTACACCTCTGGCAAAAGAAAATACGATCTATACCATCACGGAATATATTGACCGCCATGCCTGCGAAAATATCCGCGTGGAAGATATCGCTGCTCTCTGTCACATGAGTTATTCCCATTTTGCCAAAAATTTCCGCGAAATTTACGGACAGTCCTGTAAAAAATATATCGAATTTATCCGTCTCTGCAAGGTTGAGGATATGCTCCTTTTTACAAACTTCGACTTAAATTATATCAGCCAGGAAACCGGTTATGCCGACTGTAGCCATCTGATCCGTTCATTTAAGGAAAAATATGGAATTTCCCCGCACCAGTACCGCAGACAGCACTCCATATCCGGGCAGGATCACTGATTTGTCATAATTTCCCATGTACTGGCATCACCCAGCAGCGGCATAAGAAACATCATCACAGTGATCATCAATGCAGCGATCACAAGTCCGATGATCGAGGTGACAAGTGCCGCTGTTGCCGTACCATTCTGCTGTGGTTTTATTTTTTTCGAGCAGATTGCACCAAGCAGACCGACTAATCCAAATCCTGCTCCGTATCCGACGAATCCGGTCACGATACCGAAAATGCCAAGGATCAGTGATACCGTTGCAATATTTTCTCCCTCACGCTCCGACGGGATAATGATCTCTCCTTCCCTCATTTCCACGATCTCATCTAACTTACTTTTTCGCAGTAATACAATACACGGAATTAAAAACAGAGGAACGGTCACTACAAGATTTAATATGGAAAGATTGCCGATCATATCTGTCATATCACCATTTCCAAAAATACCGCTTGCCATTAATCCTCCGAAATCCACAAGTGCATGAATGATAATACAGATCCATAAATTACCGCTGCGCAGATAAATTGCCGCAAACAAAACACCAAGCAATGTTGCCTGCAGTGCCTGGATCAGTGCACTTGATAACGGCACGCCGGAAAGTACATTCGGGATATGCGCTGCACCAAAGATCATACTGGATAAAATAATGGCAGCAAGCACTCCACGTCTGGTGTTTGAAAAACAGTCAGCGAAAAGATTTAACACGATCCCACGCATGATCACTTCCTCGTTCATGCCGACGAAAAACATTGTCAGTATGTAAATGATGATCCCGCCTGCAGGACGCACGCCGTCCGTCCCGGAAACACTCTGTAAAAATAACTGTGCAACTGTCACATACACACAGTATCCAACCATAAATCCGCCGATATAAAATCCTCTTAAAAATCCCACACCGGTCTTTTTTAACGATTGCTGATACCCCATAAGAAATAACATGCCGATCGCATAAACAGCCACACCGAGTTCAGCAATAAACTGTAATGTATAACTGTCCGTGATGGAAGTCAGATGTGTTGCTGCCACTCCGACCAGATTCATCAGCACTAAAAAAAGTGCCGTGATCACAATACCGATAATGATGACTACTGCCTTCGGCAGCCCTAAGATTTTGTTTTTCATACCAATCTCCTTTTTCTTTTTGTTTTATATTCACACTGCCTTTTGCAATGATCCTTTCATGTACTACTTTTCCCTGATATTTCCTGCTGTATCTACCGATGCATTATCAGAGATACTCTCCATATAAGTAAACAGGCTTTGTGCTGCATTATCATCCATCTGTTTTGTCTGTCCGTCTGACGCATAAACCGGGATCAGGGCATAAGAAACTGCTCCATCTGCTGTCACTGTAACTTTTACTGCTGCAGATCTGTCAATGCTTTGTCCAAAAATAAAATTCCCCAGACTGTAAAAAACAGGTTTTCCATCCATAAACTGTATTCCTTCCAGACAGTGTGTATGCGCTCCAACGATCAGATCTGCCCCTGCATCCATGCACTGTTTTGCCAGTTCACGCTGCACCGTATTCGGCTGTTCGCTGTACTCGGTTCCCCAATGTGGAAATACCGTCACAAAATCGCAGGTCTGTTTTGCCTCTTTTATCACTTCGATGAGCGCCGCCGCATCATAACAGGTAAACATTCCCGGAGTGCCATTCTCGATTTTCCAGTCGACAGACGGAACTACACGTGATACGGCAATAAATCCATATCTTTTTCCATTCACTTCCACAACCTGCACCTCTTTTGCGCGCGCTGTGGAATCTCCTGCCCCGCCATATAAAATTCCGGCTCCATCTAATTCCTGAAACGTATCGGACAATGCCACTCTTCCATAATCCAAAGTATGGTTGTTTGCGAGTGAAACGATATCCACACCCATCTCATTTAATGCCTTTACATAAGAAGGACTGCACCGGAAGGTAAACTGCTTATCCGCCATCGGTTCCCCACGGTCACTAAACGGGAACTCATTGTTTACCATTAAAATATCCGCTTCATTTAACTGCTCTAACAGTTCCGGTGAAACAACCTTCTCGATTCCACCTGCATCATAGGCTGCTTTAAATGCATTTGCAAACAGGACATCACCGGTAAGGATGATCGTTGTATTGCCTGAGTCTTTCGGATTATCTGCGTTTGCTGCTGTTTCTGTATCATCTGATGTGCGCTCCGTGCTATCCGCTGCGTCTGCAGTATCCTTTATGTTTTCCGTTTCGCCCGATGTATCGTCATTATCTGCTCCATCTGGTGCTGTTCCGTTTTCATCCGTTTTATCTGCCGTGTCAGATTGCTTCTCTTCTGTTACTGCCGTCCCCGATGTTATAACAGGCTGTGCCTGACCACCAGTTAAAATTGCTGCGGCGATCACGCCCACTACAGTCAGTATGGAAAGCACATAAAGTACGATTCTTATTGTTTTATTCATAGATCCTCCCATTTTTGCATTGTTTTCGTTTTTCTTTGGTTCAGGAAACATTACAAAAATGACGCCGATGTACAACGATTGTACGCCGACGCCACTTTTATCATAATGATTTGTTCTCTGATTGTCAACTGACGGAAAATCTCAGTCTACTCAAAATCAACTTCAATGCTTCCCATACCACAGTCAAGTTCCATGTTTTTCTTTGCACCTTCATTTTGGACTTCTTTATCACCACTGATATTTGTATAAGTCTCCCCATCCACTTCAATCGAACCAAGTCCACAGGAAAGTTTGTAATTGTACTCTTTTTCCTCACCATTTAAATCAAGTGTCATATTTCCCATTCCACAGTCTGCTTTGAGATTCCCTTCAACACTTCCATCCATGGAAAAGTTCCCGACTCCGCAGTCGATCGACGCATCACCATTCACTACACCATCTTCGATCTCAACATTACCGACACCGACCGATACATCCATTTTTCCATTTACCTGAAATCTTTTTGCTTCAAAGTTTCCGGCTCCGACTTTTAAGGTCAGATCATTACAGCTTCCGTCAAAATCTTTCCAATTCATATCTGCGGCACCAATATCAAAATTCAGTTCATCAAAAGAACTTCCTTTTGGCAGATACAGTATGATCTGTGGGGATTTCTTATAATAATGTTTTTTCGCATCATATTTAATCTTTAATGTATTTCCATCCGTTTTACAGGAATAATATTTTTCTTTGCCGCGTTTTAATACAACACGCAGCTTTGCACTGTCATCCGATTCCCTGACTGTAATTTCTGCAGCATCAATATCCATATTGATATTCTGAATGGAAGAAGCATCATAACTCTGGTCTGCCTCCCCTGATGGAACCTCTGTCGAGAAATCTGCATCACCGATATCTGACACAAGATCCACAATATCTTTATCATCTGCATCCAGATCATCATCGTCATCATAATCATCGTCGTCATCATAATCATCGTTATCATCATAATCATCATAATCATCGTCGTCATCATAATCGCTGCCGTTATAATAGAGTCCACCCGGACCAATATGCCAGTTTCCATATCTGAGTTCCCCGTTTTTTGCCATACGCCATACAGATGCTCCCATTGCAGTGCTTACACCACAGAAGATCAGTCCCACTCCTAACAATACCGCTGCAACGATCAATGTAATCTTTGTAAATTTTTTCATGCTGTCACCCCACTTTTTTTCTTTTCAAACGGTTTCTTACACAAACAGATGATTCCTTTGACTGCCCATGGAAGAAATACGCCAAATACCCATACAACTAAAAGTACTGCTAAAATACCAAGTCCTAAAACCAGAAATCCTGCTCCGGTCAGTCCAAGTCCAACAGCCACTCCTCCTGTAAATAAAGTACTGAATCCAAAACCGATCAGAAGAAAACCTGCAAATACAAGTGACGCCATAACCGCCACCACTGCAACTGCAATGCCAAATAATGTTGCTACTACTGCAAGAAGAAGTGAGGCTATGACTAAAAGCAATGTCAGCCAGAGTGGTGATGTGATAACTACCAATACGATCGCTGCTGCGCTCCATCCACTTTTCTTCTTTTCTGAAGTCTCCTCATTTTTTACAAACATGTCATCATTCTGATTCCAGTCCGGATTATGGTCTGGCGTGACATCACAGGTTTCACTCTCTTTTTCGATTCCCAGATTCTTTTTAATGCTCTGTGCCACCTTTTCCGGTGATTCAAGCTCCGCTATGACAGATTCTTCGTTTTCTTCCCCGGCATCTTCAAAATAGCTGCGGTAAAATGCCAGTGCATCTGCCTTTTCTTCTTCTGATATTCCATCCAAAAGCTGTTCTAACTGTTTTAAAAATTCTTCTCTTTTCATACCCTCTAAAGCTCCTCTCCTGAAAACAGTGCTGATATTTTCATGGAATAATCTTCCCATTCTCTCCGGTATTCGACCAGCTTATCCAGTCCAGGCTCCGTGATCTTATAATAACGCCTGTTCCTGCCGCCACACTCTCTGTCATACACTTCAAGGCATCCATCCTTCTGCAGTCTCCTTAGCACCGGATATAAGGTGGATTCTGATACATCAATGGCCTTGCGCACATCCTGCGTGATCTTGTAGCCATAGGTGCCTTCTTCTTCTTTCGACACAACAGCTAACACGATTGCGTCTAAGAGAGCAGCTCCTGTATTAAATACCATGCGCTCATCTCCTTTTCTTTATAATATTCTATTTCTTTTAATATTATTTATCTATCAATACTATATTTCATATAATATTATTTGTCAACATTTATTTTACCAAAAATAATATATTAACACACCCAAATGCTGGTTTGTTTATGAAATAAATCGTCCGCTCAAATAGTATTTCGTAGGTTTGTGAGTGGCATCTTGCGCAAAGCCGAAGTAATTTTTGTTCCGTTGTACGAAAATAAGAAAAGTCTAGGTATGCCTGAATTAGATTTTCGCGGAGTGACGTGAACGGCAACAACGAGTCATCCATGACTCGATGCTGCCTTGTTCTGCCATCCGTGGCAGAACATCACTGTGTGTAGGCAGGCATACCAAGATTTTCTAATTTTCTCCCAAAGTCACAAAATCAGCTTCGGCTTTGCGCAAGATGCCAGCCTCCAGGTTGTGAAACACCATTTGGGTGGGCGGTTCATCTCAAAACTGGGGGCGTAGGTGCGGATTTTTGATATTCGCACGAATGAGAATATGCTTAAAATCCTAAGGTGCTGTATCATTAATATTTAGCCTGATGACTTTCCAAAATTTTCAGCTGCTGCATTGTATTACATGAATTATTTCGTAAATTGTCAGACCAAATAACACAGAATATTTTTTCAAATGTGTATGGCAATAAATATGGGCATAGTGGTATATATCGAGGTTTTTGCCAGTGTTGTCAAACAAATAATAAACCATTGAATATAGTTATTTGGAAATCTTTTTTTTATCAGATTCAGACACAAAACACTAATAATTTACGCACCCCCAAGGTTGTAAAATGAGTTCCCCGGCGAAGGGTGGTTCACAACTTAGTGGCTGGCAAATCGCATCAAGCCGGGACTAGTTTTGTGACTTTGGGAGAAAATTAGTCAATCTTAGACTGCCTGTCCGTAACACAGTGTTGTGCTGCCATGGACGGCAGCACAAGTCTTAATGCCCCCGGACGGGGCGTTTAAGACGCACACGTCACTCCGCCACAACCTATACCAGGCAGCCTTAGATTGACTTATTTTCGGACAACGGAAACAAAACAGTCCCGGCTTGATGCAATTTGCCACTCACAAAACTCCACCCCCCTTCGCCGGGGAACTCATAGCCCAACAAACCAATATTTATCAGGTATTTCATGATATAATTTAAGACAAAAAATGAGCGAAGAAAGAAACAATCTCTTCGCTCATTTTTATTGATAGAACTTAATTTAACTCTTACGCAAAATGGTATACTGAAACCATTATTTTGCACCAAACAGATATACACCGCGCTCTGTCACACGGATTTCCGGGATCACCGTAAGTGCCATAAAAGAAAGCGTAATAAACGGATCGATCTCCTCGGAAATGCCAAGTTTCTTCGCTTCCTCTAACATATCTGCCACTTTTTCGGTAATCTCATCACAGGACTTCTCACTCATCAGACCACAGATTGGAAGCGGAAGCACATCTACTACTTTTCCGCCGGAGGCAATGACATAGCCGCCCTGATTTTCTTCCACACCTTTGATGGCTGCAAGGATATCATCATCATTATCACCTGCAACGATCAGATTGTGGGAATCGTGTGCAACGGATGTTGCCACTGCACCGCCCTTGACGCCAAATCCTTTGAGTGGAGCAACACCGATCTCACCGGTCTTACCGTGACGTTCCACTACACAGATCTTATTGTAAACTCCATCCGGTTTGAAATAACCGTTTTCCGTTGGAACTTCCTCTATAAGATGTGTCGTCACAATCTGATGCGGGTTCATCTGTATCACATCTGTTTTTCCATCACAGGAAAGTCTGATCTTGTCTTTGGTGACTTCTCCCACATGAACCGTATGAAGCAGCTCATCCGGAACAGGCACGGAATAATCTTTTGCATAATCTTCCTCTGTTAAAATACGCCCGTCTTTCATGACATCAAGCGGTCTGACCTGCTCTAAATCATCTAAAAATACGATATCTGCACGATAACCGGCACCGATCGCACCATAGTTTTTCAATCCATAAAACTCTGCTGCCTGGTAACTTCCCATCTTATATGCCTTTGCGACTGGCACTCCAAGTGCGATTGCTTTACGGATGCAGGTACTGATGTGTCCTTCTTTGCGGATTTCCTCAACATGTTTGTCATCCGTACAGAATGCACAACGGTCTAAACATACCCCAGCATCCAGCATTGTTTTGATCAGTGTCTCTAAATTCTTTGCTCCACTTCCCTCGCGCACATAGATATGCAGTCCGGCACGAAGTTTATCAAGTACTTCCTCAGCAGTCGAACATTCATGATCATTTTCCACGCCGGCAAGACGGTATGCCTGAACTTCTTTTCCATGGATTCCAGGCGCATGTCCATCAATATGTTTCTTGGCAAAAAGCTCCAGCTTATCTGCCATTCTCTTTTCGCCTTCACAGCACTCCAAAAAGCGCATTGTCTCGCCAAGTCCGAGCACCCTTGCGTTATCCACATATTTCATCATATCAGAGGCAAGGAATTCACCGCAGCCGTTGGTCTCCACATCCGTTGCTGGAACTGCGGAAGGTACCATGAAAAATACATTTACCAGAAGTTTTGCGGCACATTTCAGGAAATAATCCATTCCCTTTGTTCCGCTGACATTCACAATTTCATGCGGATCAGCAATGATCGTTGTTGTGCCTGCCTTTGCAAGAACCTTTGCAAGTTCTCCCGGCGCTGCCATACAGGATTCAATATGCATATGTGCATCAATAAATCCCGGCACCAGATATCTGCCAGTGCAGTCGATTTCTTTTTCTCCCTCGTATTCACCAACACCTACGATTGTGTCACCACAGATTGCAACATCCGCCTTTAACACTTCCTCCGTAAAAACATTCAGCACATTTCCGTTTTTTAATACGAGATCAGCTTTTTGGCGTCCATTTGCACAGTCCAGCTTTCTTTTTCTCTCTAACATACGCTTCCTCTTTTCGTTATATATTGATAATAATTATGAAAACAACTTTTTAAAGAAATCCCCTACTGAAGAAAATACCGACTTAAAAAATCCACCGACAACCGCTGCTATACCACCAGAAGAACTACTGTCCCCATTTTTAAACGAATTGTACAAGGATTCTGCATAATCCACCAGTCCATTCAGATCGATCCCCAGTGAATTGATCTTCTTTACCAGATCTACGATCTGCTGACGTTCATCATCCGATAAAGTCACACCATATTTTTCACAGGCCTCATCGATTGCTCCATTGATTCCCTCATCATCTGTCAGATCATCTTTAGCGATCAATGCCTTGATATATGCAATAAATTCTTCTACTTCTGCATCCGAAACACCTTTTAAGGACTCTTCTAACTGTCCGGTAAGCACAAGTTCATTGAGTGCTGTATCAACTACCGAATCACTGATCTCTTTTCCTGTCATCTCCTGATATGCTTTTAAGACACCTACTAATGCTGCCGTTCCTGAGATCGGAGTCGGTCCTGCAACAATGATATCTGCATCGGTCACTCCTGCCGTAGTCAATGCATTTTTATACATACCAACCGTACAATAGTTAATATTTGTCGTAGAAATGTTAAGTCCGCTCCCCTTATCTCTCTGCACGATCACAACGGAAGATAACGATCTTGTTCCAATCTGTGAGGATGAGATATAGGAATCTAAATACTGATGTTCCTCTGCATTTGTCACATAAACCACATCATAATCTGACAGATTTGCCGCATCAATTCCCATAATGGAAAGGATCGTCGCTCTCTGTGAATCATTAAGATCTGCCCCTAATGCAAGGTATGGTTTATCACTGGCTTTGATCGTGACATTATCGCTGTCTTCGTTCTGGACGATCGTTCCGCTGATATCCTGAGAATTATCTGTCTGTGACGCCTGATCCGGTGTACTGTTTCCATCCTGCTGTGGCACCTGATCCGATGTGCTGTTTCCATCCTGCTTGGCACCTGAATCTGTATCATCATCTACATATTGAATCGTGCCTTCAATATTACTGCTGTCTGTATTTTCCTCCGACGTTTCAGCAGGACTTTCCGTATCACTCTGCTCCGCTGCCACTAAAACTTCTGTCTGTGACGCCTGCACTGCCACACCGGAAGAAACTGGCATTGTTGCTGCAAGTATCATACATAACATTTTAACTGCTTTTTTGTTTCTCATAATAAAAATCTCCATTTCTGCATGTGAAAAATATCCACACTACTACTCAAGTCTGACACTCATCCATGCACAGATATCCGCATAGACCTGATCGCGGTCTGTCTCATTTAATATCTCATGGCGGTCTGTCTCATACAAACGGTATGTCAGGTCATCCACACCTGCCTCTTTAAACATATGGTAAACCTTTTTTACCCCTTCACCGAGATCTCCAACCGGATCATCTGCCCCGGAAACCATGAAAACCGGCAGATCTTTTGGCACTTTTTTTATATTTTCCATCTGATTGTCAAAATATACCGCTTCCATCAGACCCAGATAACCATTTAAAGTAAAGACAAATGTACAGCGCGGATCGCTGTAATATTTTTTTACATGCTCTGTGTCCTTTGTCAGCCAGCTGTTGGTATAATCTTTTCCATAAAGGTCAAATTTGTGGTATGGTTTGCTGTAGGAAAGTTTCTGCATCAGTCTGCTTCTATAATTCCATCCACGGAAACGAGCCATAACCCTGCACAGTGTCATGCCAAACTTCGTTGTGCCATCCGGCACACACCCGGTTCCCATAATGATCGCACCGCTTAAATTTTCACCATGCAGACACAGGTATTTCCGCAGCATATAAGATCCCATACTGTGTCCCATCATAAAATATGGCACACCCGGATTTTCGCCCTGAACTGCCATACGGAGTCTATGCATATCCGCAACTAATGTATCACTCGGATTTTCTGCAAAATATCCCCATTCCGTCTCATCTTTTACCGACGCACCATGCCCTAAATGATCATGACCTACAACCATAAACCCACGTTCTGTCAGATACTCTGCAAACTCATGATATCTTTCAATATATTCGATCATACCGTGTGTGATCTGTAAAATTGCCTTATACTTTCCATCCTCCGGCATCCATTTTACTGCATGGATCTTTGTCGTTCCATTCGCAGATAAATATGTCATCTGTTCTTCTTTTGCCATATAAATTTCCCATCCTTTACAAATTACTTCGTATCCAAAAGTTCCTTGTATTCATCACAGATCTTTTCCAGTTCATCCTCAGCAGATTTCTTTGCATTGATTTCTTCACGCAATGCTGCAATCTGTGTTTTCGCCTCATCCCCAAGTTTTAAGAAATCTTCTCCTGCCTGTTTTATAAAATCCGCTGCCGGCATTGCATTGCCTGACATATGTTCCCTTAATGATGTCTGTCCATTTTCGTATATGGAAAGCTTCTGTGCACTGTCACTGTACAGTTTCATTACCATCGACGCAATGCTTCCCTGCATCTCATTGATCTGTGCAGCCTGTTCTTTGATCTCTTTCTGTGCCTCAGTTACAGCACGGATCTGTTCCGTTAATGTCTGTAATTCCGTTTCATAGCGCAGTGCCACATTTTTGATCTCCTCTGCCGCATGAAGAAACTTCTCTCCATCTTCTCCCATTCTCGCTGCTTCGATCGCCGCATTTAACGCAAGCACACTCATATTTTTAGCGTCATTCTCCAGTTCTGTCGTCACATCACCAAGTCCATCCTGCGCTTTCTCTGCGCGGTAGAGATTTTCTTCTAACTGTGCACACGGTTCTTTTAATGCCTTATGCTGTTCAAATACCTCTTTGATCTTTTCATTCTGCTCTGCAACCTGCCCAAGAAAAATAGAATGATTTGCCTCAAAAGATTCCACCGCATTATGTACTTCAACAAATGTACTGTACAGTTCCTTTCCCATCTTGTGGCTTTCCTGTGCCAGCTCTTCCACACATTCAATCTTTTCCCCAAGGACATCGATATTTTCTTCCATCTGCACGCGGGATGCCGTCATCTGCACAGAATGTTCTTTTAGTTCTTCACTGTATTCTGAGATACCTTTCTTTATGGTATAAAGTTCATCCTGCAGTGCCTTCTCTTTCTTTCCACCAAACATACATGTCCTCCATTTACTGATAATTCTTTATCACGATCTGTATACTTTCATTTCCCTGATACCGGTTTACCTCCGGATAATATACCACAGACATCCGGATCGCATTTGTCCTGCCCGAAAATGCCTGCTGCACTTCGCTTTCTCCATATTTTTTACTATAATATTCCCGGAATCCATCCACATCTCCGAAATAAACAGCAGATATGGAAATTCCCCGTTCCGTTCTGAGTGTAAGTTTTAATACATTCTGATTTTTTCCGACTACCACTGCACGGTCAATGCCAAGATTTTTATCTGCAAACTGTGGTTTTACATTTGCTTTCCCAAATGGCTCTAACAATGAAAGTTCATTGACCAGTGGAATATCAGGATAATCGACGGGCATTGGAATATCTATTTTTATCTTAGGAATAAAATCTTCTTCTGTCAACCCACAGCATGCGTTTATTTTTTCCCGGAAAATCTCTACATTTGCTTCCGGCAGGGAAAGTCCCGCCGCCATCGGATGTCCGCCAAACTTCGTAAATAGTTCCTGGCATTTACACAACTCCTCATACATGGAATACGCTTCGATCGAACGTCCGGAACCTTTGACACCATCTTCACTCTTTGTCAGAACAAAGGTTGGTTTATGGTATGCCTCCCGGATTCTTCCCGCAATGATACCTGCAAGGCTTTCATGCACGTCCGGCAGATAGACAACTAAGACTTTCTTACCTGTATTGCCCTCTTCCACCTGCTGCACGGCAAGTTCTACCCCCTCTGCCGTCATATCTTTTCTCTGTGCATTCAGGTCTACCAGCTCCGCCGCGATCTCAGATGCTTTTTTCACATCTTCCTGTAAAAAGAGATTTAATGCAATTTTTGCAGTTTCTAATCGTCCACTGGCATTGATGCACGGTCCTAATACAAATCCAAAATGATAAGAACTGATCTGTTCCGGCTCTAGTTTATTCTGTAAGATCAATGCACGCATTCCCGGATTTGTGGTCGTATGAATCCGCTTTAATCCTTCCCTTACCAGAATACGGTTTTCATCCGTCAGATCCATAACATCTCCGACTGTCGCAAATGCCACATTTTCCAGGAAAACATATGCTTCTTCCGCTGCAAGACCACATTTTTCATAGAGAATCTGTATCACTTTCCACGCAACTGCGGCACCGCAGAGATTTTTGTACGGATAGTTACATTCTTTCTGCTTGGGATTTACAATGGCATCTGCCTTGCTTCTTTTATAATGGCGTTCTCCATTTTCCTCTGTGTACGGTATTTCATGATGATCTGTGACAAGCACCGTCATTCCAAGACTTTTTGCATGTGCGATCTCATCTATCGCAGCAATCCCATTATCACAGGTAATGATCGTATCGACCTCTGCATCATATGCCTGCCCGATCAGATGATCATTGATTCCATAACCATCTTTCATCCGGTCCGGTATCTGAAAATCTGCCTTACCTCCACAGTGCGTGATCCCTTTGTACAAAATATAGGTAGACATTACCCCGTCAATATCATAGTCACCTATGATCCTGATCTTTTTTCCTTCCCGGATCTTCTGCATAAGTATATCCGTCAGTCTGTCTGAATCGAAAAGTAAATGCGGATCGTACAGTTCCCCGATCCCTCCTTTTAAATATCTTGCGATTGCCTCATCCCCCATAACCTCACGATTGCGGATCAGTCTCGCTGTGACCGGACTTATTTCAAAACGCTTTGCGATCCCTGCAAAATCAGCACCTTTATTAATTACAAACCATTTTTCCATATTATTTTACAGCACATTATCTGCACTGCGACAACTCCTTTTCTTGATAGACAACTTCAATCAGTGTCAGTCCGCATGCCGGTACCGTATATCCGGCAGCTTCCCTGTTCTTTGCCTCTAAAATCTCTGATATATCTTCCGGCTCTCTTCTGCCATCCCCGATCTCGATCAGTGTGCCTGTCAAGATACGCACCATATTCTGTAAAAATCCATTTCCGGTATAATAAATCTGTATTTCTCCCGGCAATTCTTTGATCTGTATCTGAAAGATTGTCCGTACCGTTGATTTTTTCATTTTTTTGTTACCGCAGAAAGACTTAAAATCATGTGTTCCACACAGATATTCTGCTGCCTTTCTCATCCGTTTTACATCAAGCGGTTCCTTATAATCATACACATATCTGCGTTCAAATACCTCCGGTATTTTCCCTGTATGAATCCGGTAAAGATACGTCTTTTCCAGTGCCTGGTATCTGCTGTGGAAACGTTCATCCACCCTCTTTACCTCGCAGACTGCAATATCTTCCGGCAGGTACTGATTCAGATATGATAAAATCTTCTCCTCGTCCCATTCTTCTTTCAGATGAAAGTTCGCCGTCTGGCCTTTTGCATGCACACCCGCATCTGTCCTTCCTGAACCGGTAACTTCCACCTGATATCCTGCCATTTTACTTAAAACATCCTGTAGTTTTCCCTGTATCGTAAGCTCTGACGGCAGCACCTGCCACCCACGGTAGCGTGTTCCGTCATACTGTAAGATCATTTTATAATTTGCCATATATTTTTATTACCTTATATTTTTCTTAAGATGTACTCCCGAAAAAAATACTGCCACAGATATTCTTCCTGTGGCAGTTCTTATTATTTTTAAATTTCGAATTGTTCCATCAACTGCACCATGGTCTGTACCTGTGCTGACTGTTCCTCACTGACTGCTGCTGTTTCTTCGGAAGAAGCTGAGTTATTATCTACGATCTGCGCTACCCCTGAAATGCTCTCATCGATCTTTCTCACACTCTCTGCTTCCATCTGAAGCGCCTCTGCCATCTGGATCATCTTGTCTGTTGAAACTTTTGCACCTTCCACAACTTCATTTAAGTTTGCTTCCTAATGAACTTTATTATACATCCGTTTCCGTGAATTGACAAACTATAAAACTGTATTTTCCATATACAATGTTGTTCTATTTATCATACCAGAATTTCAATTCACTTTCAGCCGGCTGTATCATATAATAGAAAGAATGAATCTGTGAGGTTTTTCATGTCAGATATTGCCTATACACAAAATAATATTGATGCAGGTGAATTAAAAATCCATGTTACGGCAAGAGGAAGTAACCGTCCCATCCCGGATGCCCGCGTGTCGATCTCCTATTCCGGTGATCCGGACAGTGTCGTTGAGGAGGTGAATACAGATGCATCCGGTATGTCCGAACAAATTACGCTTCGTACGCCTCCGCTTGAATACTCAATGGAGCCAGGCGAAAACCAGCCATTCTCGCAGTATAGTATTCAGGTCAATGCTGAAGGATTCCGCCCATTTACTGTGTCGGGAATTGAACTGTTTTCGGAGCAGTTGTCGCTTCAGGAAGTACGAATGGATGAGGCGGATACACCGGGGAACCCGATAGACACGATCGTGATCCCTGTCAATACTCTCTGGGGCGATTTTCCTCCGAAAATTGCAGAATCCGAGATCAAACCCATCTCCGAGACTGGCGAGATCGTTCTTAGCAGAGTCGTGGTACCGGAATATGTTGTAGTACATGACGGTCCTCCAAATGATACGACCGCCCGTGATTACTATGTACGTTATAAGGATTACATTAAAAATGTGGCATCCAGTGAAATTTATTCTACCTGGCCGGATGCGACTCTTCGCGCAAATATCCTTGCGATCATGTCCTTTACCTTAAACCGTGTATATACGGAGTGGTACCGAAACAAAGGCTACAGTTTCACGATCACCTCCTCTACCGCCTACGACCAGAAATTCACTTACGGCAGGAACATTTTCCAGAGTATTTCCGATATCGTTGATGAGATGTTCCAGAATTTTTTGTCCAGACCAAATGTCAGACAGCCGATCTTAACGCAGTACTGTGACGGGGAACGTGTAACCTGCAGCAACTGGCTGAGTCAGTGGGGCAGCAAATTCTTAGGTGACCAGAACTATGAAACGATTGAGATACTGCGCTATTATTATGGTAACAACATGTACATCAACACCGCAGAAGAAGTATCCGGTATTCCGGCTTCCTGGCCAAGGGTAGACCTTACGATCGGTTCTACTGGTGAAAAAGTACGCCAGATTCAGGAAGAACTCGCACGGATTTCAAGATCTTATCCGGCTATTCCAACTGTAACACCAGATGGGATCTATGGTCCTGCCACAAGGGAAGCTGTGGAAACTTTTCAGCGTGTCTTTGGTCTGCCTGTCACCGGTGTCATCGACTACCGTACGTGGTATAAGATTTCCGAAATTTACGTGGCAGTATCACGGATTGCAGAACTGGTTTAAATGTAACCGGGGCTGTCACGCAACATATGGTGTGACAGCCCCGGTCTTACTTACATAATTGAATTATGATTTATTTATTTTTATGCTCAGATACGCGGTCTTTTTCCCTTTCCCGGACACTTTTCCACATATCTTTTTATTTTTCTTCTCTTATTCCACAGTTACTACTTTCGCTAAGTTTCTTGGCTTATCAACATCAAATCCCTTGTCGGAAGAAACATAATAAGCAAGTAACTGCAATGCCACGGATGCAGGCATTACCATAAATTCATCCTGCATATCCGGCAGATGGAAGGTATCATATGCACGATCAATATCTTTTGCAAGACTTTCTTTGATAAAAAGCACGATATCCGCACCTCTTGATCTGACCTCTTTGATATTTGACAATTCCTTTGACATCAGTTTTTCCTGTGTCACTGCTGCAACGACCGGCGTATCCTGCGTGATAAGCGCGATCGGTCCATGTTTCAGCTCGCCGGAAGCATATGCCTCAGAGTGAATATAAGATACCTCTTTTAACTTTAAGGATCCTTCCAGTAAAATAGAGTAATCAAGTCCACGACCGATCATAAACAGATCTTTTGCTTCTAATACTTTATTGGCAAGTTTATGGATATCCTGACGTCCCTCTAATACCTTTTTCATGACATCCGGTATACGCTGCAGTTCACGTACAAAGCTCTGTGTCTCTTCCTGTGAAAAAACACCGCGAAGCACTGCCATTTTTGCCACGATCAGATAAAATACAGCAAGCTGTGTCGTATATGCTTTCGTACTTGCAACAGCGATCTCCGGTCCTGCATTTGTATAGAGCACATAGTCGCTCTCACGGGCAATGGAAGATCCTTTTACATTAATAATGGATAAACATTTTGCTCCACGTTTTTTTGCATATTTGACTGCCTCTAACGTATCGATCGTCTCACCGGACTGTGAAACTGCGATGACCAATGATTTTTCGTCGATGACAGGATCAGAATACATAAACTCGGAGGCCATATCCACATCAATGTGCATATGAAGAATCGATTTTACAAGTGCCTGAGCCACAAGACCTGCATGCATTGCTGTACCGCACGCAATGATATTAACACGCTCACACTGTGTAAAGATCTCATCCGGCACACCGTCTGCCGTAAAATCCGGCATTCCGCTTGTAATACGGTTTGCGATCGTACGCTCGATCGCATCCGGCTGTTCCATGATCTCTTTTTCCATATAAAACGGATAGCCGTTCTTTCCGGCATTGTTAAGTTCCCAGTCGACTTCAAGATAGTCCGGCTCAACCGGATTTCCATTAAAATCTTTCAGACTGACCGCATCCTTTGTAAGTTTTAAAATATGATACTCTGGAACTACAAAATAACGGTTTGTAAAACGGCAGAGTGCTGTCAGATCAGAAGCAAGCATAGCTCCCTCTTTACAGAATGTTGCAACGATCGGACTGACATTTCTAGTAGAATAAATCTCACCCTGATGATCTTCAAATAAGATAACCAGAGCAAATGTTCCTTTTAACTTGGATACTGTCTTTTTGATTGCTTCGTCTGGATCACCGGTATAAAACTTATTTAAAAGTGCTGCCACAACTTCACTGTCTGTCTCTGATTTTAAAACACTTTCTAACTCATAGTCCGCGATCAGTTCTCTGTAATTTTCAATAATACCATTGTGTACTAAAGTTACTTTTCCAACCTGATGCGGATGTGCATTGGTGTCATTAACACCTCCGTGTGTTGCCCATCTGGTGTGACCGATTCCACACTCTGTGATAATTTTCTCCGACTCACAGATGGTTCTTAAATCTTTCACTCTTCCTGCACATTTATAAACTTTCGTCTGTTTTGCGTCAGTATCTGCCACTGCGATTCCCGCACTGTCATAGCCACGGTACTCAAGGAGCTCTAACGCATCCAGTAATACGCCTTTTACATCTTCACTGCCTGTATAACCAATAATTCCACACATAAATTTTCCTCTTTTCTATTATAAACACATCCGTGTTATTTGTTATTTCCTCCCTTATACCGTATTTGTTTTGCAGTCACCTGCATATTTGCCGGTATATCTCGCACTGGGAATGTACGGGAGAGCATCCGCCGAATCTTCGATCACTCTCCTCCTCGTTAACCTGCCCTTATCAATCTCAGATGTTTTTATCAGATTTCAAACATTTTTCTGCAGGTACATGGCGCTTCTGGGAAAACAACAGTCTACACACTTGCCGTGTAAAATCTGTTGTTCTATTTATGTGTCCGGTATACGGGTGCAAAGACCGCGTATCTGAACATAAAACAATTTTTATTCAATTTTCAAGGTTCAACATGCTTTACTATACTATGATATGAAAAAAATGTCTAGTGTTTCCATCCAAAGACGACACTATCTCCATTTTCATCCGTGCATCGATTTCCAGACCGCTTCTCCATTTGGAACATACTGGCAGAATGAATCCACCATAATACTGCGGAATGGACGCACTGCCTCCTCCAGTCCAAATGCTGCCGGGTAATCTTTCGTCACAAGATCGATATCTTTCGCAATCTTTTCCGCCACTGCAGCATCTTTTATCGGAACGATCCCAAACAAAGTCGAACAATATGCCCTGCTCCCGGTACAGGAAGCAAGATAAGTATATGCAAAATTTTTCCACTCTTCCTCAAGTACATATCCACAGGCATCCTCTCTGTCGGGTTCCTTCTCCACATTTTTTGTTTCCTCCATCTGGATACCCAACTGCGAAAAATACCCGCAGAGTTCTTTTTTCTGTCTTTTTTTCTGAAAAAAGGATACACCTCCTGCCCCCGTCGCCTGGATCATCATCCATGCGTGCAAAAAATGATCCGCACGTTTTTCCGCCTGCTTCTCACCAAAACGTTTTTTTAAAACCAGAAGACGTTTTTCATCTCCGGCAGGATCTAACTTCTGCTCTATTGCAAGTTTTAAGATCCGCTCACGCTCATTAATGTCTTCGATCTCATAATAATGCGCAGGCCACTCCGAAAGATAATCTGTTTTTTCATTCTGCGTCGTCATTTATTCCGTATCTCCTTCCATGTACAGATCCACATCATCATATGTCACTCTCGCATAAGGCAGACGTATATATTTTCCGTCGATCAGATCAAGATCCGACAGATCCCCTCCGGTTGAAAGCCCGTAAGCAAGGTTTAACATCGCACTTGCCTGACCTTCCTTATCATTATAGACTGTTCCGATCATCTCTTTATTTTTGACTGCCTCAAGTCCTACATCTGTTCCATCGATTCCAATAACCGCCGGCCATTCATCCTTTGTAAGATCAGATGCTTTCAGTGCATCGATCGCACCTAACGCCATATCGTCATTATTGGCAATGACAAGTTCTATGCTATCCCCGAACTGTGACATAAGCTGTGCCATCTTTGTCTGCGCCTGTGCACGGTTCCAGTTTGCGATCGCATATCCTAATTTTTCCACTTCCACACCACTGTCAATCATCGTACTGACTGAATACTCCGTACGGACGATCGCATCCTGATGACCTGCTTCCCCCTCTAACACGACATATTGAAAGATTCCGTCTCCATTTTTATCAAATGAATCATCTGTCAGGAATGCCGCTGCCGCAAGTTCTCCCTGTATGATCCCGGATTCAAACGCCTGCGCTCCGACATAATATAGTCTTGACCAGCGTTCTAAGTCCTCCTCTACCAGCTCACGGTTGAAAAAAATGACCGGAATATCATTTTTTTCTGCAAGATCAATGATCGCTGTCGGATCTGTTCTGTCCACCAGGTTGACACATATCACATCACATCCTTCTGTAACCATGTTTTCTACCTGACTGTTTTGTGTTGACTGGCTGGCTGCGGCATTATAAGTATCTATGTTAATCGAGATGCCCGTCTCCTCTTCCTTTTTCGTTGCATAATCATTAAAATCTTTCATCATTTCTGACACAAATGTATCATATTGATCATAAACAGAAATCCCGATCTTAATGCTCTTTTTGGCATCTTCTCTGCCACCACAGCCACAAATGACCGTGCTTCCTGCTAAAATTCCACCAATAATAACTGTTATTTTTTTATATCTTTTTATTTTCTTCAAGGATATTTCCCCCATTTGATATGCGGCAGACACTTCGCCCCTCAACCTGATATCTCTGCCCATTTATATCACTGTACAATAGGGAATAAAATCTTTTGATTTTCCTCATCATACAGATTTTCTTTTGTAATTGTAAGGAAACCGATTTCTTCTGTTTTTGCAGAAGATAACGGCTCCCGCAGTTGTCCTGCGATCGCTGCCACGCTTAAATACCCGATATTAAATTCATTCGGAACGATCAACGCCCTGATTTCTCCTTTGTCAAGGTAATAGACATTTTTTTCCGAACATCCGATTCCGTAAAGCTGGAATTTTATCTGTTTCTGTGCCTGAAGGTAGTCTACCGCCTGCTCTGTAGTATCATTGTCCAAAGACACCACAATATCCACTTTCTTTTTCTGCAGACACCATTCAAATGTATTATTTACGTTATCTTCATCGGACAAGTTCCATGCAATGGATGCACCGGCGGTCTGGATTTTATCCATGAAACCTTTCAGGCACTGCACTCCGGCAGTCTGTTTCTGATTTCCGGCAAGGATTCCAATATTAACTTCCGCTAAATTTTCACCATAATCCGCAATGACAGCCTCTGCAACTGCTGCCCCCATCTCATAAGACTGAGGCAGTATTGCCGCATACATTCCCTCTGCATCCACATCTGTCTCTGCCAGGATCATCTTATCAGAACCGATTTCCACTGCTGCGTCATCTGTGTAATTTCTGCTGTCACACATTTCAACGATCACACCCTTTGCCCCATTGTCAAGCTCCCTGTGGATGATCTGGTATTCTTCTTCGAGATTGAGAAAGTTCCCCGTTGATACAACATTCAACCGGATGTGATAATCCTCTGCGCCACGTTCAAGTCCCTCCCGGAAAGAAGTATACCTGTCGCTGCTGCTGTTTTCTACGATCACGGATACCGGATACCATTCCTCATCTTTATTGTCATCAAGCATCCCATATGTCGCAAAAGCAATAAATGCAATAATCACTATAATCACTGCCATTAAATACATTAAATTATTTTTTCCGGCCTGCTTCATAGCTGTTTTCTCCCTGCTTCTAACCGTTCCTGCTCTTCGGGTGTATATATAATATATGGCAGATGAATTCTTACCGTTGTGCCCTCATCCGGCACACTCTCTATTTCAAGACCATATTTTTCACCAAAACGCAGTCTGATCCGGTTATGCACATTTAAAAGTCCTACACCCGATCCACGTTTGTGTACACGATTATTTTCCCTCAGAAGCTGTTCGACCTCATTTTCCGGTATTCCAAGTCCATTATCCGTTACTTCAATATAGACATCATCATTACGCCGGTATCCCCGGACTTCGATCTCACCGTCTCCGTCCATACATTCCACGCCATAATAGATTGCATTTTCAAGCAACGGCTGCACCACCAGTTTTACCGTACAGCACTGCAGGATCTCTTCATCTATGTCAAACCGCACTTCAAAAATATTTTTATATCGGACTTTCTGGATATTCATATAGTTTCTGGCATGCTTTAACTCATCTTCCACACTTATGACCGTCTTTCCCCTGCTTAAACTGATGCGGAAAAGACTCGCTAACTGTGTGATCATAAACACTGCATCCTCATACCGCTCTCCCTCGATCATCCATACGATCGAATCTAATGTATTATACAGGAAATGAGGATTGATCTGTGACTGAAGTGCATCGAGTTCACTTTTCCTCTTTTCTTCCTGTTCAACCACAATATCCTGCATCAGCTGCCTTATCTGTTCCACAGTAGACTTAAGCGTGCGTCCTAAATGTTCGACCTCCATCGTTCCGCCGATATAAATAGACGGATTCAGGTTTCCTGACTCCCATTCCTTGACGGAGTTATTCAGCTTCTTCAAAGGCATTGCAATACTTGCTGACACCAGCTGATTTAAAAGAATCACAGCAAGCAGGCACACCGTCACTAACATGATCACAAAATATTTTGTACCGGTCATACCCATATCAAAAGAACTCATCGGTACAACACTGACGATCTTCCATCCGGTATAACTTACTGTCTTTACTGTAACAAGACGTTTTTCACCCAGAAAAGTCTCTTCTGTACTTCCATCCTCATATCCTGCGGCTTCGATGTTATTTTCCTGATAAAGATCCGTATAGATCAGTTTCTGTCTCGGATGATAAATGATCTCACCCTTACCATCGATCAGGTAAACATATTCCGATGAATTTCCAACATTTGCTTTCTTTAAGATCTGTTCAATACTGCTGTAATTCATATCAACCAAAAGGACTCCAAGCGTCGACGTTCCATTGCTTGTCAGCTCTACAGCCCGGCTTAAGGAGACGACCCAGTAATAGCGGTAGGTCGGATCATCAAACAGATTCTGCACATGCGGCGTGGAAAAATGCAGATTCTCCATCTGACCGACCGCATCGGTAAACCATTGCTGTGTTATGATATTCACCTGCTCTTTTTCATTTGCAACAGGTACCGCTGCCACAAGCTGCCCATCTCCTGTATAGCAGGCAATACTGATTAGATTATCTTTATTTGCTTCGTACAAAAGATTCATTTCTTCATCCATCGTGTCACTGGCAAGATCTTTATTCTTGATGACACTGTAATACATGGTATCCGAAATACGACGCATATTTCTGAGATAATCCTCCAGATTGATGGCGGTCTGATTTAAAAGCTGCCCTGTGCTCTCGATCGTCATCGTCTCCGCCCTGTTTGAAAACTGCCGGTAGAGCGTAACACCAAGAAATGACATACTGCAGATGGAAAGGATCGTAAACGAAATAGAGATCGTCACCTGAATACTGTGCGGTTTTACCAAATGTCTTATATATGCAGTTATCTCTTTTATTTTTTCCCTGATGTTTGACAAATTTATTTCCTTTTTTCTGCTTTGTATTTTGAAGGTGACATTCCAAACTGTTTCTTAAATGCATAGCTGAAATAATTTGGGTCTGAGTATCCTACTTTTTCTGCAATAACATATGTTTTCTCATCCTGATTTAATAGCAGATCCAGTGCCTGTTCCATCCGGTACTCCGTCAGATAATTGATAAAAGTTTTTCCGGTTTCTTTTTTAAACACCGTGGAAAAATATGCTGTACTCACAGAAAGATTTTTGCATACACTCTCCACATTAAGACTCGAATCTGCATAATGTTCCCTGACATACTCGACCGCTTTTGTCACAAATGATTTCGTCGTATCCTGTCTGCCATTCTGGATCATCTCCTGCATCTGGCATCCGGTCTTTAACAGCCAGCTTTCCAGTGCTTCTGGTGATTCCATCTGCATAACTTCCCGGTAAATATCACCGGTGCCACCAAAGATTTCATCCAGATTCAGTCCATTGAGCGTACCAAACCGGAAAATCTCAGCAATAAGTTCCGTGATAAATATCTGGTATTTCTGCAGTGATGCCCCCCGTCCGGATAACTGTGTAACGCTCTCTTTCACTGCTTCTTTTAAGGTTCTCTCATCCCCGGTCTTTATCTTTTTTAAGATATTCCCGATCAACTGTTCTTCCCACGGTTCTTCTGCACTGCCCTGTGGATCGATCTCTGCAATATTAATGGCTCTTGTATTTCCATAAATCACACGGTAGGAAACCGCATTACGCGCTCCCTGATAGGAAGCCGGAAGCTCTGCGATCTCATCACAGATTGCTCCGATTCCAGCGGTGACCTTTGCTCCGCAGACACGCTTCGCCAGTTTACAGAACTTATCCATTGCATTGGTATAAACTGTGATCTCTGCGGTATCTTTCAGCTGCGTGATCACAAGAATGTCTCCCAAGTAAAAGAATGTATTAGATCTCCACTTGTCCACAAACTGTTCTTCCGCAAGCTGTTTTACTGACATTCCAAGCAAAAACGGATCGAGTTCAAGCTGTGGATCTTGTGTGCTGATATGTAAGATCGTCGCTACATAATATGGACCGCTCCACGGTATCTGGTATTGTTTTAAATATTTGTCAATCTCAGATGCCGGGATACGTCCCTCTATCAGTGATGTATAAAAGTTTTCCTGCAATACCGGAAGACTTTCCATATAATATGCACGCAGTTTTTCGATATTGCGCTTCTCATCAAGTTCTCTGTCTAAGTTTGTCTTGATCCGCTCAAACACTTCCCGCAGTTCGTTTGAATTGATTGGTTTTAAAATATACTCCTCAGCCTCGATCTTTATAGCTTCTTTTGCATACTCAAATTCATCAAATCCGGAAAAAATAATGATTTTAATTTTCTGGTAAAGCTCTTTTAACTTTTTGCTTAAAGTCAATCCGTCCATGTAAGGCATTTTTATATCTGTCATTACAACATCCGGCTGAATTTCTTCCGCCAGTTCTAATGCTTCCACACCATTTCTTGCATATCCGGCAATACGAAATCCCATCGCTTCCCAGTCAAGTTTTTTCATGATAACAGAATATACTTCTTCCTCATCATCTACCAATAATACCGAATATAAATTCATTGTAACTTTCTCCTGCTAGTCTCCATATTTTGCATTCATATTATGCCATAAAATTCCAAGGATCACAGTGCAGATAATGATCTCTGCCACTGCAATATAGGTGTTCCAGAATAATAAAAACATCATGACAAGCGTTGCAACTGCAAAAAAGAACATCAGCTTTCCTGCAGCCTTTGCATAATTTTCTTCGTCTTTCACCGGCGGCTTATTTTTTCCGCGGATGGCTGAAATATCTTTCATAAACCATAAACGCATTCCATAATAGATCAAAATCACAAATAAAAGTAATGGGATTCCTGCTGTCTCTAAAATCTGTTCTGTAGTCATATAATCCTTGTTTTCCTTTCTTTTTCATAGAGAAAAAATAACGGCTGGTCTGTAACACCCAGCCGTTATTTTACAGTCCGATATAGAAATTATACCGTATCTTTTATTTTCTTGCTATATATTTTCTGATATCCAGAGAAATTGCTACGAAGATTACAACACCGATTGCGATGTACTGTGCGTTCGCATTCATTCCTAAGTACTGGAGTGCAACCTTTAATAACTCGAATACTGCAACACCGATGATAGCGGATGAAACTTTACCACGACCACCTGTTACGGATACACCACCGATCGTACATGCTGCGATTGCTTCCATCTCGTAACCATATCCGGTCTGAACAGATGCACCACCTGCTTTTGCGCCGAGCATGAATCCTGCAAGACCATACATAGCTGCTGCTTTCATGTAGATTAAGATCAATGTTTTCTTTACAGGAACACCTGCAACTTCTGCTGCCTGTGGGTTACCACCGATCGCATACATATATTTTCCATGACGAGTCATGTTGAAAATGAACCATGTGATTGCTGCCACAACAATTGCGATCCAGATCAGGTAGTTAATACCAAGGAATTTACCATTTGCTACATTTGTGTATGCTTCTACGTAACCACCAAGTGGTGTTGCGTTTGTTACGATAAGTCCAATACCATAAACGATTTCCATCATTGCTAAGGTTGCAATGAAAGGTGGTACATTTAAGTATGCAATAAAGATACCGGTTACAGTACCAAATGCTGCACAGATGAGCATTGCGATGATCGCTACTAAAAATACGTTCATAGGTTTCATATCCGGGAAGAATTTACCGGAGTAATCCAGACGCTGTAACAACATACCTGAGACACATGCACCAAAACCGATCATACGTCCTGCGGAAAGGTCACATCCTGCGGTGATAACACATCCTGCAATACCAAGTGCAATGACAAGTCGTGCACTCATATTCATAAGAATATTCATTAAGTTGTTGCTTGTAAAGAAGTTATTGGATGTTAAACCGGTATAGATTACCAGAATGAACATTACAATAATAACCCCGTTGTTGATCAAAAAATCTTTTACTTTCTGCTGTTTTGTCTTTCCCATTTTCGTCTCCTCCTATCGCATCAGAATCTTGTTGCGTATTCCATAATTTTTGCCTGTGTCATATCTTCCGGTTTCTCAACCTCACCGGTCAGTTTACCGTTACACATAACACAAATTCTGTCTGACATTCCAAGAAGCTCTGACATCTCTGAAGAAATCATGATGATTGCTTTTCCCTGTTTTGCTAAGTCACACATAATCTCATAAATCTCATGTTTTGCACCTACATCAATACCACGGGTAGGCTCATCCATGATCAGAACATCCGGATCGTTGGCTAACCATCTTGCAACGATTACTTTCTGCTGGTTACCTCCGGACAGATTGGAAATATGTTCTTTCATGCTCGGAGTCTTAATGCTTAATTTTTTAATACTGCTTGTTACGATCTCATTGATCTTTTTGTGATTTAAAACAAATCCTGCATTGAGATATTTGTTATAAATAGATACACCTACATTATCCTTTATGGACAGGCATCCGAAAATACCGTTTCCTCTTCGATCCTCAGTGATCAGACCAATTCCTGCATTCATCGCATCGATCGGATGTTTGATCTTTACCTTTTTGTCATGCATATAGATCTCACCGGATGCAATACCACGGATACCGAAGATTCCTTCCATAAGCTCTGTTCTCTGTGCACCTACCAGACCGCCAAATCCAAGGATCTCGCCTTTGTGGAGCTGAAAACTTACATTCTGGAATGATTTCGCATGAATGGAGCAAAGATTCTTTACTTCCATAACTACTTCATCACTCGGTTTGTTTTCTCTCGGTGGATATACATTGGTCAGCTCACGTCCAACCACCTTTGTGATGATCTGGTCTGTTGTCATCTCTGCTGCCGGCCAGGTTCCAACATATGTACCATCCCGCATGACCGTGATATCATCAGCGATCCGTTTGATCTCATCCATCTTATGTGAAATGTAAACCATTGCCACACCTTTGTCTCTTAGATCATTCATGATGCGGAACAATGCTTCTACTTCGTTATCGGAAAGAGAAGATGTCGGCTCATCAAAGATGATAACTTTCGCCTGCTGTGAAACAGCCTTTGCAATCTCAACAGACTGCATCTGACCTATGAATAAAGATCCAAGCTGTGCTTTCGGATCAAAATCCATTTTTACTTCTTTTAACCATTTTGCAGTCTCTTCATACATTTTCTTATGATCGATGACTTTTAATGGTCCATACTTTGTCGGGAATCTTCCCAGATACATATTTTCTGCAACGCTTCTTGCCGGTACCGGCTGCAATTCCTGATGTACCATGGCAATTCCTTTTTTCATTGCCTCATCCGGATTATTGATCTCGACTTTTTCTCCGTCCAAAATAATTTCTCCGGCATCCATTTTATAGATACCAAACAAACATTTCATCAGGGTTGATTTTCCTGCACCGTTTTCCCCCATCAGTGCATGGACTGTTCCCGGACGGAGTGATAACTGTACATTGTCAAGTGCTTTGACACCGGGGAAAGATTTGCACACGCCCCTAAGCTCCAGTTTATACTCAGCCATGTTTCTCCTCCTTTATATCATTTGGCTTACTTCTCTGCCAATTATGTTCCTATTTCATATCTGTGCTATTTAGCACACTTCATTTTTCATAGAATATATATCTGCCTGTTTTTATTTCATACATTCATTTCTGCATTTCTGCAGTCTGATCATAATTCTTATGAATAGTGGCAGCGGGTGCCATATGCACCCGCACCACTTTTATACCCTGTTCTATTTACAGATTATTTAACCATGTCAAGAACATCCTGTGCATTGTCTTTTGTTACTTTTACATAATCACATCCGATGTAGTGATCATTGCCAGCGCCTGTGATGTAGTTGATAGCTGCATCTGCTGCACTGTGGGACTGTGAGAAGTGATCGTTAAATACGGTACCTGTCATGGTTCCTGCAAGAACATCCTCTAATGCCTCTGATAATGCATCAACACCTACCAGATAAATATCAGTACCTACGGTACGTCCTGCACTCTGGATTGCCTGTAAAGCACCAAGTGCCATTGCATCGTTGTTACAGAATACAACTTCTACATCGTTACCGTACTGTCCAAGGGCATTTGCTACGATCTGCTGTGCCTGATCCTGCTGCCAGTTACCAACCTGATCAGATAAGCAGTTAACTTCAAGTCCTGCATCCTCAAGAGCTTTTACAGAATACTCTGTACGGTACTGTGCATCAACGTTCTCCGGATCACCTTCTACCATAACGTAGTCGATCTTTCCATTTCCATTTAAATCAACGGTATCAAGGCCAAGATCACTGATCATTTCACCCTGGAAAGTACCGGACTGACGGGCATCACATCCAACGTATGTAACATCCCAGTTGTTATCTGACCATCTCTTCTGCTCTTCTTCATCCGGCTCACGGTTGATGTATACAAGCGGGATTCCTGCTGCAACTACTTTATCTGTGATGGTTGCTGCGGAAGAAGAGTTAACCGGGTTGATAATAAGAACATCTACACCCTCTGTGATGAAGTTATCGATCTGACCTGTCTGTGTAGCCTGATCGTTTGCACCATCAACGATTGTGATATTGTCTTTTGAAAATCCTTTTTCTACCAGATAATTTTCAAGCTCTGTACGGAACAGTGTCATGAAGTTATCGGAGAACTGGTAAATACATACACCAACTTTTTTGTCTGCAAGACTTGCATCTGCGTCTGTTGCTGCATCGGCTGCTGCGTCCCCTGCGTCGGCTGCCTCTGTAGCTGCTGCATCATTTGATGTATCGCTTGCTGCTGCATCGCTTGCTGCTGCATCGGTTGTTGTTCCGGCATTGTTTGTGGATGCATTATTGCTTCCGCCACATCCTGCTACCATAGATGCTACCATTGCTGTTGCTAAGATTACACTAACTACCTTTCTTTTCATAGAAAAATCCTCCCATTTGATTTAATGTATTTGTAACTCTTTGTTTGTTACAAGTGCATTATATCAACAGGAGGATTAGATAAACATACAATATTCTTCTGTCTTTCTTGAAAATTCTTCTTTTTTATTTGTGCACTTTATCAATTTTCTTTATTTTTCGTTTTGTTTCGTTGTATATTTTGACATAACGATAAATTATTTCGTATTTTTTTCACGTCATTCTGCCACTTTAAAGTGTAAAAATATAATTCTAGGTAAAGAAAAAAAGATGCAGGATTTTCCCGCATCTTCCTTCTGATATAACATAGTATCATTCCATATTTTTTTATAATTCTAAGATCTTCTCGGCGATCTCCACAGCATCACGGATACAATCCGGACAGCTTCTTAGTACCTTTCCAGTTGTAACGCCTTTTAATTCCCCACAGGTCAGTGATCCGTTTTTATCAAGAAATTCCTTCGTGATCTCCCTGGTCAGTTTGTAAGTATCTGCCTTGCTTGCCGGCTGCTCTAGGTTTTTGCAGCTATTTTTTAATCCTGCAAGCATAACAGCACCGGATACTGCTCCGCAGGTTGCTGCCATGCCACCCATGCCAAGTCCAAATCCCTCACAGGCTGCAAATAACGTTTCCTCCGGTATTCCGGTTTCGTCAGCAAATGCACAGGCAACTGCCTGTGCACAATTAAATCCTTTATTATGTAATTCGATCGCTTTTTCTTTTCTGGTCATCTGATGTGTCCTCCACTTTTATTCTGCCTCATCAATCGCTTTTCCGATATCATGACGCATATATTTATTGGCAAAGCTGACCCACTCGGTTGCCTCATAGGCTTTCTTTCTTGCCTCTTTCAGATCGGCTCCGGTTGCCGTGATACCGAGCACACGTCCGCCGTTTGTGACGATATCGCCATTCTCATCAAATTTCGTTCCGGCATGGAAGCAGAAATAGTCATCTTTTCCATCAAATTTTTCAAGACCACTGATCTTAAATCCTTTTTCATAAGATACCGGGTATCCATCCGATGCTAAAACCACGCAGACTGCTGCATTATCCTCAAACCGCAGGTCAATGGTATCTAACTTACCATCTACACAGGCTTCCATTACATCAATGATATCATTTTTCATACGTGGAAGTACGACCTGTGCTTCCGGATCACCGAATCTCGCATTATACTCTAACACTTTCGGTCCATCCTCTGTCAGCATCAATCCAAAGAAAATAACGCCGGTAAACGGTCTTCCCTCTGCGGCCATGGCATCCACGGTTGCCTGATAAATGTATTTCTGACAGAAATCATCCACTTCTTTCGTGTAAAAAGGACTTGGTGAAAAGTTTCCCATTCCTCCGGTATTTAATCCCTGATCACCGTCTTTTGCGCGTTTGTGATCCTGTGCAGAAGACATGATCTTTATCGTCTTTCCATCCACAAAAGATAAAACAGACACTTCACGTCCTGTCATAAATTCTTCCACGACCATGGTATTTCCGGCAGTTCCGAACTTTTTATCCTCCATGATCTCTTTGACACCAGCTTTTGCTTCCTCTAAGGTATTACAAATCAAAACACCTTTACCAAGCGCCAACCCGTCAGCTTTTAATACGATTGGCATCTTTGCTGTCTCTAAATAAGCAAGTGCCTCCTCTGCTGAAGTAAAGTTTTCATAAGCCGCTGTCGGAATATTATATTTTTTCATGAGATCTTTTGAGAATGCCTTAGAGCCCTCTAAAATAGCTGCATTCTTACGAGGTCCAAATACCTTTAATCCCTCTGCTTCAAAAACATCCACAATACCACCAACCAGTGGATCATCCATTCCAACGATCGTAAAATCAATGGCATGCTCTTTTGCAAAAGCCACAAGTTTATCAAACTCCATGGCACCGATCGGTACACACTCTGCAAGGGCCGCAATTCCGGCATTTCCCGGAGCGCAGTAAATTTTATCGACACGCGGGCTTTTTGCCACACTTGTCACGATTGCATGTTCACGTCCACCGCTTCCAACTACTAATACTTTCATTCTCCGTCGCTCCTTACTCTTTTATGATACACTTTGTTTCATTTATCTCACTGCCACTTCATGAATCCATTTTATCGGTCTGATATTCCATTATTTACTCTGCAATGATCACATGACCATCTTTCACGGATACCTTCCCGTTTGCGATCAGATCGATCGCTTTCGGAAGGATCACCCACTCTGCCTGTTCCATAACACGACGCTGCAATACTTCCGGGGTATCACCCTGCTTTACCTCAACTGCCTTCTGTAAAATGATAGGTCCTGTATCTGTCCCCTCATCCACAAAATGTACCGTTGCACCGGTTACTTTTACGCCACGGGTAAGCACACCTTCATGCACTTTTAATCCATAAAACCCTTTTCCACAAAAAGACGGAATCAGGGATGGATGAATATTCACAATGCGGTTTTCGTATTCTTTTATCATCATTTCTGGCAATACTACAAGAAATCCTGCGAGCACGACGAGATCCACATTGTAAGAATTTAATTTTTCAAGGAATGCCTGATTAAAAGCCTCCCTGCTTTCAAAATCTTTCGGTGAGATACACAATGCTTCGATTCCATGTGCCCTCGCACGTTCTAATGCATAGGCATTTACATTATTGCTGATGACAACCGAAATACATGCATTTGTTATTTTTCCTGCACTGATTGCATCTATGATCGCCTGAAGATTTGTTCCTCCACCGGATACTAAGACTGCCAGTTTTAGCATAAGGTTACTCCTTTTTCACCATCTTTGATCTCGCCAACCACATATGGTGTCTCGCCTGCTGCTTTGATTGCTTCCATAGTCTTATCCACATCAGCAGGATCTACTGCAAGTACCATACCAAGTCCCATATTGTAGGTATTGTACATCATTTTTTCTTCGACCTGTCCTTTTTCTGCCATCAGTTTAAAGATAGCCGGAACCTCATAGCTGTCTTTGCGGATCATGGCATGTTTTCCCTCCGGCAGCATTCTCGGAACATTCTCATAGAAACCGCCACCTGTAATATGGCTGCATGCTTTGACACGTACTCCCGCTTCTTTGACGCTGCGCAGTGCTTTTACATAAATTCTTGTAGGTACAAGCAATGCCTCTCCAAGCGTTTTTCCTAATTCATCATAATATGTATTGAGACTCTCTTTTGTCATTTCAAAGATTTTTCTGACAAGGGAAAAACCGTTAGAATGTACACCGGAGGATGCCATACCGATCAGTACGTCTCCTGCCTTTAAGTCGGCACCTGTGATAATGTCCTTTTCATCTACAACACCAACTGCAAATCCTGCAAGATCATATTCATCTTCAGGCATCAGTCCCGGATGCTCTGCTGTCTCCCCACCGATCAAGGCTGCATCAGACTGTTTGCATCCCTCTGCCACACCACTTACGATAGATGCGATCTTTTCCGGATAGTTCTTTCCACATGCAATATAATCAAGGAAAAATAAAGGTTCGCCGCCTGCACATGCGATATCGTTGACACACATTGCAACACAGTCAATTCCGATCGTATCATGTTTGTCCATAAGAAACGCAAGTTTTATTTTGGTACCTACACCGTCTGTTCCGGATACTAAGGTAGGTTTCTCCATGTTTTTGAATTTTTCCATGGAAAATGCACCGGAAAATCCGCCAAGGCCTGTCAGAACCTCTGGTCTCATGGTTCCCTGTACATATTTTTTCATCAGTTCCACTGATTTGTATCCTGCTTCGATATCAACACCGGAATTTTTGTAATCCATTTACTTTTCCTCCTGAATCTGTTGTTTACATGTTCATTTTTTGTATCGTCTGTCCGTCTCTGCTGTCATGTGTTTTATTCAGAATAATACATTTATCATTATCTGCTTCTTTTAGTAATTCTTATAGCCGACTTCCTGTAATCTGGCATCTTTCGCCTGAACCTGCTCTTTTAACTCTTTCGAATATTCTTTTAATTTCGCAAGCAGTGCCTCATCTGATGTAGCAAGGATCTTTGCTGCAAGCAGACCTGCATTTGCTCCACCGTTGATTGCTACGGTTGCAACCGGAATACCGGATGGCATCTGAACGATCGAGTATAAAGAATCTCTTCCACCAAGCGATGTGGTATGCATTGGGATACCAATGACCGGCATCGGAAAAATCGCTGCACACATACCCGGTAAATGTGCTGCCATTCCTGCACCTGCAATGATCACCTTAAAACCTTTTGTTTCCGCACTTTTTGCATATTCAAAAAATACATCCGGCTCTCTGTGCGCAGAGATGATCGTCATCTCATAATCAATTCCAAGCTTATCTAAAATATCTGCAGCTTTTGCCATAACCGGCATATCTGAATCGCTGCCCATTACAATACCAACTTTTGCCATAATCGTGCTCCTTCCAGATTCCTACAGTATCAAATCTCCACTGTTATCTATGTGTATTGTAACTGTCATTCTTTTAGAAGTCCAATTAATATTTATTATTTTATTTATTAAATAATCTTATATATTATCTTATTTATTTCTGAAGCAGGACTCCAGCTTATTTTTAACAATCCTGTTTTTATAAAAGCGGCCCATTCAGCTGCTCTGTTCCGGCTAAGACAAATTTGCCATCTGCAATGATATCTTCTGTACTGCCATCTTTTCTTATCACTGTGATCTTGTCAAGCTCATCATATGGGATCGTAATATCTGTATGACAATTTAAATACGCTTTTTCTACGGACTCTTTTCTCTGTGCAGATACACTATTTTCCCTTGCAACGATCGCTTTTCCATCCGGGTTATAGGAAATGTTGTCCTCCTCATGACTGTAACAGGTATCTCCCACTGCAAAATGTGGTCCTGTTTTCTCCGCGATCAGAATCGGCAGCTTATCTGCGATCTGATAATCTCTCGCCATTCGGTATGCTGTCGTATTCGTCCCAATCGCAAATTCCCCCATCGGCAATGTATCATGATGTTTCAGGACATTATCACGGATATATTTTTTATTTTCCGCCTCATCCTTAAAATTCGTGCAGGTATAGGATTCTACCATACCATCCTTAAACCGGATCTCTAAATTCTCATAATTAAGTCCGTTTAAATATACCTGTCCGACAAATAATGTTCCCGTGGTCTTTTCTAGTACCGGTGAAGTAAATACCTCTCCCACCGGAATATTGACATCTGCCACACAGTTTTCAAATGCAGTCTCCTTTGACGGATCTTTTAATTTCCAGATATTTACATATAAATCTGTTTTGTTTTTTCCTTTTCCTGTGATGTGTACCTGATCTGCTGTATCTAAAACATCAATGATCTTCTGCTGAATTGTCTGGTATAATTTGTAATCTAACGTATTTAATTTTACAGTCTCAGCAAAAATCTCTTCAAAGCGTTCTCCTATCTCCGGTATCGGGTATGCGATGATCGTAAAACTGCGTTCTTCGCCCTTGATATATTCATTGATCATCTGCCCTGCCATATTCATCTCATAAACGCACAGTTTCTGCTGTTTTTCGTTATATTTCACTGCACACTCTTTATTTTCCGGTGAAAACGGTTCTTCCCCGAACACTTCAATAACTGCCGGGCCTGCATGACCTGCCGCCATTTTTTTCTCTTCCTCGAAATAATTTTTTCTTGCCTCCAAACAGCGTTCCACATATGCTTTATCCAGATAAAGCGCACGGTCTTCCCTGTGGTCATAGTCAAACTGTTTGTTTGGTGAAGTTGCCGTTGCAAGCATGGTCGGCTTTAAATTCATTTTTTCAAAATTATGCACCGCTGCACGGACCATACGCTCAAAACCGATCGGATAACGCAACTGGACAGTCTGCTTTTTGCCAAGATCTTTGCCTGTCACCTCAAATCCGATCCGGTAACCTTCTGTATAGGTGTCTGCCATCGCCTGGATCTCTTCATCAGTCATTTTATTTAAAAATGCTGCGATCTGTTTTTCATTTTCTCCAATATATACACCGTATCGATACAGATAGCGCAGATCCGTAAGATCTGCATTCATCACAATATCCGTCTCAAAATCTTCCGCTGGATCAATCAGCCTGCGCAGGCTTCTTTCATAAAAAATCTCACTGTAATCATGGAAAAACCAGTACAGATCCTGCTGCACTGCCGACTTCTCCGGAGCATCTTTTTCTTCTCCATTCTCAAAACGGTTATAAATTTCTACAAACAGCTCCATCTGGATCGTAAGCTGCATCAGATCTCCACGAAACGCTGCACCAATCTCCCTTCTTACGTAAGCAAAATAAGCACAGAGCAACTGCCCAAACTCTTCTCCTAATATTTTCACAGCATAGTCCGGATTCGCATAGCTTGTCTGATATGAAGCTCCAAGTATATCCTCATAGAATCCCAGATTACATTCTTCTGCTTCTTTTAAACTCCGCTTTTGAATCGCATCATCTGCCCACAGATCGTAAACAGCCGCCTGTTTCTGCAGTAACTGTGCTGTCTGTCTGAAATATTCTTTATATTTTTCTTCGGTCTCCGGCTTTTCTTCGATCTCTGCGATCCGCTCACGCACCAGCGCAAAACGCTCCTCTGCAAGTTCGTTGGATTCTTTATATAATTCTTTATACAACATTAAGTTAAAACCTCCACAACAAAATTCTATCACTCATCAATCAGTTTTCCATACTTCGCATTTTTTTCGATCAATGACTTTGCATACTCCCAGATACGCTCAGAGCCCTCATGCACTCTCTCATCTCTTTTAAGTACCTGAGACTTTTTCACACCATGTTCTTCCCATGAGATACCACCCGATGCATCATTTAAAAATAATGGCTGCACCTTATCTAACATATTGGCAAACTTTGATTCCGGTGTCTCCATAGCCTCAAACTCATCCCACAGACCGCGGTATTCCTTCTTCTGTGTTTCCGGGAGTAATCCAAAGATCCTGTCTGCCGCTTTTAATTCGCGCTCCCGCTTTGTCTTATTGCCCTCCGTATCATATGCGTAGGTATCTCCGGCATCGATTTCTATGACATCATGAAGAAGTACCATTTTCATGGTTTTTAATACATCAATCGGCTCATTCGCGTAATCAGCAAGCACAAACGCCATCAGTGCCAGATGCCAGGAATGTTCTGCATCATTTTCTTTTCTGCTCCCATCGCTTAAGTACGTCTGTCTTGTAATCTTTTTTATTTTATCCAGTTCCATAATAAATGAAATCTGTTTTTCAAAATCTGTCATTTGAATCTCCATTTCTTTTATAAATGAATGTCCTATTCTGAGTCATTATAAATTATCAAAATATATCACGTTGTAATCTATCACATTGTGATTTACAGCAAAAATCCAACCACATATAATGCCACCCATGCACCAACTGCAAGAAAAGAACATATCGTCGCAAGGTAAGGAAAAAAACGATAAGAATTTTCCTCTCTTAAACTTAAGACAGCATTAAATAATGCGACCACACCGACTAACATGGACGATACTCCTGCACTTCCAAGATACATACTGCCGTTTCCTCTGTTTTGAAAAGAACAGACAATAACAGCAACAAGAACTGCTAAAGAAATAACTGACAGCATCCATGCAATAACTCCCCTTTTTGACTGCTTTTTGTCTGTGAATTTATATCCTCTTTTATGCTTTTTATGCATCCTATTTATCCTCATTTTCACACTTTTTATCCATGTGTCTGACAGGCACATATTTTTATCCTAAATCTTCCATGCCGTTCTCAAATATCATTTTCCTGCCGACATTCTTTTATTATACAAAAACATATCTTTTTATGCAACCTGTCCGGCAGTCATATTGTTCTTGCACTCCAAGTAAAAAGCGTTTACTATAACAATAGATTTTAAAGATATTACCATGTAACCTGCAGGAGGATTTTATCAATGAAAGTTTATGTATGTTTCCCTAAAGGAAAGGCGAAAGCACTGACTATGAGCTACGATGACGGCAAAATCCAGGATGAGCGTCTTGTTTCTATTTTTAACCGTTACGGCATACGGGGAACTTTTAATTTAAATTATGGAATGATCGATAAAGAAGGGCTTACTCCACCACGGATTAAAAGTTCACGTATCAATGAACTTTATACCGGACATGAAATTGCAACCCATACCATGACCCACCCGACCATTGCACGCTGTCCGATGACGGAAGTTGCAGAAGAAATTTTAGCTGACCGGAAAGGTTTAGAACAGATCACCGGCCGCATTATCCGCGGACATGCTTATCCAAATGGTTCCTACAATGAAGACATCAAACAATTATTCCGCCAGCTTGGAATTGCCTATGCCCGTGTCGTAGAACCGGCAGCTGATTTTGCACTTCCAACCGATCCGCTTGAATGGCACCCGACCTGTCATCATGACGCCCCGGATCTGATGGAAAAAGCTGAATTTTTTGCAGAATTTAAGAAAAAACAGTATTTAAAATTAATGTATGTATGGGGTCACAGTTATGAATTTGACAATCATGATAACTGGAATGTAATTGAAGATTTCTGCGCATATATGGGTGGCAGGGATGATATCTGGTACGCAACCAACATCGAGATCATTGACTATATGGACGCTGCAAAACGTATCCTCTTTTCTGCAGACTGCAGGAGAGTTTACAATCCAAGTGCCCTCAGTGTATGGCTCGAAGTTGATGGCGATTCTGTGATAGAAGTAAAAAGCGGTACCTATCTGGAACTTTAATTATCATGCATCTTTCGCTCTGTGATCTTTCGCGTCAACTTTTTCACCAGATCATAGATAAGAAATCCAAACAATCCCCCAATCGTATTTAAGATCAGGTCGTCTACATCCAGACTTCCAACCTTAAATACCAGTTGCAGTATTTCCACGACAAGACTTAATTCAAAACTGTAAAGAACCGTATACCACATTTTTCTGCACCGTTCATAATAGATCGGCAAAAATGTTCCAAATGGCATAAACGCAATAATATTGCCGGCAAGGTTCAAAACTACTGCATAAGTGCCAAGAGCTTTACGATAACGGATAAATCGCATAATTTCTTTGAATGGAACAAGGTTATAGTGATATGCTCTTTCACTATAAGTTCGTCCCATTTCTTCTGAAAAAAATAAAAAATAAAATAACACTTCAAAGTAAACAGTGAACAATACGCCGGCAATCAGCCGGCGTCTTTTTTTTCTGTCATCCATCGATTTATTTACATCCATACTGTTCATAGTATGCATCAATTGCTTTTTTTATCTCATCATTAATGACAATTTTGCCCTGACACTCCTTATTGTAAAGATGTTCCACGACCTCTTCCATCGTTACAATCGCATTTGTCGGAAAACCATAAGTCTCTCGGATTTCATCAAGTGCACTCATTTTACCGCCAAGTCCCATTTCCATACGGTTTAAAGAAACCATCAGACCAACGATCTCAACATTTGCAGCTCCTCTTACTTTCGGAACTGTCTCCTCCATGGATTTACCGGATGTTGTAACATCCTCGATCATGACAACACGGTCACCGTCTTTTAAACTGCTTCCAAGGAAACTTCCCTTATCTGCTCCGTGGTCTTTTTCTTCTTTTCTATCCGAACAGTAACGGACTTCTTTTCCATACAATTTGCTGAATGCAACTGCTGTTACAACACTGATCGGGATTCCCTTGTATGCCGGTCCGAATAATACATCAAAATCATCTCCATACTTCTCATGGATCGCCTTTGCGTAATACTCACCAAGACGCATTAACTGTGAACCTGTCACATAAGCTCCTGCATTCATAAAAAATGGGGATTTACGTCCACTCTTTAATGTAAACTCTCCAAATTTGAGCACATCACTCTCAACCATAAACTCGATAAATTCCTGCTTGTACTGTTCCATTTTATCTACGACCTCCTGTTTAACTTCCTGAATATCGATTGTTTGCACCTGATTCTCTCGTGTCTTCACAATTATTTTTATACTATCATAAGTGTCTTAGAATCTCAATCTCTTTTAACTTCATTTTTTAACCTGTAGAAAAAACATTAGAATTTTTATCAGACAAGACCCTATTTTAAATCTTCTGTTTCATAACATATCTGTCTATTCCGTCAGTTCTCCTATCACTGTGATAAATCTTTGCTCTGTAAGACCGGAACTTTCTATGGTAAATATAACTCCATCTTTTTCAAAAACAGCAACATAACTATACCCGCCAGTCTGCCCGATCGGATAACATCCCGCTGTGACCGTAATCCCATGCACCAGAGACGTGGCTAAATGTGTATCTGTAAATCTTGTCACGATCCCGGATTCCGTTGTACGAACTCCGATTTTCAATGTACGTTCTCCACTTTCATCCGAATAGATCAGACTATTATTATCATCCACTGCTTCTCCTGCTTTATCATATCCAACATGATAAACACCATCCGACAGGATGAATCCATCTGGAATGGAAGTCGGACAGATCTTTGTTCCAAAATATTCTTCCAGCCCCGCTGCGTCATAAGAAACAATCTGATCCGGTTCTGCTACATCATAGGCTATACTTTCCATTTCGCGAATCTCATTAAAGATCAGACCGGTATCCTCCTCTGCTGTTTCCACACCTGCCTCATCCGCTGATCCGGCTGCTGTACTTCCATACATACCATCATAATCATTGAAAACCGTATCCACAGAGTTATTTTTGTTTCCTGAATATCCATTCCTGATCCTTCCATAAAACATTCCTGCACCGATGATCAGCACAAATGCTGTCATACACATCGCCGCCGAAATAGTGATATGCGCAGGCTGTTCCTTCTCTAAAGGGATTTTTTCTCTTATAACATAAAACATCCGCTTCATCCGTGATTTTGATTTTATCTCAACTTCCGCATCTGAAACATACTTTGGATCAATATGCCCGAATGCATCAATCAAATCATCTGCTTTCACTGCTCACACCTCGATTCCTTCCTGAGCAAGACATTTCCGTAAACTTTCCCTTGAACGCATCAGAGACGATTTTACCTTGCTCTCACTGATGGAGAATCTCTTTGCGATTTCAGCTATACTGTCAAAATACCAGTACCTCCGCACAAAGATCCTGCGGTTTTCTGTCTTCATCCCAGCCAGAAAACGGTTAATCATCTCCGCAAGTTCCATATTTTCCACATGTAACTCCATATTTTCACCGGAAATACAGTCCTGCATCTCTTCATATATGTAAGAAATTTCTCCCTCTCCACGCTTTTTCGAATGATTTTTCCGGTAGCGGTCTAAGGATAGATTTCTTGTAATCGCTCCTAAAAACGCCTGCAATATCCCCGGCCGCTCTGTCGGCATGGAATTCCACGCCCGGAACCATGTATCATTCATACACTCTTCACAATCACTTTCATTGTGCAGTACATTCTGTGCTATCTTGTGACAATATGCTCCGTATTTCTGCTGTGAGCATGTAATTGCCCTCTGATCTCTGACCCAGTATAACTCAATAATCTTTTCATCCTCTAAAAACTGCCCCACGATCCGAATTATATCCTCCTGTAATGTTTATCCTGTTCTGTTATGATTTTACAGAGCATCTGCCGCACCAATAAAAACAGGTATCCCATTCTCCCTGTCTATGATCGCATAGACAAATGGCCTGTCCAGCACAACATTTTCCACTGCCTCCAGACACCCCATTGTTTCCACTTCCACAACTGTTGCCGCCCCGGCCTTTGTACCAAGTTCATTCACTTCAATCTTTGTCCGGTGCAATACCCGGCTGATATACAGATTATCCCCATTTTTACAATTCCCCATCTGTGAAAAATCTGCTAATTTCTCATCAAATGCATCATGCATTCCCATTCTGTCTAAAACTTCCGCTAATTCTTTCTGCGTCTCCGCCTTAAACTTTGGCATACCTGTTTCCACTATTGTATCATTTGCCTGAGCAATTGTCTTTAGAAAAGTTTCTCCATTCATCTGACTGATATAATCTCTGATATCCATATTCTCATCCGGAAGCAGTGCAACAAAGTCAAAGCCTTCTTTATACGGCTTGATAAATCCAACGGCATGCTCTTCCTTCAGAAAAGAATATTCCTCCGAATACATCATTGATACTGTTGAATGATTACCATCAATATCATAAAAATCAGCATCATGCACCTGTTCCTTTTCATACGGGTCCTGCCACTCCCCCTCAAATGCCACTGCATTTACAAGATACATAATAGCATATGGCGGTATCTGATCCATGATATCTTTGATCATTCCATCCGTGCGCCGGTCGATCCAGCGATTGATATCCTTTGTCGTTTTTTTATCAAAAGCCGAGGCAAAGATATCTGCCTGATAAAATTCAGCGTTTAACTTCAGAAAATCATCTGCCGGTACAAAGTTCTCATCAGCATCTTTGTACCAGATAGAATTCGCTGTATATAAATGATTATTTTTTTCCTTTGGCATGGAACTTTGCAGACGCTGCAGCTCCCGATTGAGAAGATCAAGCGAGCAGTCTGCCGTACCGCAAAGTACACTCTCCATCTGTTCCAAAGTCTCGCCTGATGCTCCGTTTGCAGTCATGGCAAGCGCATTTATCACGGAATATGGTGATATCATTGTATTTTTTCCAGCTTCATAGCTATTTTGAAAAGCCTTTATTGCAAAATCAGCATAACTGTCCGCAAATATTTTGTCTGATTTTTCATCCGATGGCAGCATCTGAACATTATCTCCGGATTTTCCAGTATCTTCTTTCGTTACATTCAATTCCCTTGTCGATCCTGAAAGATGCATGCCTTCTACATTAGAACACGCAGCTGTCCCTGATAACAGAATACCAGCTGTTAAAAATAATGCTACTATCTTTTTTGCTCTTTTTTTCATCTTCTCTTCCTCCATTGTATCTGTTTCCTGTTGTTTCATTGCTCTTCTATAGAAAAAGACGCAAATGGGTAACTGCCCGTTGCGTCTTTTTCCAATTTTTTCCAGCATAGAATTTGCCTTACTATATTTTCCAGTCCCCATGTAACACATCGCTGTAAAACAATCTAATTCGTCATTTTCTACTGAAATCTTCTTCCTGATCTTTTCCAGCTCTTTCGGTCTCAACATCATTCGCGATAAGTATATCATATTTCACCAGTCGTTTCCCACATAACCGTAAAAAAGTAAAAAACCATATGATACATTTTCTATATGTATCACATGGCTTTACTTATTACTTTACTTATTGCTTTTCAACTGAAATAATTGTTCCCGAAAATGCATCCACTTCTGAAAGTTCCCCGGTATATGTTACTTTTACTTTATCTCCAACAGAAACATTTTCCAATCCCTGTGGTTTTGCATCAAAACTTAATTCATAGGAAGCACCACTATCATCTGTCACAATAAACATAAAATCTTTGATCTCGTCCACCGTTCCATTCAGTGTTTTCTCTTCGCCTGTTACCGCTTCAGCTGTATTTTCCGGTACAGCTTCAGTCTGTAACTCTGTTTCAGCGTTACCCTCTGCACCAGCCTGCTGTTCTTTCTGCATATTATCCTCTGCCTGTACTTCCTGCTGCACTTCATTTCCGGCATCAGCACGATTCGTGCTTCCACATGCTGTAAATATGGACATACACATTACCGTTGCTAATACATAAATTGTTTTTTTTCTCATTCTGAATATCCTCCTGCGTGTTTTTATTACTTATCATTTGTAAGTTTCATTTATTTAGATAAAATAATAACAAAAAAAGTTTCATTAAAAAAAAATTTTTATTCCCGTTTCCTCATTATTTTTATGAACATGAATTATTCGGCAAATGGATAAAATGCTTTTTCCGGCAGATGTGCGTCAGGAAATGCATATTAAGATAAAAGAAACAGAAACGGAGAACATCTATGAACAGTATCGGGGAACGTATTGTATTTTTACGTGAAGAACGCGACATGAGCCAGAAACATCTTGCTTACACGATCGGTATCGCTCCGACTACCCTATCCCGATATGAAAACAACCTTTATGAACCAAAGGCTGAAATTTTAAACCGGCTCGCAAAAGCCCTTGATACCACTTCTGACTTTCTGATCGGACTTACCGATATTTACGAGAAACCAGCAGATGCCAGAAAGCGCAAATCAGAACTCACTGCCGATGAACAGCGTCTCTTAAGTTATTACCGTAAATTAACCGACCTGAATCAGGCTCGTTTAAAGGAACGCGCCGAGACGCTGCTTGATCTGCAGGAGAAAAAATGATTTTTATTTTCCACAGCACTTTTTATATTTTTTCCCACTTCCACATGGGCACGGATCATTCCGGCCTATTTTCTTACCTTCCCGCTGATATGGCATATCCATTTCAATACCGGCAAACGGATCCCATTCTTCTACCCGATTCATATAATAATCACTGATTCCTGCTACCTGTTCTCCGACCATATCGATCAGTGCTTCTACGCTCTCGTCCTCTGTCCGGTCCGCAATTGCAGCAAACATGGTGTTTGCTTTATTATATTTTCCAGTACCCATATAGGACAAAGCCGTAAGACAATCTAATTCAGCATTTTCTACGGAAAGTCCCTTCCGGATCCTTTCTAATGCTTTTGGTCTGTCCGACTCTCTGTTTTCATAAAAAGCCCTGTATATTTCTTCCTGTATTTTTACAGGCATATCTTTTAATGATGTGTCCTGTGTGATCTCCTCTCGTTCTATATCTGCCGCAAAAACGTCTGTTTCAAATGCATTTTTCCCGGTGATTTTCTCATACTCCATCCTGGAATATCCATGAAGCATTGGGAGTCCAAGTGTCATGATACCTTCAAGTACAACCTGCCAGATATTCATCCGGTCGTATAAAAGAACTGTTTTTCCAGCCTGTTCCTCATGCAGTAAGATTGTATCAAATATTTCATCTGCACTGCATCCACTGACTGTTTCATTAAAAATCAGTTCTATCATATCCGAAACATCATCCTGTGACATATCCAGTGTTTCATCAAGCTCCTGTGCCAAAATCTGCCAGCATTGTCCAAGATCAGCAATATTCGTGGAGACAGAAAGAACTTCTTTTTGTGAAAACTTCTTATAAGGAAGATCTGTGGCAAACTTTTCCAGTCCCTCAATAATGCGTTCATTATCTACATTTATAAGTGCCGCATAACTTTTCCCGGTATCACTTCTTCGTAAAGTCTGAAACTGCTTTCCAAAACTGCCATACCAGTACACATACCGAAGGAAATCCCTCTCTGAAAGGTTCATATTCCATACATTTTCAAAAATTTCATGAAAATCCTTGAGTTCTAACAATATATACGTAAGCAGAAGTTTCATTATTTTTCCGGTAATATCATCAATCTCTTTCCGATACCTTTTCCGGTCTAATGACGTTATCAAAGCAAACCTTTCTTTGAAATCAATAGCAGGAAACACATATGCTGCCTCTGTTTTTGGCGGAACCTGCACATGTAAAAGTCCCAATACGATACCTTTCATAATTGTATCATAGTCTGCTGTGTATTTTTTATTTTCCACAAACCCGCTTATTTTCTCAAATTCCCGTATATTATTTTCTGTCAGAATATAAAGATAATACTCCGGGTGCTTTGTCAGTTCTTCATTGATGGCATCCGCTAATATACCCGGATCTTCCTTTTCATAATCATATGAAAGCTGGAGATACTTGCTGTAATCCCTTGTTTGCTGCTCACTCAGCCTGTGCATTAATTCCTTACATGTCCGATGAGGCGGCATTTTACAGATATTTCCTTTCGCCTCTTTATTGCAGAATTCTTTCCATGCAGTTACTTCTTTTCGTATGACGGACTGTTTTTTCGCGGCATCGTCCAGATTTTTCAAAAATTTTTCTGCCTGCTCCCTGAAATATTCATAAAATTCTTTTTTGTTCTCTTTAAAGGCTTCGATACCTTTCATCATCTGCTCATAATCGTCCGGCATATCTGTTTCCTTAAAATGCATTTTTTCAAGATTATGATTAACTGCTTCCATATCGTATTTTTCCGGCTGCATATCTTCATCCCAGTCACCACAGAAATCTTCAATAAAATTGTCTCCTTTTACCTTCAAAATTGCGGCATGATCTGCTGTATATTCCGGCATCTTTTTTTCAAATATCACCTTGTGCTGCCAGTCATCGCCAAAATCATAGGTATAACGAACCCATTTTTCATGCTCTAAAACCGGTCCCACCGGTGTTTTTTTCTCGATCATGAACATACTTTTCACTGCATCTTTTTTACTTTTTACAATTTCAAAACTATTTCCGGGGCTTTCGAAAATATGCAGATGCATATCCTCCCACCCGAAAATCTCCTGAATCACACAATGCAGATCTGCAAAAGACATTTTTTCAGGTACTACAACTCTCCGCCATACCGGTGGGTGAGTATCCATGATCATGATTTTTAAAACAATGCCTGACATTTTTTGATACCTTCGCTTTCGTTTGCTATTTTATATCTGTGACAATTATAACATTTGACATGCATGTTTTGGAGTTTTTTGCTTAATCCCACATATTTTTCCAAACATTTCCTTTTCGTATTTTATTAGACTTTTTTTCGTTCGTCAAATATTTCCCCGCTCACTCCATCAAAATCTCCTCCACCGTCACAAACGTATACCCCTCTTTTTTCAGTTCATCAACAATCGCAAATGCCGCTTTCACCGAGGATTCTGACGCATCATGCAGCAGAATGATATCATTCTCCTCTACCTTATCGATCACTCTTTTGGCGATCACTCCGGAATTGTCTGTCGCCCAGTCTTTCGGATCAACGTCCCACAGTACCTCAATCATTTTTGTCTCATAATCCAGATTACATTTCCAGCAGCCATACGGAGGTCTTATGTACTCCGGATATTTTCCGGTGATATCATGGATGGCGGCATTTGTCTTATCCACCTGCTCGATCGCCGCTGCATCGGAAAGATTGCTTAAATTGACATGCTCGTAAGAATGCGTGCCGATCAAGTGCCCGGAATCAGAAATATCTTTGACGATATCAGGATATTTTTCAACCTCTTTTCCCAGCAAAAAAAACGTGGCATTGACACCACGTTCTTTTAACCCCGAAAGAAGTTCTTCTGTATAATCCGGATTTGGTCCATCATCTGCTGATGTCAAGTAAGGACCAAATTTTTTTGAAGAAATTTTGATTTTGGGGTTGACAAACTACAACATGAGCATTTCATAAATCATTGTTTGTATATAATACTTTTTATTTAAAATGCCTAGCTGCTTCATGCTAAAATTATAGTTTGTTTTACACCTTGCCTCTGTTACTAATTCATCACAATTTACTATACATTTCAATAATTCTATTTCTGATGTATGTAGAAGAACACTGCTTTTTTCTCTCAATATAAACTACAGCCACTCCCATTTTTTTTAATTCCCTTTCCGCATCTATATATACACTTTCCATACGATGATCTTCTCCTGCAATCATAACATCAAAACCATACTTGTAATAGGCTGCTATTTTATCTAAATCATTTTCAGGAACCACTTCATCAACATAGCGTATTGCTTTTACAATTTCCACTCTCTGTTCATAGCTCAAAATAGACGTTCTATTTTTTCTTCTAATCATAAAATCATCCGTTCCACCCCCCACAATTAAATACTCACACAAATCTTTAGCTTTTTATAAACGTCTATGTTAATGGTATCAGCAACAAACCTTTGATATGTATAGTTTGTAAAGTCTAATACATAGCCCCTCTCCATGTCAAACAGTCTCTCAAAGTAATCTTTCTCGATATATGTCATCTGCGCCATAGATTAATACCTCCATCGTCAAGAAAATATAAATATATTATACAATATTTTCCTACTATTGACATCTAAAATATTAACTATGGCATTTTTAGATGAAAAAAGAAGAAGCCCTTTTGTCACTTTAGACTTCTTCTTTTTAATCTTACAATAGTTCTTCAAATTCCTCCCGATACTTCCAGACAATCTCTATCCGCTTATCTTCATATACTATGACTTTCTCCACCATCTCCCTCATAAACTCTTCTGTCAATGTTTCGCTCGTTCCAGACCTTTTCACAAGATCTGCAACACATCGATAGTTTTTTTTCCTTTCCTCCTGCATATCAATCTGTTCAGAGACTTTCTCTATTTCTCTCCGTACTACTTCCTCCTGCCTGCTTAACTGTTCCTTTTCTTTTAAGAATACATCCTGCTTTACCATACCAGAACGGAACCGTTCGTACAGCTTGATTTTTTCAGCAGGAAAACGCTCTAAGCTCTGTTTCAGTCTATTTTCCTGCTGTTTCAACTTCTCCTGCTGCTTCTCAAAGAGCTCGGAAACAGGGATTGTCGCAAACAATCTACAATGTTTCTGCCAAATAGTCCTTATCGTCTGCTCAATCTGTTCTTTTTCCATACGAATCTCATTGCACTTTGCATTGTCCAGCAAATTTCTGCGTTTACACAGATAATAAGGTATCTTTGTTTTCCGCAGTTCTAACCGATTTCCACAGCATCCGCAAAAGACAATTCCTCGGCGGACAGCAGAACGGTCATAAACCGCTATTTTCCCTTTTCTGATACTGTCATTCGCCTTTTTGAAAAGTTCCCGACTGACAATCGCCTCGTGATGATCCGGTATCACAAGCCATTTTTCTTCCGGCTGTCTTACCTTCTGTTTACAGCCAATTTGGGTACGGACCGCCTTTCGATACACCATATCTCCCTGATATACCCGGTTATGGATAATAGAATGTATCTTGTTACGATTCCATATATCTGCTTTATAATGCCGGTTAAGCTGCTCTCCCTTTGCCTGCTTATAAGTCAGCCTGGTCGGCACTCCCTCTGCATTTAGTTCGATTGCCAAAGTTTTTGCATCTTTTCCATCTGCCAACTCCTGAAAAATACGCCGTATAGTAACTGCTGCCCCCTCGTCAACTTCCATTCTTTTACCATCTGATGACTTTTGGTAGCCATACACCATGCATCCTGCGTAATATTCACCCCTTTTCATGCAGGTTGTAACTCCGCTTTTTACCTTTTCAGACAAATCTCTGCTATACATCTCATAGATAAAATTCTTAAAAGCGACATCCATTCCACCCGTCTGTCCGAAAAAATTTTTACTGTCAAACCCATCATTGATGCTGATAAAACGAACACCCAAAAACGGGAAAATCTGTTCCAAATAATCTCCAACTTCCAGATAATTTCGTCCAAAACGTGACAAATCCTTTACGATAATGCAATCTATTTCTCCCTGCCTGCATGACCGGAGCAGCTCCTTTATCGCCGGTCTGTCAAAATTAGTGCCGGAATATCCGTCATCCACAAATTCCTTGATTTCTGCTCCCTGAAATTCTTCTCCTTGCTCTATAAAGGTATCTATGAAATTTCTCTGGTTACTGATACTTACACTCTCTGCCTTTTCTTCAGAATTGCATAAATCTAAATCTTCCATGGAAAGCCGGATATATTTTGCAACCATATATTTCTTCATCCTTGCTCCCGTCTGTCCGCTACAGCGGACACTCAAATCAGAGAGATTAAAATTCTCTTTCAATTTGCTCCCTCCTGCTCCATATCAGCTCTCTTTTCCAGTAAAATCCGATATTCATCCTCGAATCGAAATATAATATGAATACGCCCTTTTTCAAATACTTCTATTCGTTCTATTAGGGCATCCACCATATCTTTTGTAACCACCATCTGCCCGAAATACTGTTCTGCGGCGTGAGATAGTTCCAGATCCTCTCCATAAGTCTCCTGCATTTTATTCAAAAGCAGTTCTTTCTCTTTACGAGCCACCTCAAGTTCTGCAAGTGCAGCTTGATATTTATTTTTCAACATGAAATATTCCTGAACCGTAAGTAATTTATCTTTATAGTCAAGATAGGTGCTGCTTAATTTCTGCTGATACTGTGCCTCTTTTTGTCTTAAGTCTCTTGTCTCACTTTCAAGCACCATTCGCCTCTTTCCGATTTCAGCACTGTCATTTCTTGACCGAATTTCTTCTCTGCCTTCTAAGAATATTTTCAGATGTATCTGAACCGCTTCTAATACTGCTTTTTCCAGTTTTCTTGCACTGATATGCTTTTTAACACATCCCATTGCTCCATTTTCTCTGTAATTGGGGCAATAGTAGCTCATAGAATTGTAATTACCAACAGCACCTCCCATCGTGATACCACAATCCCCACAAAATATTTTGCCTTTAAACAAATTGTCACGTTTCGGATTTTCTTTTGCTTTTTCCAGATTATCTTTATACTCCTGCGCTTTCTTTTCATTAACCGCTTGTACTGCTTCAAAGAGTTCTTTGGATACAATAGGCTCATGGGTTCCCGGAACAATCACCCATTCCGACCTTGGAACATAATGTCTCTTTTCTCCCTTGTGCATAGCTGAATGTGTCTTGCCTCTTACCATGTTTCCCAAGTACACTTCATCACGAAGCATATCCTCTATGGCATAGATTTTCCAAAGAACATTACTCCCCTTCTCGTTCCTTACAATCCCTTTTTCATAGCGGTATGCACTGGGTGACTTTATTCCTTTTTCGTTCAAAATCTTTACAATACTGCAATATCCATAGCCCTCAGATCTCAGTCTAAAGATATAACGCACCACCTCGGCGGCTTCCTCATCCACTTCATATTTACCCTTAACTGTACTTGATTTCTTATAACCGTATGGAGCAACTCCACCGCCATATCTTCCTTCTCTTTTCTGAATTTCTATAGCAGAGCCTACTTTTCTGGAAATGTCCTTTGCATACACCTCATTGATAATATTTTTCAGCGGAATTTCTATCCCATTCGCTACTCCCCTGCCATCTTCAGAAGAAATTACGGCAAAAGTATCAAAGTGGTCTGTAACAGAAATGAACCGAATGTTTAAGAAAGGGAATATTTTTTCCAAATAATTTCCTGCTACTAAGTAACTACGTCCAAAACGAGAAAGATCTTTTACGATAATGCAGTTAATCTTACCTCGTTTCGCATCTTCCATCATTTTCTGAAAAGCAGGGCGTTCAAAATTTGTTCCACTAAATCCATTGTCGATATAAATATCAACCACTTTCATATCCGGCTTATCTTTTACAAAATCTTCCAAAAGCGCCTTTTGATTTTCCACTGTATTTTGATTGTTTTTTCCGCTATCTTCTTTAGACAGCCGAATGTAAAGTGCAACGGAAAAATCATGTGTTTTAACTTTTGGGGTCTGTTCCGATAATTTGTTCTCACTCATCTTATCTCTCGGAACCGGATGATTTCTGACTTTTCGTGCCATCAAATCACCTCCCGAACAGCCGTTTCCTGCTTGATTTCACCTACCAGTCCAGCTAATTGCTCGATTTCATCCTGATAGCGAAAGATAATCTCTATCCGACGATCTTCATACACATATATCTGACTGATAAACCGAACGAATAAGGAACGCTTTAACTCTATATCTTTGCTTGTCAAAAATTTCTCCATGAAACTTTCTTTTTCATATCTGCCATCTAATAGCATTCTTTTTTTCTTGCTCAATTCCGTAGCAGCCTTCTTAGTATCTTCTATTCTGTTATCTAATTCCTTCTTAAACAGCAGATACTCGTCCTGAGTAATTAGTTCATTTTTATAGTCCTCATAACATTCCAATTTTAAGCGATTATACTTTTCAATATCTCCCTTTATTTTTTCGGATTGCAGTACCATCATTTTTATCTTGTCTGAATTACAAGATTTTTTCCGTATGTACAGGATACTCTCCTGTAAATCAGCCAAATGCTTCAAATGAAGCTGCAATGTTTTTGTTACGGCAAGATTTAAGGCATTTTCACTGATTCTATGACTGCTACATGTATCTTTGTTCTTCTTATTTCCAGAGCAGACATAATATACATATTCAAAAGAACCGCTATATGCCTTCTTTCTTACCATACTGCATCCACAATCCGCACAAACCAGATAACCGGAATATATGGAGACCGCTCTTTTTCCTGCTGTTACCCTTGTATCTTTCTGTATAATATCTGAAATAATTTCAAAATCAGCTCTGCTTATGATTGCCTCATGTGCATTTTCAATCCGGATCCATTCTTCCCGTGGCTTCTTTTCCCGCACTTTGACTTTATAATTAGGGGTACTCTCCTTTCCCTGTATCAGAGTTCCCACATAGATCTCATTTGTCAAAACACGCATAACTGCCATTGCGGTCCACTTCGCCTTACTGTGTGTCTGGAACACCGTCTTATACCCGCTCCCCTGCTCCTTCTTGTATTCTGCCGGAGAAAGAATCCCTAGACTATTCAATTCATCCGCAATCGCCTGCTGGCTCATTCCGTCCATCTTCATACCAAATATCTCTTTTACAATTTCTGCTGCATAAGGATCAACAATCAGTTTATTTTTATCTTTCCCTCGCATATATCCGTAGACCGCAAAGGCACCAATAAATTCTCCACGTTTCCTCTTTACTTCTAAATGGCTTCTGATTTTAATTGAAATATCCCTGCAATACGCATCATTGATTAAATTCTTAAAAGGAATAATGATATTATTGGATGCCGCTGTATCATCAGCACTGTCAAAATTATCATTAATTGCGATAAAACGTACACCCAGTAAAGGAAAAAGTCTCTCAATATACTTTCCGACTTCAATATAGTTTCTTCCTAGTCGTGACAGGTCTTTTACAATGACGCAATCTATCTTCTTGTTTTTGATATCCTGTAGCATTCTTTGAAAATCAGGTCTGTCAAAATTCACGCCACTATAACCGTCATCAATATAGAAGTCAACAATCTCTATTTCCGGTTTACTATGTATATAATCTTCAATATATTCTTTTTGATTTTCAATACTGTTGCTTTGCAGCGTTTCACTCCCGGCAAAATCCCCATCCTCTTTGGATAAACGCAGATAACCTCCGCATAGATATGTTTTAGATAAGTTGTTTGATAGCATAAAAAAACACTCCTTATTCATATTAGCCAGAACAATCTGCTATAAAAATAAGAAGTGGTTTCTATTCATTTAGTCCTATGCATATATTAGCATAGAACTTTCCTTTTTCCAGACCTTTATAGCAATTTTCATTCTATATTCCATCTGCCAACTCCCGTAATCTTTGTTTCAGGCTGACTCCTTCTGTAAAAGAAGATTTTACTATTACATCTCCTACCATAAAGCAATACGGATTTTTAACATTTCTTAAAAAAGTTCTCATCTGCATTTCTTTATCCACATCGTCTGAATCATCTTCCGGGATTCTTGTTACATCTATGAGTCCATCTCGATTAACTGTTCGTATATCAACCGACTTCAGTTTTTCCCATTCTTCCATTTTTTCTCTCCACGAAGCAGCAAGCTGGCTTATCTCACTATATGACAGCCAGCTTGTTCGATATTCCTCTATAATCTTTTCATTTCTTCTATCGCTCTCATACATTCCCCAGCCCTGACAACCGCAATGCAAGCTGCTAAGGCCATAAGAAGCAGAGCACCTGTTACAGTACTCACTACGATTCCTATGATTTTCATTCTTCTTCCCGGTCTTTATCCATAAAATAACTGTCTGTTTTCTTCCTTATAATAAAGTCTTCCACATCCATAAGCCTGTCCGTGACCGGCATGGTCGGCAGGGTATTCAGAATTTCTGCCCGGTATCTGCCACGCAGGGATGCTCTGCTGTCTAAGATAGAAAATACCGCCGTGTCCTGTTCCCTGCGGATGCCACGCCCGAACCACTGTCTGAGTTTAATCAGCATTTCCGGGATGGTGATGTCCCTGCGGTATAAATCAAAGTCCTCATACTGGTTTCTCTGGTATTCCATGATCGGATCCGGCACGGGAAACGGCAGTTTTACCACGATCAGACTGGAAAGGATATCCCCTGCAAGGTCAATTTCCTCTCCGGCACTGTCACTGGCAAACAGCACTCCGTTTCCGCTCCTGCGGAAGCTACTTATTACATCCAGTCTGCCTCTGCCCATGAGAAACAGCGGATAATCAGAAAGCTGCTCCTTCAGACCATAAAACACCCTCTCCATGAGCCAATAGGATGTAAAAAGGATCAGGGTATGCCCATGAGTGGCAGACACTATCTGCACTATTTCCTCCATGATCGCCTGTATGTATCTGTCATCCCGGATATTCGGAAACGGCATACGCTCTGGTATATAGAGCAGACCGTTACTCTGAAAATCAAAGGGTGAGGGCTTGCTGGTTTCCATGATTCTTGATAAAGCTGCAAAGGAAAGCCCTGTCATTCTCTTAAAGTGCCCAAAATCCCCCCGGACTGACATTGTGCCGGACGTAATAATAACCGGTATCGGTCTGCTCCAGATGTCACGGAATAAAACCTGTTCCAGTTCCATTAGAACCGCACACAGGGCAAGCCTGCCGTTCTCCCTCTTTTCCATCCAGCAGATTGAATTTCCGCTGTTTAGAAATACGGTCAGCTTGTCCGTCAGCTCCTGACAACGCTTTTTCAGGCCCTGCATCCGCATTTTTTGTCCGCTGTTTTCCTGATAGGATAAGGGAAGCTGCTCTAAAGCCTTTGCCATGTGCCTTATGTAAATTTTTTCCATGGAACCTATCACTATTTCAATCCTGCTTCCCTCTCTGGTGTGGTTTCCTGCTAAATCTCCCGCCAGTCTGTCAAATATCTGTCTGTTATATTCCGCAAGCTGACTCCGCAATACAGTAAGTTCATCCATGCCTGTGGTTCTTCTGTTCACTTTACTCAAACCCACGATAAATTCCGCATCCTGCTCGTCCCAGACTATGCTGTACATCTGTCTTGCGGCATCTATCAGCTTGTGGGACTCATCAAACACCATTGCCCCATATCCCGAATTTTCTTAAAATTCATAAATCTACATAAAAGCGAATAAGGACATGACTTATTGCAGCAAAACACGTTGATTCTGCCTTTTACATAGGGTGTCAGCACGGCATCATCCAAATCAATCCTGTCAAATTCCTGCTCCCCAAGCCTTGCCAGTTCCAGTATCAGATTGGCATCCACTTCTCTCTGCAAATTTTTTATGGATGTCTCATATATCTTCAATCTGGAGTCACAGACATAATGCCGTTTTCCTTTCCGCACCACAAAAGATAATGGTTTGTCAATTACATGGTGCTCTAAAAGGATGCCGGATATCTGCGGTATGTATTCCTCTGTCAATGCTTTCTGCAGGGCTATAGTGGATGTTGATATGACTGCCGGAATCTTCTTATCTGAATAAATGTTATGTACCGTCAGTGCAAGGATATATGCGTGAGTTTTTCCTGTCCCCACTTCCGCCTCACATAAAGCCAGTTTGTTTTCCTGCAATGCCCGGAGCATTTCAAAAGAAAGTTCTTTCTGCTTTACCCTCAGATTCATTCCATGTTTCGGTAAAATCTCATCAAATAAATTAATAATTCTTCTGCACTCTTTGCCATCGTTACGCCTCCTAAAATTTCTTAGTGCCATAAAGCAGCACAGGAATAGGCTGGAAGGTATCGGTTTGGCTTTTTACTAACAAAAATGAGCTTCCATCCAGCCCATGATTTCTACTGCTTTATAAAAAGGTGCATCAGCCATCCTGCCGGTAAGCAGGCATCATAAAAGCCGCCCACATTCTTTCTCAAACGTGGGTGTGCATTTTCCCGTCACTTATGCGGGCCACTGGCGTGGAAGTATCATTATCTCCGACCGGTATCATCGCATCCTGCCCCACCACGGGCAGTAAAGCCACAGATATTTCTCGCTTGGAATAATCCGCATGGCGTACCCTGACTTGTGCTATCCGGCTCTACGGTCGGTCGGATGTGTGCCTGATACACAGATATGAAGTTGTCAAAGTGCAGTAAAAGGGGACTATTTTGAACAAAAGAAAACCCCTTCACCTAATTCGCCGCTAGGTAAAGGGGGCTGCCGAAAAAATTTTCATTTTATTTTAATATGGTAACGATAATTAGGAATTATCGGGTGAAAGAGGAGACTTTTATGTATAGATATATAAGTAATCAAGATAAGATTCTGGAAAATATATCAAATGACATAGTATCCGAGAAAAAAATGAGTATGATAAAGGGAGTTTCTGGTACTGGAAAATCCTTTTTATTAAGCTGTATTGAATCAAAGAATAAAGATACAACTATTATATATAGGTTAGAGGGCGATTACTATTTACGTTCGAGAGATTTTTATCCATTTCTTAAGTTTATCAATTCTATGTATCTTAATGATAAGACAATTGTTCAAAAAAAAATTATAGAAGATGGAGTAAAAAATACGACCAAGGAGTTAGGAAGTTGGTTGCCACTTGGAAATGATTTTCTATCATCCTGCATTACAGAACTCTCAACTATTAATAAGAAGAAAAGAGAATTTTATAATTATATTTTCGATAAGGAAGAATTGGATATTTTATTTCCACTTGAATATTTTTGCAGCAAAGAGAAAAAAATAATATTTTTGATAGACGATCTTCAATATTGGGATAAAAAATCACTAAGACTTTTATATACACTTATTCAACAGCAGAATAATGAATATGCTTTTCTAAAAAATTCACAATTTATCGGGACAATTAACATTGCGTATCCCAATTACGAGGAAGAACTGAATGGATTAATAAATCTAGCTGGCAAACAGGTATATGAATTAGATATATCGAAAAAGGATAACTACAAAGTCATTTTAAAACAGCTAGGGTTAGCTATTACATTGGATGATGATTTAGTTGAGGCATTATTTTCTATTACAGGTGGAAATTTGCAGCTTTCTTCCGATATTGTTTTATTGCTTAATGATAAAACAGAGGTAGAAAATACTATTAGAAAAATTATTGCTGATAAAAATCTAGGACATCTATTAATAGAGCGATTGAGTAAAATCAGTGAAAAAGGAGTTATGGTAAATGAAACATTGAAATATGCTTCCTTATTTGGTTCTTCTTTTTATTATCATGATCTGGAAAATGTTCTGGAAAAAAATGAAAGCTATATTAGAAATCTGATTGAAACAGCTCAAAGTTTTTGTCTTGTAAATGGAGCTTCTAATGGGGCATCCTTTATTCATGAACTTATCCGTGAAGCATATAAAAATGAAACGAAGGTAAACAAAGTAAAATACTATACGGGATATGCTAACTGTTTAAAAATGTTATATCCTGGCAATTATAAAGAAAGAGCAGAAAGTTTAAAGGATGCTGGTGAATATGAGAAAGCATATTTAGTATATATATTAGAGTTTTTTAAACAATTAAGGATAAATAATTCATGTTCTCAAGACTTGCGTAAGGAATTAGAACTTCCATATTATCTGTCAGATTTTGTTTTATCCATGGAAAAGGCATACAATTTATTTTTTAGCGAACGCTATGATGACTGCTTATTTGAATTAGAATCTATTGAAGATATAGTACCCTCTATACTGCTTGCTGAAAAATATTATTTAATGTCAATTACCTTAAGCAAATGGTTGGACACAGCGTCAAGGGAAAGAGCAGTTAAATGCATTGAACCCTTTTTGGTTATGTCGGTTATAAACGATGAAATTGAAGTATGGGAAAGAATTGTTTCAGCATACATAATTGCTTGTGTGCATAATAATGATTGTGATAAAGCTAGAGAGTATGAAAGTAAATTGCAAACAAGTATCGGAAAAAGAATAAACTTTGACATTGAAGCATCGTATAAATTAAATATATTGAGAAGAAAGGCATCAAGTTTATATTCTCCTCAACAGGCATTTATTGGGACCAGCAAAAGTAAGTCTTTTTTTGCACCAAAAGAAAAGGAAAGTTTACCTTTAAATCCAATCGAATATTATATGTCACTTAACAATTATTTAGCAACTTCATTGATGTCTGGAAAATATAATTTGGTAACAAACGAAGCAGCAGAACTTATTTCATTACCTCAGAAAATAAAGTATTTAAAATTTCCACGGTTTGAGATGCCCCTTAATAATGCTATTTTAATTTTTTACCTAAATCATAAAATAACGGTTGATGAAGCTAAGGAAAGATTTCAACAAATTATTGACACATACAATGTGGAAGATTCGACTGGCGTTATCATTAAAGTAAACCTTGCTATTTTCTATGGACTTTCCGGTGAATTCGTGGAATCGTTAAAAATTCTTGAAACACTTTATAATAAGATAAAATTTATAGAGAATTTGGAATTTTACTACAAATATCTTGTGGAGGTCAATTTAAGAGTTCTTCAATATTTAGAAGAAAACAAAGAATGCATAGAACTATTAGAGAATATACAAAAAGAATGTGCCGCCAAAGATGAACATTATTTGGAGGCACATGTAAAATGTATAATGGATTCTATAAAACAAGATGAAAAAATAAGTCCAATATCGTGGTATCATGCAGATATGGTTAATTCAAAAATGAAACACGATGATTGCTGGAAATACTATGGGCATATATATTTATTTGGCGAACTTGAATTCTGGAGCGAATCTTAATTTTTTAACTATCTAAATATGTAACAAATCGGTAATTATCTCGATATTGTTCTATTAATTCGGGATAATTCCGAGCCATAGTTTGAATGCTTGGCAAAATACATTTTATGCCATGTAAAATTTCTTTGTTACTAAGTCTATATACATTAGGACAAACATCCGATACAACAAGAGCTATTTTATGATTAATTTTCACTATGTAGAGTGGCCAAATTGCACACTTAAATGGTTTATTTACTCCTAATTTACATCCTTTATCGGATAAAAGTGGACACACATATTCATTTTTACTGTTCTTTTCCATTTCTAAGTAAAACAGTTTATTGGAACAATAATAATGATAGTTTCCATCTATCGAATTTTTCTCAAATTCCTTTTTTGTAAATCCAGGTGCATCCCAAACATCTTCATCTGTATAATGACAACAAATCAGACATTCTGCGCAAGTTTCTCTTTTTAAGATAGTGGTTATCATATTTCTCACCTTTCATCTCTAAAATGATGATGCAATTAGGCAGGCAATCAAATATTTATAATCCAATCCCAATTGTTCAAAAATAAAATGATAACTGCTTTTGAGTGTGTAATGCGGATTAGTGGAAATATCCGTAATATAAAACATTTTATTTGACTTAATGCGAAAATCCACACGTCCAAACCCTATTATACTTAGTAACTTTATTACTTTATAAGCAGTCTTCAATAGTTCATGTGACAACTCTGGAAATTTTTCTGAAAAATCAAAAAAAGTGTAATTATCAATAGAGCGATTATTATAATTTAAAATTCTATCTCCCATATATGGTTCAAAGTCTAAATTGATTCCAACTGGAAAAAATCCTAATGAATCCTTGCAACTAATAACAGGAGTCTCCGCCTCAAAACCTTCTATAAATTCTTCCAACAAAATTTCTTGGCGGTAACACGAACTCATTTCTTTTACTTTATTAAAAAAATGTGAATCATAATAACCTATATTATTCTCATCTATTCCGATACTAGATGATTCATAATTAGGCTTAATAATTAAAGGATATTTGAAATTCTCTGGTGATCCATTTAACCATCCATAACGAGCATCATATAGCCATGCTTGTGGAGTACTTATTCCATGTTGTTTAAGAATACAACTAGTGCGGTACTTATCTCTACACAAGCTAACAATATACGGATTAGAACCAATATACTTAACACTATATAAATCACATAAGGAAGGAATTAAGGATTTCCTGCCAATTTTTGTTCCTTTTTGAGCCGAATTTAAAACAATATATTTTGAAAGATTTTCTCGTGGGTTCGAAATGAAACTTATAAAATCTTCCTCATTAAAAAATTGTTTCACTTTAAATCCAATATTTTCTAGCGTCTGACGGATGAGATTTTGCTCTTGGTCAGAAAAAAACTCAGACTTAACTGAGTTATCAGAATAATCATTCGTATTATCAGTATGATTTTCGTTACTGGTAACCATGATTATTTCATATTTCTTAGAAATTTCTATTGCGGATTGAAACATAGCTTCGATCCGCTGTAACGCAGAAATGTATTTTGCCATATAAGATCTCCTTTTATTGACACAACAGACAAAGATAAAAAAATTATGGATGTTACTGTTTTTTTATTCCGTCTCCTCTTTCACCTGATAATTCCTAATTATCGTTACTATATTAATTATACAAACTTTCCCAATATTTAGCAATCTTAATATACCAAATTATCGAATTTTTCTCCTATATTTATCTTATTTCTCGGATGTCTTGTCTGCAGTATCTCTTTTTCCTTCTCAGTCGTTACATATGTATATATCTGCGTTGTGGTAATCGAAGCATGTCCCAGCATTTTTTGTATGTATCTGATATTCACGTCCTCCTCCATCAGATAGGTCGCAAAGGAATGCCGGAACATATGCGGTGTAATATTTATATCTGCCTGAATTTCACCGGCATATTTATGTATCATGCTCCTGGCTGATTGCTCAGACAGCGCATTTCCATAACGATTGACAAAAAAATATCCCTGCTTCTTTATCTCATCTTCAAAGTACTTTTTGTAGGCATTCAGTATAGACAGTACGTCATTATTTCCTATTTGAAGATATCGCTCCTTTCCTCCCTTGCCCTGAATACATAACACACCGTTTTTTAAGTCTACATATTTATTTTGCAAATGGCACAATTCCGAGATGCGCAGCCCTGTAGAAAAAAGCGTCTCCACTACTGCGATATCTCTTAAAATGATTTTTTTACGCCACTCTGAATATTCTTTAATACTTCTTTCCTTATAAAGATGATTCAGCAACTGCTCTATAATATCTCTCGGAATAATTTTGGGTAAAATCACTTCCTCCCGAAACTTTGTCTTTACTTTATGGAATGGATTTATCTCTATCAGTTCTTCTTCCTCTAAATAATGAAACAGTGCCTTCACGCTGGCAATTTTTCTCTTGACTGTTTTTTGCTTATACATACGGTGAAGGTATACAAGATATGCATTCAGCATTTCTTTATCTGGATTATTTTCTCCTATTACTGTAATAAACTGTTCCAAATCCGCCTTATATGCCTTTATTGTCTTATCATCAAGTTCCTTTTGAAATTTACAATAATTCAAATATTTATTGATTTCTTCTTTTAAAAGCATTGCAAAAACCTCCTGGTTTATTTTGTAGATAAGACATATAATAATATTTAGCATATATATCTGCAATCATACATTTTTAGTTGCCATATTCTTTATATTTTCAGCATGGTAATTGTCTTTATAATTGAATTACCATCAAGAATCTGCTGATTTATTATATAACTGATTATTGCCCCTTCATCTACTTAGCCAATAAATGAAGAGGCAATAGTTTACAATAATTTTCTCAATTTCTCTAAAATCTTATATTTTCGTGACTGTAAGGTTGTTCTGGCTATTCCTAATTTTTTCGCCAGTTCCACCTCACTGATCTCCTGGTAGAACAGGGCATGAATGATAGCTGTCTCCTCGTCTGTAAGTGTACGTAAGGCTTCGTTCAATTACTCCAGCATGACCGCCCGAACTGCCACATCCTCTACTTTCTCCGTTTCCTCTGCAAACTGCTTCTCTGCTTCCAGAAGCCGCTCATAAGAATCTTCCCTGCTGGGAATGACAATCATCTCTCCGGTTTCCTTATCCACCTTTGTATGTTCCTGCTTCAGATCATGGGTAAAGTATTTCTCCTTGCGCTGCCCTTTGTAATATGTCTCGTAAAGTTCCTTACTGACTTCAAAGATTTGTCCGTTCAATCCGATATAATATTTTTCTCTTTCTGCCATCTTTGACTTGCTCCTTTCCGATTTTGTAAATTTTCAAAATCGAAAAGGGCAGCGCCCGGATATTACACTTCATGAACTTCATGAAAAACAACGAGTGACACGCTTCGCGAGCCACTCTTATGTCAAACAAAAAAAGCAGTGTATGATGAAATTAACAAGCATTTTGGCATTTGCCTTTTTACTTGTTTCTTCCATATCTCATACACCGCTTTTTGAGCAGTACTTTTTATCAGTCTTCTCATGTTTACTGGGATATGCTGCATTTTCCTCCATTTTTCTTCTGTAGGTTACTGCGTATATCCCAAAGTATATGGCTTTCTTTTTTTTCTCCCTATTTTTGTAAAAAACTTCATTGTTACTTGTAACTTTTTGTTTTCAGGCAAAAAAACAGGTGCCAAAATCTGCTTGATTTCAACACCTGGGTTCCGCAACACACATATTACGACAGTCGCTCTTATTTCTAATACTATTTTCCAATATTATAAAGAAGCACTTTTATTCTAAAATAATTCTCTTTATCATCTATAATCATTTGACCGCTATGACGGTTGATAATATTTTCTACAATTCTAAGCCCTAATCCATGTTCATTCTTATCCCCTTTTGTTGTAAGATAATTCCGCCCCTGTTTTCTCAGATTGCCAGTATAGGGATTATCCATTTCCAAATACAAATTATTTCCAGACATTTTTGCCAGCAGTTTTATCTCTCTCTCTTCTATGTCTACTTTACTAGCTGCTTCAATCGCATTATCAAACAGATTTCCCAACAGACTGTATAAATCGACGTCCTCTAATTTCATATCATACGGAATCATGGTATCCAATTTTACGTTTATATGGTTCTTCTGCGCAACTGCCGCCTTGTAATTGACTATTGTGTCAAAAGTTACATTTCCTGTCTTTGAAAGATTATCCTCTTCTGTTAAAGTCTCTACACTTTGCTGATATAGTTCCCGTATCTTTTCATATTCATTTCGATTTAAATAGGATTCAATCAAAAGATACCTTTGCTTCATATCATGACGGTACTCCCGTGCCTGCTGCCATGTTTTACTCATTTCCTGAAGCTGAACCGCATAATTTTCCACCTGCTGCGTCAAGAACTGCCTTTCCGCCTGATACAATGCTTTTTCCTGTAATTCATTATAATTATAAAATGTAAAAAGATTTACAATCAATATCAATATGGATGCAAGCAATTTCGCCCATACATACTCATCTGTCAATGGTACAAACATCGCCATAACAATAAAAATACTGCTCACCGGCACAATAAACACCTCTAGCCAGTCCATATTTCTGATTACTATATTTTTATTCTTTTTCAAAAACAGCAGCGCAATCTTGATTTCAACAAACCAGACTAATTTTGATAAAATCGTATACATGATTGCGACATCTGTATTTCCCATCATATGTATAATATCTATGCCGCACAAAATTCCGATGAAGCAAACCATCACCTCTGACAGCATTCCTATCAGACACAAAAACAGAACCAGCACAAGTTTGATTCTAATAGAACCTTCATATAACCAGGTTAAAACGCCAAAAAAGGACACTGAAAAAATTACCATATTTAGCCATGACGGCAATTCAAAAAAATATGTAGTCACATTTGAAATAATATAAAAGGCTGCCCATACCATGACCTGTACCGCTGTTCCTGCCGGTTTTCGGTCAAATGCTTTTTCACATACATTTCTCTGCATAATCACTGTAAATATTTCTACCAATATTAATGCGATTGTCATTTTCCTTCCTCTCTCTCCCTATTTTCCAAGTTTCCTCATGTACATCAAACGTGTATTCTCCCTCTTTGCCCTGCTGATTTCCAATGATATGCCATTCTGCAGAACAACTTTGTCGTAATGGTACTCTTCTATATACCTCGGATTAACCAAAACGAATGATGTATCCTCCAGAAGTCCACCTGCTTCTTCCTCAAATTTATTTCTACATCATTCATTTTACCATAAAATGTACAAATTTTATCTATACAATATACATTTATAATTCTTTTTTCACTCATAAAATACATAATTTTATTCAGACTAATATTGTAGTATGTTTTGTTAGATTTAAAGGCAAATTTATCATCAATCTGTAATTTTTCGTAAACATCACTGATAAGCTTTTCCATTTGTGCATATGTAATAGGTTTATCAACAAATGCAAAGGGGTGTACGCTGATTGCTTCCTTACTGTATTGTTCAAAGGACGTGATGAAAATAATATTACAATTTACATCGCTCTCCCTGATCTGGCGTGCCGTCTCAATGCCATTCATCCCACCAAGTTCAATATCCAGCAGGATAATATCGAATTGTCCGCTCAGTTCTATTTCCATCAAAAGATCCATACCTGAATAACATTTTCTGATGTCTGCCCGGATTCCTATCTGATATGTAATTTGCCGTACCTGTTTTTCCTGTTTTTCAACCTCTTCTCTTATGTCATCACAAATACCTATCCTCAACATATTTCCTCACCACTTTAATCTTTGATACAACAAAAAAAGCCTAACACTCACACCGTGCAGGCTTTATATTACACCCATCAATTCCAATAACACTTTCCTCTGTTCTGCGCTCAACTGTTTCCATCTTGAAATCAGTTCTTTCTCTTCGTCTGTTAATTCAATTAGATTTCCATCTTCGCAGAAAAATTGAGATAACGTCATTTGAAATGCGTTGCATATTGCTTCTAATGTTGGAAAAGTCGGCGCATTGTTCCGGTTAAACATATTTGCCACTGTGGAATGCGACAAATTCGCTTCTTTAGCTAAGCGGTATTCCGTCCAACTGCGCTCTTCAATTAATTCACGTATTCTACCTTGTATATCCACCCTAACACCTACCCATCTGTGTCTATTATACTGCCCAATTTGATGGTATGATATGATGAATAAGTAGATATATTGTTGCCATTTTGGGTTGTATATTAAAGATTGCAAAGTAGCTTGTTCTAATCTTCTAATTCAACCTAATAATTTAAAAGTCAGAATAACCAACATATTCATTTTTCCCACTCTTTCGTCCTTTCTTCTGAAAGACAACGATATCGTGGATACACTGGCATATAATAAATTTCTGCAAAGCCGTTCACTCCATCAAGCAAAACCATTTCTTTTCCCCTGACCGGCACTTTATACATTTTTGATACATCCCAAAACATTTTCGACACCAGCAAAAACGGTTTTTCTATCACATCAGAAAACAGTGTATCCTGATTTTCTTCCAAAAAAAGAATGGTTCGCTCCGGTAACTTCGCCAATTCTCTTCTTTGAACTGCCTGATAATCCAGTCTCTCCATCCAGTTTCGGATCCTCGGCACCGGATTCCCTGTTTCTTCCCAATTCAGCCGATATTTTTTCAATTTTACTTTGGTTAAATCATGTAGTTTCACGTCAACTTGATTCATTTTTCTTACACGCATAAAAACGCAGCTCTTTCGCAACAAAAAATTGTTTTGAAAGTAGTGCGTTAATATCAGCTTATTGGAACTAAATATTCAGTTTTGATTTCGGATGTCCTTAAGTGCACCCAAATGGAAAATTTCGCCCTAGGGTCTTCAAATTAATCTACATGGATTACATCACCTTCGGTGAGAGCCATTCCGATTAATTTAATGACCGTGATTAATTTTTAGGTGGTTGGTGGCCTTAACATACATCAGCATATAATGGAATTTCCTCATTAAGAAATTTGTCAAATGTACAAGGAATTTCTAATACATCATTAGTTCCTATTTCAAACATCAAAATATTTCCATATGTACTTTTCCTTAAATCAATTCCAAAACAACGTCCAAGCCAATCATAACCAAAAATTTTAAACAAATTCTGGAATTCTGGATATGCTTCACTGACAATTTCTGTCCATTTCTTTACATTATCCTTTGAAAATGAATTAAACAGCCCATGTCCAAATCTTTTTCCACCTAATTGCATGATAAAATCATTATACAAATCTTCTGAGTACTCAATCACGATGTTCTCATTAAAAAACAACAAGAAATCTCTAATTATATCACTCTCCTTACTTTATCGTAAATTGTCCGAATACCGTTCCATCTGCTTAAAATAATATCACATATCTGCCATTTTCATCATATATTTTCGCCAACATTTTCCACTGCTGGCAGTTGGTACTCCATACCACTTTTTAACATTCCATATATAATACTGATTTACCTTCTTCTTTACGCTTCTCGTAATACGCACAAAAAGCTGGATGGGTGTACCCTTTGAGGATATCTGTATCATCTGAACCGCAAAAAAGTATATCGTCGCTTGCAATCTTCTATTACCTTGCTTGGTAGCCATATCCTTACCTTTACCGCTGGAGCGTTATGCAGATATCGGCATATGGCAGATCGAGGTTTTCTTCAAAACCTGTAAATCCATGCTGAACCTGATTGGAGAATGCCACAGCTTATCTTATGATGCACTGACAGCCCATGTGGCCATTGTGTTTACCAGATATATGTTACTTGCAATGGAGCAACGTCAAAATGAAGATCAGAGAACGCTTGGGAAGTTGTTCTTCCTTCTTGTCGATGAAATGGCAGATATTACTTTCAACAGATCACTTGGTATTCTGATGGCTGCCTTAATGGCAAGCCTTCAGGAAATCTTAAAGCTCAGTGACGAACAACTGACTGCTTTTACTGCTGATTTTGAAGCAAGATTACCAGAATATCTGCGCAATGCACTCCACCCAGAGATTGCAATGGCATAAATTACTATTTTGTTAGCTGAAATATTGAATTTTCAAGGTACGAACCCCATTTTAGGTATGAGAAGTCTTAGTATCTAATTTATAAGGTGTTACATATTAGTCACATTGAAATTGTAAATGTCCTCTCTTGGATTTTTAAATCCGCTAAACTCATCAACTTTTACAAGAGAAAATAAAAATCCTGAATTTGGATTAGGAAATCTTTTTTTTTCCTTTCTCAAAAAACCTTTTACTGATAATAAGTATTTTCCGGCAGGAACATCATATTTAAAATCTGAATATTGTATGTCACCATCCCCCGTCTTAAACGATATTGCTTCCCCACAAAATTCACCTTCATTGAATGTATAGAAGGAACCTATATCTGAAATCCAAAGTCCACCTTCTATTTTTAAATTAAATCCTTCAATCTCAAACTTTTGTTCCCACTCATCATTAAATGTATTATCATATCCTTCCAGTTTAATAAGATGTTGTCCCGAATTTATTTTCGAAATAGGAAACCAAATCCCTTCTTTTTGCATAGCTAAATATAATTTTTTATCCTTTTGAAATTTATGTAATAATTTTTTTGATCTAATTTTTTCTTTTTTCAAAAAATCTTGTAGAACTTCCATTGAAAATAAACAAATACCATAACTATATGTACTTAAAATCCTATCCATAGCACTTCTCCTTTTATATTAATAATTTACTTTTACAGAAGCTTTTTGTGCTTTTTGTGCTTCCTGTAATTCTCTTATTTTCCTCAATGCTTCCTGTGGTGTCAAGTCGTTATAAATCTTAGAATTCTTGCTAAATGGAACCTTTTAGATACCCCTTAACATCAATACTCTCATAAGCTTTGTCTCCTAGCTCCCAAAAATCTTCCAGTGTTCCCATAAATTTGCTTCCGTGGAAAGGTACTCCTTGCTCAATAAGAAGACGATGAAGTTTTTGATGAAGCGCCCCCGATCCAGCTGTCTCATATGGATACCATGAATATGCCGTCAGTTTAGCCCACTCCTCAATTCCTAATTTTTTCGCAACAGACCTTGGGAAAAGGTGATGCCCTAATCCAGTCTCTAAAAGATCTTTCCAGTCCAATCCAAACGGATCAAGTTCCCACATTGTATTAAAAACATACCCATACAATGTTGGATTTCCACCTGCCAGCCCTATCGGATCCTGTTGCGTATACTGACCAAGACTTGGATCATAGTAGCGGAAACGATTATAATACAGACCGATTTTCTTTCTTATCCTCATACTGCCCCTGGAAACGAGATGGAATAAAATTCTTTTTCACCTGTTTTTGCACCCCCCATAGAATATCTAGAACCAAAATACAATTACATAAATAATTTTTACTTTAGTCCAATAAGAACCTAACCTTTTACATGTCTCTCATGGAAAGTAATCCAACTATCCTTGCTTTTTAATGAATTAAATAAAGCTGTTTTCTGTAATGCTACATATATTGCCACTGCTCTCGCTTGACAATTAATTGACTTTTGTGGATTAAATTCTATGTCTGTAAACCACTGATATTCAGATATATTCAAGTCATAGCCAAAATTTTTTATTAAAGCAGAAATATATATATAATCATAAAATGCTGTTTTGGGCTCTAACGTCCATATTTCATCATTTCTCACAAATCCCACCAACTTTCCAGAATTACAGTGTCGTTCATCTCTCTTTGCCTGTTTCGGAGACACGTTTAACAAATCTAAATATGGTCCCCCATTCTCATATTGCTTTGCTGCTTGAAAAACATTTTCCAAAAAAATACCATCTAATTCCAAAGAAAATGCTCCTATCTCTTTTCCAACCCGTACCTCACTCTTGCTTGACACTTCCAATGCCTTTTCATGTTTCATTTCATAGATAGACTGATGTAACGCTCTAATATTTTTTTGTTTTTGTGTTATCGAAAATCCTCCACTCCACATAAAATCAAAATTTTCACATATAACAACATCATCTTGAACACTCCATGCAGGGCGTTTTGCCATATTGATAACCTCCTTTTTTCATAAATAATCTCTCGGTATCTCCAAGCCACTAAACATAAGGCTTTCAGATTCCATTTTTATTAAAATCCCCCACTTTTTATCAAAAAACACTTGATAAACAGCCTCAAAAATGCGGCGCATTGCGCCTGTTTAATCAGAAAGCATATTTGTTCTAGCACAGCCGGTAAATTTTTGATTGAAGGCGATTTTTATTGTCAGATAATTACATCTGTCATTTTAACTATCAAAACTTTCTTTTTGAAAATCTCTGTAAATATTATCCTGATCCAGATGCCATTTCCAGCGACACCTAAGACCTCATTGACCGTTTTAGGAACTTGGATTTTTCATACACAGATGAACTGATACTGAATAAATATTCCAAGTATGGTCCTGCCCTAAGAACTCCTTCCTGTATGCAGCATTCTTATCTTCTTTCCATTGATTTTAAAATTACATCTTTGACTGACTGGATTGTACAGCTTAAAATCTATCCGTTATCCCTGTCTGCAAAACTGGAAGAAAAATGAATCATGATGGTGTTGAAATTTCGAAAACAAGAATCAAGTTATGATGACCGTTGGCAAGCTACAAATATGGTTGTTCCTGTGAATCCCCATGTTCTGATTCAAAGTACGAAAGAACCGTCCATCTGGCTATGAAAGCCAATCCACGTCTTATAAATATACCGCCGCGTGGCAACGTAAAAGAAAAAAATACAATGCAAGAACTTCTGCTGAACGCTCGAATAAGCGTGAGAAAATAGACTTCAAATTAGAAAACGGCAGACACCGCTCTACTAAGATGTGGTACTGCCGCCTCTATCACATCCTGATGTTACAGCATCTGGATGCATGGAATCTGCCATTTGAATTTCCCTCAGAAAGTTGGTTTTGAATGTAGCATAATCCTATAGATATCATACCTTATTTTTCGGTATAACAACAGTACTATGTCTATTTCTTGTACTCTTATTTTCAATTTCGGATAATATTTACTTGTCAAACTTCAATGCCAGAGTTTCGCTGGCATAATCAATCAGAATTCGGAGACATCATATAATGTATTTTTTATCAGTTTTACTTTTTTAAAATAGTTTCTACATTCACTCAAGTCCAACTATAAGATTAGCTATTTTATTCATCAAAAAGCTCTAATGCTTGTTCCTGTAATTTCATTCCAATATCCTCAAGCTCTCTCAGCTCTTTTTCACTAAAACCACTATTAAAGCAAAACGCACCAAAAATATCGACCATTGCCATCGCTAATTTTTTAGGTACTAATGACTTTCCTTTGTAATACTCTATTGCAAAGGAAAGTGCTTCTTGCACTTGTCCTAGCATTTCCCTGTCCAATTCTCGAAATGCTCTTAATTTCACTGGAACAGATTCCTCACTTACCAATCCAGTATATATAGTCTCTATAGCCTGCTCTATATCCATAAAAATACTCCTTTAGAAATCTCTATAATCACACTCTTCAATAACTTCAACCATTTTATATACTTATAAAATATAGTAACTCACTCTTCTATTTCTTATAAATTCATAAAACAATTACCTCTTTTTATAAGAATTTAACCATAATCAAATTTCCACATACTCTTCTTTTTTACTTTGTAAACTTCTCTAATATTTCATACTAAAAATACATTCAATAATATATTTTCAGTTAACCTGGACACGTTATTGTCAACTTATTTGCAGGTACTCTTCCTTCAACTAATACCTCTTTAGACGAAACAGCATTTGAATATGGTCTTCCTCTCTTCAATCCCGCTGCACGTGCCTTTTCTGGAGTAGAAACATCTATAATGTTTTTATTCCCTAAAACATCTGGAATAACATCATCCGTATCAAACATAACTATCCTTTGCCCTGGTTCATTCCATTTTTCAATTACCTTAGGATCTGTTGTCGTTGATATAAATTGTGCGCCATTATGTCTGCTTCCATTCATAAGATGTCCCGCAATACTCATATTTCTTCCTGGTAATTTAGCTGATAAACCATCAGATACAACTTCGTCAGGACGTAAATTTCTCCAAACTTTAAAAAGTCCCAATAAATCCAGTTCAATATTTGTATCACAAACATATCCATACAGAGTTGGATTACCACCTGCCAATCCAATCGGATCCTGCTGCGTATAACATCCTTCCTCTGGCGAATAATACCGGAAACGATTATAATACAATCCCGTCTCTTCATCCTCATACTGCCCCTGGAAACGAAATGGAATAAAATTCTTTTCACCTAATGCTTCCTCCGTTTTTACACGCCCATAGATATTCAGATTTCTTTCCCAAACTTTCTTTCCCTCTTCATCATAGGCTTCCACTGGAGTTCCCAGATAGTCACTTATAATACTGTAATTCCCATCCTTGGTGATTTTTCCTCTGGGAATAAAGTCATCCTGAAATACACATGTAATCAGATTATCCGGTATATTTTCTCCCTGCCCTGCTTCTTTTTTTGCTTTTTCCTCCTCTCGTTTTTCCAGCTTCAAAATATAATCCGCTTTGAAATCTACTTTATTTTCAGTTTTCCTTCTGCCCACTGTGCATTTCTCTTCCCATTCATGAAACAAGTTGTTTCCATTCCACAGGAATCTTATTACTTTTTGCTGCCTTCCCTCTGATACTCCTTTACTATGTATACTGGTTACTGACTTTTCAATCCTCCTGCCAAAAGTATCATATTGGAAGCTGACACAGCTTTTGTCCGGTCTGGTTACTTCCCGGAGCATGCCGTTTCCAAAATAAAGGTACGTCCATGTACCTCCATCCGGTTCTATTTTCTTCGCCAGATTTCCCTCTTCATCATAGAAAAATTGCCTGCCCTTGGTTATAAGCTTCCCATATCCTCCCTGATATTTGTTCCGCTTTTCCTTCAAGTTAATACAGGATTTCTCTAAGCGGCTGCCCGCTCCGTAAATACGATCACTGCAATCTTTTGTTTCATACAGATTTCCTACAATATCTGTACTTCTAAAAATTGTCTCAAAACCAGATTCTTTTGCACTTACTAAGTTACTAAACTGATCATAAGAATACACTGTTGTTCCTTTTGTCAGTCCATTCGTAACCTCCTTATTTAGTCAAGCGTTTTTCCCTTTAAAAACAAGGTTTTATTATTGTTTACTCCCTGATAAATGAGTCAAAGTAATGAACATTTCTCAGTAACTCATATAAAAATAGTGATATCAGGATTTATGAAGTAAAACATCGCTGTTTCTCGTTTTGCATGACCTTGTGTACACCTTTCCCTCTGCGGCAACATACCTCCCGTGTCTACAAGGATTACCTCACTTTTCCGGAGAATCCCTCGCTTACTTCATTCCACCTGTTCATAACCAAGAGGGCAACTTAACTCCTTTACAGAATTCTACCTCTTTAACTGGTAATTTATTTTCTTACCTATACTTCTTTAAAATCAATTAACAAACCATTTCTCTTGCATATATCTACGAACAATTCACTTACAACAAAATTTGTAATACTTTCTTTATCTTTCGCAATAAAAAATTCCTCTTCAATATCTCTTCTAAACTTTATAAAATTTAACACTCTCTCACCATCACTTAATGTACGATATGTTGATGCTTCTTTATCTATTATAGGTATACGTAGTATGATTTTAGCGGCATACCATTCTAAACTAACGTCTTGACAAACTAATCTACAAGAAAAAAACTTCATTTCTTCTCTCAATAAATTTCCAATTTTTTCAACAAATCGCTTAGAAAACAACAATGCAGATGGGCAAAAAATATAATCTGTTTTCTCAATATTTTCCAGTGTATAACCAGTGCCCGCAACAAACTCCAATCTTCTTCTTTTTATTTTTTCTTCATTTCCTATGTCCAATCTAAAAAATGAAAAAATTTCATCATCATTTTTTTTAAATCCTGCCATACAATCAGGATGATTTAGAGTTGTATTTATTTTATATAATTTTAATGACATTTTATCACTCCTTTTTTTAAATTTTTTTTAACTTCGCTTTGTAACATTCTAATTTCTTTTTGAATTTTCCTCTTTCCCCAATTGTTTTCTTTAGCAAGCATGCTAATTGTATCCAATTCTTGACTAATATATTGATTGTACTCACTATGAACATTGTTCCATCCCACATGGATTCCATTTCTTTATAAATCGCACCCCACTACCATTTCAGGTGCATTGTACAAAAAATACTCCAACATCATTTGCTTTTTCCTCTTTACTTAAAAATAGATAACCTATTGCATCATCTAAATAGAAGATATCTTGAAATTCTTCTGGAAAATCTCCTCCATATATCTGCATGCAAAATTGATAGGAGGCAAGTTCTAACTTTTCTTCTTGTAAAAATACAGGATTTGCACCAAAAAGAGAGCCATAATAACCATCAAATTCATTCATTTCTTTATCAATTACTATTTCTCTTGCTGAAATCAAAAAATCCGCATCATTTCTTGGAGAAGCAACAGAATGTAAAATTACTTTTGTATATCCGTTTTTTATATTCTGAAGTTCTTCTATATCACCGTTATAAACGATCGAGTCCAAAAAATAATCTTCTCTATTATAAGTAGTAAATACAGAAATAACCTGATCCTTCGGATAATTAAATTGAAGAGTTGAATTTAAAAAATTTGTAGGTATATTAAAAATAAAAACCATTTTTTCTCCATTAGGATTAGTAGGCCACTCTACATCAGGAGGTAAAAAACTTTTTCCTCCAATACGCAAAATATTCAATTCGTTATCTACCTTTTCAAATCTTACTAAGTTTGACATTGCATTTATTCTCCTTTCATTATCCTAGACATTTTAATTTAGTCTGTCTTTTATAGAATTTTTCAGCTTCTTTCCGAAGTTTTCTTGCTTGACTAGCTGGATATCCTGCTTTTCTCAATCCCCCCTGCGTAATATCAAGTTCCCTTTTTAAGTTTGGATGGAATTGGTTGCGTCCCAATCCTTGTGATTTTCTAATTTGAGTTTCCCACCAATGAGCTCCTCCAACTCTAGTATGATGTACATTATCAAGAGCAATTGCAGGATTACCTGATAATCGTACTCTTTGACTAGTAAGTTTCTTCTGAACTAAATATTTATGACGTATTAATTCATGAGCCTGTAAACCATCCCCAACATGAACACTGCTATTTAATCCCCCGTAAGTACCAGTTTCAAACAAAATTGCCAAACCAAATGGATCAAGCTCACACAATGTATCATAAACATATCCATACAGAGTTGGATTACCACCTGCCAATCCAATCGGATCCTGCTGCGTATAACATCCTTCCTCTGGCGAATAATACCGGAAACGATTATAATACAATCCCGTCTCTTCATCCTCATACTGTCCCTGAAAACGGAATGGAATTAAATTCTTTTCACCTAATGCTTCCTCCGTTTTTACACGCCCATAGATATCCAGATTTCTTTCCCAAACCTTCTTTCCCTCTTCATCATAGGCTTCCACTGGAGTTCCCAGATAGTCACTTATAATACTGTAATTCCCATCCTTAGTGATTTTTCCTCTGGGAATAAAGTCATCCTGAAATACCCGTGTAATCAGATTATCCGGTATATTTTCTCCCTGCCCTGCTTCTTTTTTGCTTTTTCCTCCTCTCGTTTTTCCAGCTTCAAAATATAATCCGCTTTGAAATCTACTTTATTTTCAGTTTTCCTTCTGCCCACTGTGCATTTCTCTTCCCATTCATGAAACAAGTTATTTCCATTCCACAGGAATCTTATTACTTTTTGCTGCCTTCCCTCTGATACTCCTTTACTATGTATACTGGTTACTGACTTTTCAATCCTCCTGCCAAAAGTATCATATTGGAAGCTGACACAGCTTTTGTCCGGTCTGGTTACTTCCCGGAGCATGCCGTTTCCAAAATAATGGTACGTCCATGTACCTCCATCCGGTTCTATTTTCTTCGCCAGATTTCCCTCTTCATCATAGAAAAATTGCCTGCCCTTGGTTATAAGCTTCCCATATCCTTCCTATAGTTCATTACTGTATTTCTGAAAGATGACAACACAAAGATACCATTAGATATGCTATTGCAATACCGAACACTGCTTTCACAACTATAAAATACCCCACCAACAGGTGGTTGAAAACATCGCTATACTGTCAAAATCTACCGTTTTAGCATATCGTTTAAAATTAAATATCTTGCTTTACACGTCAATATAGGGACATCATACAGCAAAAAATATTATTCGAGTGAACCAAACAGTTCATCATAGGTATAAGTCACTTCTTCCTCTTCTTCCTGGGCTTGCAAATATGCCTCCCTATACGCCTCTGTTAATTCTGGTGCATTTATATTCTAATATATTGCAAATCATTGTCACTCTTTTGTAGACAGCTTTAATAATTTTCCCCCCCATTATAAACTATAAGCTCTATTAAGTTATAATTATTAGTTACATTTACACTAGACTTTCCATCTTTTAATAAAATATCATACCCCAAAAATTCTACCGTACTTCCATCCCTTTCAACTGTTGGTCTCGATTCATCTTTTCTTCTTTCCCTGCCACATTTCACTGATTAACCACTTTTTCATACTCTTCGCAATATAACCATTCAGCCTCTTTAACACTCCACTTCCGTTCCAGAATCACTTCGCCCGTCTCCCTGTTGACAGCATAACTCATGCTATACTGATTGCAAATGAACATCCTCACTGCCTCATCCGAATTTCCAGACAATGTTTCTTTTCCAATAAAATCTTTACCGAAAACTCGACCGCCTAAAAGGTGGAGGATCGAACCTTGCGCTTGGAAATTCAACATATTTCCTCTTTCTACTTGTAATTTGCTCATATATTATTACATTCCCAAATTAACAACCTCTCCTTCTATCAATGCAAACTCTTTTTCAGGCAATAACGCATATGTAGCAATATGCGTCACCTTATCCTCATCAAGTTTTATAATATTCAACAAATAACTATAGTCTGATACATGATAAACCCTAAAAGTATAAATACTATCTTCAAATTCCTTCACCCATAACTGCATCAATCTTATTCCCGGTTCATACTCTTCCATACTCAAATTTTCCATCTTTACAAATACATCCTCTTCCGGATTAAAATAATAAAACCTAATTTTTAAATATTCCGCCGTGCTCATATTAGATGGCTCATATTCCGACTTACTCATATATATCGGTAATCCGCAATTTGCAATATCAGCCATGTAAACAGCTTCTCCTGTCTCTAAAACCTTCTCTGCTTTTTCTTCATCACCATAATATTCATCAACTGTTCCTTTCCCATAATCAAGGTATTGAGCTGTCATAAACTCTGCTCCTGTTTTCTCTAAATAGTCTTCTATACTCTCTCCTATTTCTGACGTCGCATTTGCATTGAAATACAACTGTCTCCGTGTATATTCTTTCGGAAGATATCTTATCAATAAGTTTTGTGTCTCTGGCTGGGAATCTAATTTATGCAATCGTACTCCATCGTACTCTTTCAAATTATAATTACAGGAAAGATATGTATAATAATATGAGTTTTCATATTTTATAACTCTCCCCATTCCCTCGTTTTGTGTTTCAAACTTACTTACCAAAACAAATTCACCATCAATATAATCGTTCACAGAAACACAAACTCCCCCATTCGAACCACCTGTACCATATTCAAAGATATATTGTTCTTGCCCATTTGACCCTGATATACGAAAAATATTAATAAGGTGCTGTGGCACTAAATAAATTTCCGGCAACATTCTATATACATCTTCCAAATTTGCAGGCTGTTCTTCTACATCCAACAATTTTGGAAATAACAGATAAAGTTCTTCGATATTCATGGAATATTTTACCGCCCCAAATGTATTTGCCAACTTTTCATATGCCTTTTCCAGTTCCTCCCTATCACCATTACAAGAATCATGTAAAAGTATTTCTGTCATTGTAACCAATTCTTCTGGAAAATCATTGGTTGCGTCTGCACCTGAGATTGTAAATGTTCCTTCACTGCTTGTATATCTGCTCAAATATTCATTCATCCCAAGTTCTAATAATTCGATCCCTCCAACTTCCAGAAACTCTCTATCTAACAAATCTGTGTCCAAAGTCTGATATTTTGAATCAGTAGTATCCTGTTCCGTTTTGTCAATTTCTGTACTTATTATGTTCTCTTTAAATATATTACAGCCATTACACATCAACAATGCACTAATTAATATTAGAAAAAAAATCCTTTTCATCTTCTTTTACTCCTAAAATAATTCAAAAGCCTAATTCATCTCTATGTGGTTTCAACGCCTCATCCGCACCATCAATGAATTTGTACCCTTTAAAAAATAAGTATAATTGATTTATTCTGCGTCTATTCCCCTCATTACCAAATTTTTTTACTGCACCGACTGCCCCTTGCAAATCTTTTCTTAAATAATAATATATAATTTTGTCGGGATTATCTATAGATGAACTGTATGTATAACCGGTATCTGCCGTCGCAGATAATCCTGTATTAAACGAATAATCAAACATTGCTTCTAATTCACGTTGTGAATAAATAACTTCTTCATCTGCTTCATCTCTATACGCCTCAATTGCTCTATTAACATCTGGTATATATATCTCTTGGGCTAATACATTAAGTATCTGTTTTGCATTTTGGAGTGTAATAGCATATTTAGAATCTTCCGAATACTTTACCCCCCTATCATATAAATCTGTAATTATCGTATTTATATCATCTTCCGTCCAACCTAAATACGTCTCTAAGATATCCCAATTTCTTGTAGTACTATCGAAAGTAATTCCCGGTCCCAGTGTAACATTTTTTCTTGATTTAGCTTCATCATTATCCTTCTCATCTATATAGGGATACAATTTGGTTCCCTCTGCTTTTATCAGCCATTCTATATATTCAGTACTTAGTTGTTCTAACAAATTACCTTTATTTTCATCATCCTCATTCCCACTTAGCACATCCACTATTGTAATTATTCCCCCATACTGGCAAACCAAAACTGCATTACTCAATAACACCGAAGCATCTCTATGTGCATTTGCTTCCACCAGTAAATCCTTCTTTACTTGTCTCCAACCATTTTCTTCATCGACAAGTGGAATACAAATATGTGGGAACTCATTATAAATTGCCTTTATTGCTGTTTTTCCATCTACAGTATTTGCCACCGTCATAGGCAGCCGATTACGATAATTTGCTTCCGGACACAGGCATGAACCAAAATTATGTATATTTTCGGGTCTGCAATCCAATGTCGTCAGTAATGGCCATATACCTCTGTATATTCCATAATCTTCAAAGCAATCTAGCTGCACAAATTCAGTTCCATACTGACATCTAAGTTTTGAACCTCTTGGTACATATTGAGGTTCCGCAACTATTCCACGATAATGCTGATACATACTCATCAATTCACATAATTGCTCTTGACGCTTCTTCTCTTCTTCTGCCTCTTCTTCACTGCTTAAAGAACCATCATTTAAATATACAAAATTTCCATACCTATCAAAAACTGACATTTTGCTCTCCTATATTATTTTTTACTATCTCTTGACAAAATTACTGACGACCTGTTTAACAAATTGTTGTATTTCCATATTTTTATTCATTTTATTTTGTTTCTGACTGGAATGCAGATAAGATCCAGTAGTCATCTGCAATTTTCTCACTTTAAAACTCACCTGATACTTTCCGCTTTTTTTATTCTTTGTTATAATTACCTTCTCTAATCCCGGCATACTTCCAAGTGCTTTCAATGCACTACTGGCACCTTTGGACGTAGGATTCATAATAAGAGGCATTGCCCCCAAAGCTTTTGGAAGATTTTGCTTAAAATCCGGTGTCACCCTTACATGATGCTGCGGAAGGGGAGTATATGTATTATGCTGTGTTGCCCTAAGATAAGTCTTTTTCCCGCTTCCATTAAATTCGTCTCCCATATGAAAAGAACTCTTTTGTTTTCCCACGTTCATCTTCCTTTCCCGCTACATTATTCTCTATTTACACTAATACTACCTACTATATCCAGCCTGTCCATATAATCCCCAGCCAATATCTCAATTTCATCTTCAAATATTTCATATCTTTCCTGGATCTTTTCTGCAGCTTTATCTGACAATCTTTCTAAAACTTTAAAAAATAGCTTCCAGTCATCCAAAAGAAGTTTTTGTTTTATATATAACAATTCATACTCTTCTATCCTGATATATTTCTGTTCCAGTTTCTTTCTGACATTTTCCATGTCACTATTTATATTTTCATATATTAAATCCGGTTTCCAATATACACAGGACATATGCTCGTCCAAATATAGCATGGAATTACTCAATCCCATAGATATTTCGTAAGTTCCTGTATAACCACTGGTTCGTAAACGTTGAAAAATAAGATATCTTATTTTATCCTGTTCCTTATCATTTTGTTCACCACACCAGTTTTTTATTAATATATCTAAGTTCTCCACGAAAGCTGGAAATAACATACTATAATGCTTGTCTAGATATTCCCATTTAATCTTTCTTCTCTCAGAACAATATTCTTGTATGTACTCTTCAAGCTCTTTACAACGCATCATAGATTTCTCTTCCCCTTTCTCAATGCACCAAATCGCTTATACTGTTAAATCCGTCCATTCAATTTCGTTTTTTATCCTTTCTATCCCATCTTCATCTATATACAAGAATCTTTCGGTTAATTTTTCCCAAATATCTTTCGTCACCTCTACATTGTCAAATACATACTCATCACCTTCGTCATATTCTCCATTAAAATTTTTATCATACTTCGTAAATCCAATACTAAAGGTTTCATTTCCATATGTATCAAAAATATAATAGCGATACTCATCAGACAAAGGTCCCGCCCCAAAATCATGACTAATGAATGCACCATTCTTCAAAGCATAGTAATGCGGATAAGGTGATAGATTTTTATATAACTGCAAAGCACCATTTTTATACTGGAATATGTAATAATATCTTGCTGACTGCACATGAAGTTCCGCCTCTCCATTGCCATTGCAATCAAAAACAGCATATTGGGTATCATACCTCTTATTTGGCTCCCCTTTAGGCGTCGTAATAAAATCAATGTCTATGCCATCACATTCTATTTTTCCTTCTAAAAATTTTTCATACACTAACATTGCCTGTTCTGCGAAATCTTCTGAAGAAATTTTTCCGCCTTCCTCCTCATATATCGAAAAATCTCTCATGCTCATCACAACTATAAAAAATAAGAAAAGTAATAGAACTACCAGATTCCTTTTCATACTGTGGTACCCCTTTTCAACGCATTTATATTCTAATTTATTGCAAATCATTGCCACTCTTTTGTAGACAGCTTTAATAATTTACACCCCATCATAAACTATAAGCTCTATTAATTTATAATTATTAGTTACATTTACACTAGACTTTCCATCTTTTAATAAAATATCATACCCCAAAAATTCTACCGTACTTCCATCTCCTTCAACTGTTGGTCTAGATTCATCTTTTTTTCTTTCCCTGCCACATTTCACTGATTAACCACTTTTTCATACTCTTCGCGATATAACCATTCAGCCTCTTTAACACTCCACTCCCGTTCCGGAATTACTTCGCCTGTCTCCCTGTTGACAGCATAACTCATGCTATACTGATTGCAAATAAACATAGGTCCATAGTTGTAAGTATAACAAGCCGTGTAATGTGCAAAAACATAATACAGCTTATCATCTGTCAAACCTTTACAACGGAATTGCTTTATGCAAGGCAGTTCTTCGGGAAGCTGATATACGTATACCGACTGTTTCTGCTGAATTGTTCTTGCAACCATCAAATCATAGTCGTAACCATCTGCCGGATACAAATAATAAAAAAGTGTTTCCGCCGCCTCTTCCTCCGACATTTTCCCATCTGAAATATTCTCGTTAAAATATTTTTGGATGATTTCTCTTTCATATTCTTTATTATAAATGACTTCATAACTTTCACCTTTTTTTAGCCATTGACGCTCCAAAAGGATTTCACCTGTTTCTCTGTTGACAGCATAATCCGTATGATATTCATAGTAATATCCACACGAAAGAGCATCCGTTTCATACTGTGTATAATGTGAAAAAATATAATATCGTTCATCATCTGTTAATTGTTTGCATTGCAGCATTTCATGCTGATTATTCTTTTGCTCCGGCGTCTGATATAAGTATACCACTTGTCCCTGTACTACAGCAGAGGTCACTATGGAATCATAATCATCGTCACAACCGAAATTTATGTAATGAAAAAGAATCTTTACTGCCTCACCTTCTGTCATTCTGGAAAAATATACATCTTTGACAAAGAACCTTATAAAAATTACTAATCCTATTACTATTGCAACGAAAACTAAACTCATTTTATAAAATACTCTTTTCATATTTCCCCCAGTCATGCATCTCTATACTTCTCTATTAACCGCTTTTCCTCTACTTATATCAAACACATTCACTGACTGACCGCTCTTTTATACTCATCACTATACAACATCATAGGCTCTGTATCATCACTCCATTGCCATTCCTGCAGCACTTCGCCTGTCTCCCTATTAACAGCAAAACTTGTAGAATAGGAGGAATGAGTAAAAAAAGGTTCAGCAGTAGATGTGTAATACTCCGTATAAAATGAAAAAACATAATATTGCTTATTTTCTGTCAGACCTTCGCATGACAAAATTCTTACATAAGGGTACTCCGCATCTCCCGGAAGCTGATATACATACATCGACTGTTCTCCTTGAACTGTTCTTGCAACCAACGTATCATAATCGTAATAATCACTGTCTGAATACATATAATAAAAAAGTGTCTTTGCCGCCTCTTCTTCTGTCATTTTCCCATCTGAAATTTTTTCATTAAAATACAACTGAGTAATAACATTTTCATATTCTTTACTATACATCAATTCATACCCTTCATCCGTCTCTACCCATTGGCGCTCCTGTAAAACTTCACCTGTCTCCTTATTAACAGCATAATCTGTGTGATAATTATAGTCGTATCTATATGAATGAGCATTTACTCTATACATCGTATCATGTGCAAAAATATAATATCGTTCATCTCCTGTTAAACCTTTGCTATAGAGCATTTCATTTTCAGTAGGTTCCTGTTCCGGCGTCTGGTATGTATATACCAAGCCCTCACTTGTCATACCAACTGTCACCATGGAATTGTAATCATAATCTGAATATATGTAATAAAAAACAGCCTTTGCCGCCTCTTCCTCTGTCATCTTGGAGTTTGATTCATCCCTCTTCTCCACTGTTACCGCTTGCTCTATCATCTTCGCCCTTTGCATGTCTTTGCTAGCAAACCACATAAAAATTACTAATCCTATTACAATAGAAGCCGAACTTATTTTATAAACTGCCTCTTTCATATTTTGGGTATAACTCCTATTATCGTGTATTCATTATTATATTTTCTCTGACTATCTCTTCCATTTTTACTTTCCTTAAACGTCACCTTCGTCGTCACTTTTATCCCTTCTTTTTTAGCATTATTTTCAAAAATATCCTGTTTCAAACCTTTAACATAATTTGTATACTCTGCCGTTACATCATCATAGACAAATTCACTATATATTTGTCGAACTCCAGAATTCCAATTGTTATCATCCGCATAGACTCCAGATATAAATGTTTTTGAAAGAAATGACAAACGAGGAGTCTCCCAATTTAAATAGTGTAAGATATCATCATAATCTTTAATACCTGCGTATCCTTTATTGTATGCTTCTGCCCTTGCCTTTGAAAAATCTCCATGAAATATTATATATGCAATAATTTTTCCTCCCAATAAATCAACGGCCTTTTCACAGTCACTTTCAAAATTAGTCTCAGCACCATTTCCTCCATCTCCTGCTTTATTATCAAAACTTGTATTAAAGCTGCCAGTCCCTTCTTTTACAATAATAGCCAACAATAATCGTGGATCAACTTGTACCCCATAAGAATCTTCCATTGATAATTTCAGACATTCACCCACACTCTCCAAAAAAAGTTTCTGTGGATAGAGTCCCAGTTTTTTACGGCTTGCAGTGACAAACTCTCTGTTTTGTTCATCTCCATACATCTCTCTGTTTGTGCGATGCACTACAGCAAGGATTGCCTGCCCCTCCCTCTCTTTCTGTGTCGGAAAAAATAATGTAACTTTTGTTCCCTCTTCCGGCATACAATAGCACAGATTATTTGTTTCCGGTGTCCATATCCACGGATATCCCTGCCCCTTGTTGGCATCTATATCCAACTGTATGTAATCTTCTACTATTTCTTGATAAAATTACTAACTACCTGTTTAACAAATTGTTGTATTTCCATGTTTTTATCAATTTTATTTTGTTTTTGGCTTGAATGCAGATATGAACCCGTGGTCATCTGCAATTTTCTCACTTTAAAACTCACTTGATACTTTCCGTTCTTTTTATCTTTTGTTATAATTACCTGCTCTACTCCAGGCATACTTCCAATCGCTTTTAACGACATACCCGCATTTTTTGATGTTGGATTCATAACAAGTGGCATCGCCCCCAAAGCCTTTGGCAAATTTTGTTTAAAATCCGGTGTCACCCTTACATGATGCTGTGGAAGAGGAGTATAGGTGTTATGTTGTGTTGCCCTAAGATAAGTCTTTTTTCCATTTCCATTAAATTCGTCTCCCATATGAAAAGAACTCTTTTGTTTTCCCACGTCTATCTTCCTTTCTCGCTATACAATTCTCTATTTACACTAATACTGCTTATTACATCAAGCCTGTCCATATAATCCCCAGCTAGTATATCAATTTCATCTTCAAATATTTCATATCGTTCCTGTGTCTTTTCTGCAACTTTACTAGATAATCTTTCTAAAACTTTAAAAAATAGTTTCCAGTCATCCAAAAGAATTCTCTGTTTTAAATATAACAGTTCATACTCTTCTATCCGAATATATTTCTGTGCCAGCTTCTTATTGACATCCAGCATGTCACGATCTATATCTTTAAATATTAAATCTGGTCTCCAATATACACAGGACATATGTTCATCCAAATAGATCATGTCATTACTCAATCCCATAGAAATTTCATAAGTTCCTGTGTATCCGCTGGTTCGTAGTCGTTGGAAAATAAGATATTTTACTTTATCCTGCTTCTTATCTTAGTGTTCATCACACCATCTTTTCATTAACATATCTAACTTCTCCACAAAAGCAGGAAATAGCATACTATAATGATTATCTATATATTCCCATTTGACATTCATTCTATCAAAACAGTATTGTTGTATGTGACTTTCTAATTCTATATAACGGTTCATCCTTTTCCTTTCTCATTAACTAGATTTCCACTATTTAACTGCTTTTTTATACTCCTCATTAAACCCCTCACACTCTATATCACTCAATTCTGGTTCTCCAATTTATTCTTTGGAATACCTAAAATATAATATCCATGAAAAGATATTCCTTTTTCAAAAGGGAAATAAATATATAAATACTGTTGATCTAACCCAATATTCTGACTACTAAAACAGTCAAAACCTTCTCCTGTCGTACTTGCACTAACTTGTTCTTGAAACGTTTCCGAAAACTGTTTAATTACATCCGGGGCATGCGCATCTTCGGAACTAAATTCACTGTAAGTTCCTGCATATACCTCAAAATTTCCCGTCTGCAGCGCTTGCAGTACCTCATTAATGTCTGCAAAATCACTAAAGTAAATGTATTGCCCTTTTTCTATATCAATAGTAACCGGATATTGATGCGTATAGGACGGTCCTCCCACACACGAATCTATAGAAAAAACTAGACTTATATAATCATTATCCAACCACAGAAGATCATAATCAATTACATCGCCTGCATAGGCATGTGCATCTTGAACTTCCTCTTCCAGCTGTGCAACGGCTTTCACATATGTTTTCGCATACACAGAAAATGCAGCATCTTTTAAAAGTGAGTTCACTTTATTTATGTCTATGTTCAAACCGATACCATCTTCCAATTGTGGATAATTTATCGTTATATTGTATATATTTGTTTCATTTCTTTCCCTTCCAAGAGAGTATACATCATTCTTCACTTGTAAAGTTCGCTTATTCTCCATGCTGTTTAATACTGTATAAAAAACAATCAAGCTTATGAGCAAAATACCAACTATTCCGCAAAATACCTCTTTCCTATATATTTTTATACTTTTCTTAATCTCTCTATTCTGTCTTAACTTCATTATCAAAGACCTCTCATATATTTTTAAATGTTTTCCCAAATAAACACTTAATCACACTTCGAATTTTTTCTTATCAAATAATGTTATTTCTGACTTTTCAGAGTATTTACGATAAAACCAGTTATTCTAAACTATCTGGCAAACCAAGCGATTTTCCCGTCAATATCTCATAAAAATCATTAATGTATCCATTTCGTTCAACAAAAGTTCCTTTATCCCCTTTATTGATTGCTTCCGAAACAGATTTCCAATCAAGTTTTGCAACAAAATCATTTAAATTACACCCTTTGGGATTACCTTCAGTCCAAAACCATCCCGCCGACTCCCAAGCATATTCCCCTATATCTATTACCCCCACTTCACCTGGCTCAATGTCACTTACATCCTTGTTATACTCTCCACCAACTACTTTATATCCTCTTGTAACAATCTCATCATCTTCTATGTATTCTGCAAACTTTTCATAGTTATATCTTCCTGTCAGATGAATATATCCAGCTCCTCGATATAATTCACCATCATTACCACCTTTGTTTCCCAAGCCACTATTGTTACTATACCTATTGTTGAAATATTCTTCTGGATCATCTCCAGAAAACATTTCCACAGTTCTGGTTCCAAAATTACTCTCCTTGGCAACTTCTCCCATAAAAAAAGCTATTTCCTCATTCGAAGTAATATTATATTTTATTAACACTCTTTTCAATTCTTTGATTCCTGCCTCCCTCTCTTTACTATTAATTCCAATAAAAAAACCAAAATCATCTAAGTTATCTAAAGAAATCAACGCTTCGCTTGAAATATTTTCTTCATCAGTTTCTTTTTCAGGTATTCCTACTACCGTTATTTTTCCTCCATATATGCACGTTAAAAAAGCTCCTGAACGTAGTGCCTCAACAAAATTTTCACCCTCTGCTATAAGTAAATTTCCTGTTACCTGTTTCCAATTTCCACATAAAACAGGTATACATTTATACCTTACCTTTCCATGCTCATCCGGCTCACCCTCTTCACTTGGATGAGGAAGTTTCTCACTATATATATTACCGCATTTACAAGTACCAAATGAATAGATATTCTTATTGACTTCACAATCACTGCATGTCATAAGCGGTTTTTCGTTCGCAGCAAGTATTCCATGATCTTCATAAGCATCCAATTGAACCATTTCCGTTCCGTTAGAACAGCATATAGTTGCTTCTCTTGTAACATATTCCTCTTCTTGTACACTACCTACTTTATTTAACTCTTCGTAAAAAGCGTAATGCATCGCCATCATCTCACATGCGGTATCTTCATATTTTTTCTTAAAAAATCCCTTGAAAAACTTTTGAAGCCAATTTCCCTCCAATTCAAAAGTAAAATCTCCCGCTATAATGGCATCTCCATTTTTCTGTACCCTCTCTTCCGGCATAAAACTTTCTCCCTATATAAAAATTCCGTTATGTTTCTTACGTATTTTCAATCAGAATTGCGAACTTGTTTCGCAATTACCTATAAATAGTTTCCACTATTTAACTGCTTTTCTATACTCTTCATTATACAACCACTCACACTCTATATCACTCCATTCCCGTTCCCGAAGCACTTCGCCCGTCTCCCTGTTAACAGCATAACTTGTAAGATAATGATAATGAGTAAAAACAGGTTCATAACCATGAGTATAATAGTCTGTATAATCTGCAAAAATATAATATTCCTGATCTTCCGTCATACCTCTACATGAAAAATTTCTTACACAAGGAAACTCCTGATCTTCTGGAAACTGATATACATATACCGACTGTTCCTGTTTATATGTTCTTACAACTATTGAATCATAATCCCCCTCATCCGAATACATATAATAAAAAAGAACTCTTGCAGCTTGTTCCTTCAGCATCTTTCCATCTCTTTGATTCATCGTAATTTTTCCATCCCATCATATGTAAAATCTGCACATCCCCATTTTTATCGATACTGAAATATCCTTCTGCACTGCTAGTCCACTCCTCAAACGTGCAAATAGTTTCATTACATTCATACTCATCATATACACCATTTCCATTACTGTCATTCCGGTAAAATGCAATTGTTTTAAACGCATTTCCAGAAAACTCAAATTTATAAAAGGAATAGCTTTCTTTATTTTCTTTTGTATATTTATACACAATCACGCCATTTTTACAAACATCATAACATTTTAATGTTTCTTCCACCTGTTCATGAAACAAAACAAACAGCATATTATTTTGATATGCAAGAATATAATAATCTCCCAATGTCTGAATATGTAACTCCGGTATATGATCTCCATTTATGTCACACGTCAAATACTTCATACTTCCATCATCCATATCTGCTATCGTACCTCCACCAGAATTTTCCAACGCTCTCTCTCCTGACAAAAACTCATCATATGCCCTCATTGCCTCATCAGTATTCCCATGCAGCGCTTCTGTTCCAGTAAAATTTTTCCCGAAAGCTTCCTCATACGTTACCATAGTAACAGGGCAATCAAGCATTGTAAAAAAGTCTTTTGTCACTTCATCCCATTGTTCCTGATTCAGATGCCCGCTCATACTTTCATCTCCGAATATATAAATTTCATATTCTATTCCAGTCTCGCCATAATAAGCAGTAAAATAAATTTCATTCTCCACTTCTCCTGCCTTATTCAATGTTTTATATCCATATCGGGTATTATTTGCACTCGTAGAATTACAGTATCCTATCTGATTCGAACCAAGAAGTACTTCATATTCGTTCAGCCAGTGATAAACTTCCACTTTTTGTTCTTCCACAAGATACTTTAATATGCAGAAACCATTTATTCCAATATCCATTAGCAATTCTGGAAGTCCATCCCCATCACAATCAATAAAACGATATCTTGTTTTTTTTACAAATTGTTCTATAAACTCCATGTCATCTAAATCCGCTATCCCTCGTAGATGATCCCGAAAATAGACAGCCTTTTCTTCTCCATACTCCAATGGCATCTGATTTGTAATGATCCTATAAAAGTTCTCTTTATATGCCAGTTCCACTTGATCTGTATAAATCTCCCAATTAATCGAATATTCTTTTGACGAAAAATCAACTTTCTTTACTGACTCACATATGTTGCTGCTGTCCTGTTCGTTTGTATAATTTGTTTTGTTTTCTCTTACTCTGTTTTCCTCTGTTTCAATCTTTTTCATTTTGGTTTCTGCTGCCTGTTTATAATTTAAGACACCAACCAGCAGAATTATAACTACTATTCCTATCGTCCCCATATTCACAATCTTTCTTTTCAAAACAACCTACATCCCTCTCTCATATACAATAATATCTATCACAACATAATCAGACATATTCCCATTAATATAATTATCTTCAAATTTAGGTTCATTGATAAATTCAATATAAGATCCATTTCTATGCTTACTACCATCATCTTTGCTTGAGCAGTTAGGATACGCATCCCCTGTTTGAAATACTCCATTAGGATATGTATGAGCTTTAACATCACCTATAATACACTCAATATAAACTTCACTCTTATCCTTACTGTTTTGCAATACCACATCTATTTCTGTGCCATATTTAAATTGATTATCTGAAATTGTCTGCTCTTCTACGGGTTGCTCATTATATCCAGGGCTTAATATTTCGGGTCCTACTGCCACCCAATACCTTCCTTTTTCATTTACAAATGCCCCATTGACATCTGGTTGCTCACTTACCTTTCCTCCTATATTTTTATATTGTTCTACAGCATATTTGTTTATAGTCAACTTTCCATCCTCAGTAGTATACTCTTCATATGAATACCAATCTACGTTAGAAATTCCATCTCTTTTTATATTATTTTCTTTTAATTTCTCTCTTTCTTCTGTTCGTATATCTATTTCTACTCCACCCGTTCTCGTTGGTTCTCCTTCATATGCAATAAGCCATGAAGATATTTGTATTTTTTTCCTTTCTTCGGCTTCTTTTTCGGGTATTCCTATTACCGTTATTTTTCCTTCATATATGCACGTTAAAAAAGCTCCTGAACGTAATGCTTCTACAAATTCTTCCCCTTCTGATATAAGTAAATCCCCTGTATCCTGTTTCCAATTTCCACATAAAACAGGCATACATTTATACCTTACATTTCCATGCTCATCCGGCTCACCCTCCTCACTTGGATGAGGCAGACTCTCACTATATATATATCACCACATTTACAAGTACCAAATGAATAGATATTCTTATTAACTTCACAATCACTGCATGTCATAAGCGGTTTCCCGTTTTCAGCAAGTATTCCATGATCTTCATAAGCATCCAGTTGGACTACTTCCGTTCCGTTAGAACAGCAAATAGTTGCTTCTCTTGTGACATATTCCTCTTCTTTTACAATACCTACTTTATTTAACTCTTCGTAAAAAGCATAGTGTTTCACCATCATATCACACGCAATATCTTGGTATTGTTTTTTAAAAATTCCTTTCAAAAACTTTCGAAGGCAATTTCCTTCCAGTTCAAAAGTAAAATCTCCTGCTATAATAGAATCTCCATTTTTGTATACCTTCTCTTTCGACATAACGCTTCCCCCTATATAGAAAATTCCGTTATAATTCTTCCTCAATCGACATAAAACATTTCTCAGCTATCTCTCCCCACTCATCCTTAAATTGCATTGGACAATTAAAAATTCCATGCAACACAGTTTCTCTCATCTTCACAAGATACATTCTGTTATAATTTTGTCCATCTATAAGATAACCTTTAAAATCAAACCAACTCATCTCATTTCCATGTTCCGTAGTCACATCATTTACCTGCTTTTTAATCTTTATAGATGGATTAACATTACGTAACGCATTCTGGAACTGGCTGCTCATCACTTTCGTGTCCCCTTCTTCCATAGACACAGAAAGTATATTAAACCCAAAATTTACCATACTGTCCAAACTGGTAATGATTAAATCTGGTGCATTTTTTGACGGATATTTCATATCTTTAACCAAATCTGGCATAACAATAAACTGTTCCGGCAGATATATATGAATTTTCGTTTGTGGCAGCGTAATATTCGTAAAAGTAATTAATTCATCTCCCACATAAATACCTGTTTCTAATGTTGTATGTTTTAAACGCTCCAGTTCTCTCCTTGCCTCCAAAATCTCTTCATCAAAATATTCCATCGTTATTCTCCTCGCTATCCCTGGCATATATTCAACTCATCCGGCGTACTGATTGTAATCCTGCGTGCACTCAGCTTTACACTTCCCTGTGCAGAAATACTAACAGTTCCACTACTCCCCGCAGAAATAAAACTATCTGCAAGAGCCAAATTATGATTTCCCTGGCAAGAAAAATCTACGCTGTCTTTATACAAATGTACTGTATTTCCTTCTTTCGTATTAAAATATCGGTTCTTATAATCTGTATTTTGTTGTACAGAATTAGGCAGAGAATGCAGTACAAATCCTTCTCTCTCGTCTTTACTATTAAAGTATAAAAGTACCTGAGTTCCTATCTCCGGCATTGCATAAAGTGCATTCCCCGTTTCCGGATACCAATCGTAAAAATAGTCTCCTGTAGTTTTACCACCATCAATATCCAAAGCAACTTTTATCTGTTCTCCTCTTGTTTCTACAACCGTCCCCTGTAATCCCAATCCTACAAATTGGTTCTGATATATGGTTGAAATGGAAGCATTTTTCTTTAATATATATTTAAAATTAAGCTCCCCACGTTCAAAAGATGCTTTTACTTCCCAGATTTGCAATTCCAAGCCGCAAATTTTTGCTTTATCACCGATTTCATAAAATTCCTTACTGTCTATCTCATAATAGCTTTTCATTGTATTAGTATCAATTTCCCGGTACATATTTTCTACATATTCCGTTTCCGAAAATTTTGCAGCAGCATTTCCTTCCCTCTCTCCAAACCAAAGATTAATTCCTCCTGTCTCAATGTCAGGAAACAAATATGCTCCTACCTGACTCGCCATCCGCTTTGCAAATCCCCACGCTGTTTCATTATACTGTATTACCGGTTTACTTATTTTTTTATTAATTCCCTCTGTACAAATCACCTTGCCGCCAGCATTCTCAACTGTCTGCATAACAATATCTGCATAAGTACTCTCTGTATTCTGAAATGACTTCGATTCTACGCACTGATCTAACTTATATGACCCCGATGCCGCTTGTATCTTGACTCTTTTGGTTTTTCCAACAGCGCACTCGTGTACTTTTATTAAATACCCGCAGAAAAGTACCCTTTTGCTTTGCTTTTTCTCCATCCATATTTTAATTTTACTGTCGTATAATTTATCCGTTATATATTGTGCATTTCCATTTATGTAACCTTCCAACCCTAAAACTGCATGTTGATTTGGCTCCCATACAAACTGAAACTTTTCAATTAATACAAACGGTATTTCACATTGCAGCTTTAAACTATCTGTTATCCTTATCTCCATAATATTTCCTCGCCGCTGAATCACTTCTTATTTTCATCCATACTATAGTTCATTATAGTTTAATCTGTGCCCCACTCATATTCAAATCTCCTCCCAGACTCATCTCAGTGTCTCCCTGTTTTAGCTTTACCTTATTAGGTGCACTTAACTCTATACCGGAACTTGCACTTGAGATTCTTAGTGCCCCTCCTGCCGATAATACTACCGGACCTCCACTCACAATCTCTACTCCATTTGAATCAGACAATTCAATGTATGTTCCGTTATTATTTGTCAGCAATATTCTTCCGGGAGCCAACTGTATCTCCTTCCCCTCCCTGTTTCTCCAAAACTTGCATTGCGGATTTGTTCTTAATCCTCCATTTCCCTCATGATATGCGCTGATAACATATGCGTCCTGTTCTTTTTCTGTTGGAAAATATAGCCTGATTTTATCCCCTATTTCCGGCATACAGTACCAACCTGTTCCATCCTCCGAAGAATATACCGTAGCGTACGGAAACCAACGCGCCCCCGTCCGCTCTCTATTTTCATCACCAAAAATTTCTATTTGTACTTTCTCTTCACTTACATTTCTCACAACTCCAAATAACGATGCTCCAGAATTTTCTGTATGATATATCACAGGTATCTTAAATCCTGATTTTGTACGCATATAATAAGTGTGATACAAAACGCCGCCTTTCATCTCCGTAATAATTTTCCACACAATTAACTGCTTATTCTGAACCAATCCACAATCTCCGAGATGATAAATTTCTCTGCTTGTCCATACATATATCATAGTATCGACTGGTGAAAGTTCTAAATTTTTGCCTTTTTTTAACCAATATTCCTGCACATCATAGCATGTATCATATTCAATGTTATCACCTTTTATTGTATTCTCTCTATCCGGAAGTCCAAAGTAATAGCGGGAAGTCCGTGCCGAACTATCAGCAATCACCACCGTCTGATTTATACTTGCTAGCCGTTTTATAAAATTCCAATCCGTTTCCTGATACTGCATAATAAATCGATTAATAGCTGTTCCCTTTGCAACTGACATAATTCCGTCAGCATTATAATTTTGATTACATATATCCAATACCTCACTATAAGTCAAACTTTCAGATTGAAAACTGCGCATTCTCTCTCTACAATCCATCTGAACCGTTCCCGACCGAAGAACTAATTCCATACGGCACGTTTTATTTTTTATTTCCATTCGGATAATTGCAATAATCCCATACAATAAAGTATGTTCTTTTTTATTCGCTACAGCAATCACCCGAACCCAGGGATTGCTTTCCCCTTTGTACATATACTCATCTTTCTTTTTAAATGGAATCTGACCTGACATTTTAATATACGCATGTTCATTTACTTCTTCCACACTTTGATAGCTTTCAATCTTTAACTGTTCAAAAGGATGAACAACTATTCTTTCTTCCCTCATCTTTCGCTCTCCTTTATTAATTAGTATACAGTTTAACTTCTTTTATGCCAAGACCTGTTATTTCTCTCCACAATAAACTTTCTGCCAACTCGAGAGAAATGATTGTATGTCTTTTGAATGAATCCCGAATCCAAAAAATTTCTTTTTTTAAATTTACCTCTTCCTCTTGCATTAAATCTTCCCTGTTCCTAATCAAAAGCTTTTCTGTTTCATCAAATACTGGCAAATAATACAATTCAGATTTTCCATTTAGCTGATCAAGAAGAATAACTTCTCTATAAAAGCATCTTTCATGATACATTTTAATAACATCCATTACATTCGGTGAAAGTAATAAAAAAGGAAATAAAATAATATCTGTAAAAATAGTTTTTTCAGATGATTCAATAACAAATAATTCTCTTTTAGGCAAATCAGGATATTTTTTTATACAAATATCTCTCACATCAATCTTTCCATACCAATTCTTTACTCTTGGTGCATACTTGTGTTCTGGTGCTTCTACTATCTCAAAATATTTCAAATTACACTCTCCGTTTCTGTTCTATCGACTAATCTACAATAATCACTTTAGAATTTACTTTTTCCCTTTTGAATTTTCCCATATTATCCACGATATTCTCCAGCTTCTCATATACCATTTGGCTATCGTACGACATGATATTAGCCACTACAGCTTTCTTCATCTTATTACTTAAATATGCCGCAATCACTTTTCGCTCCACCCTCCCCTGTGTATTCCAAACCAGACTGCAAAATCCAAAATCAAACTGATCCTTCTCCTCCATGTTCCAAAGCTCTTCACCAAACTGCTTAACCACCAACGGATGCAGCGTTTTCTCCCCAATTCCCGCCACCGTAGCACAGATCAGATTTACCGTATCGTACTCCGTTGACATATCCGCAAAATTCTTATAACTATCCCGCAGCACCGAACCCTCCCGCAGATAAAACCGACACATTTCTATCTGGTTCTCCCCCAGTTCCATCTCTTCGTCCAAAAAGAATCTAACCCGGTATGCCTTATAGTCCAGATTTGTCTCATCCTCTGAAAATTCTGCTTTCAACACCTGCCACCTGTTCTTCGGCTGATAATCCACTCTCTCCTCTTCCATCATCAGATAAATAAAATCGTGAAATTTCAACATTCCCTTCCCAATGACAAGCTGACCATCTTCCGCCCGTATATCACAGCCCTTTAACAGGCCATCCGTATACTCCGAATAATACAACTGCCATCCTGCATAGGTGTAATCCCTGATATCCCACAAACTTTCTTTTTTCAAAATACGCCTGCCCGCAAACACCGGAACCCTGATTTCCATGAAACTTCACACTCCTATTTCTTCCCGTCAAAAAAACTGTTCACCCAGTTATCACTCTCGAAACTGAAAAATTCTGCTTTCCCCAGATAAAGTTCATCTATTTTACAGTAAACCGGAACAACCTGAAATCCCCATTCCTCCTGTTCTGCCCATACGAAGAACTTCACATCTCCATTCTCAATACTGTCCGTCTCTTTCTGTAGAATATGGGAACCATAAACCGCCTCAATCTCCTCATAGCTTTTCTGTGAAAAATCTTCTTGCCTGCATACATACTGAAAACGGCAATGTTCCTCCCCGTCCGTATTTTTCAAATACAGCGGAAGAATCAAATCCTCCATATTCCTCGAAATAGTTCCCGCCGTATCCCAGTCTTTAAAACCATCCACCAGTACCACTTCTTTTCCATTATGGGTATAAGCGGTAATCCGATAGGGGAACACAGCTTTCCCATTGTTCAGGTGAATATCTGCCAGCCCATATTTCCGGTCACGCAGATATTTCAGCGCCCCGTCCACACAAGTCATCTTTAATTCAAAATCTGCCGCATCAATATTCGCCCTTTTCCGAAACTGTATCATTCTCCCCGGAACGAACTCTTTTAACGCATCCTTGAACAAATCAATCTTGCAGGACTGCCCCGTCAGCTTAATAAAGGAAAAATCCTGTATTCTTCCGCTGTGGTATAATTCCTCCATAAATTTCTGTACAATGCCGTATATCTCGCCGGATAACAGCAGCTCTATCTCAAAATAGTTCATCATCACTTCCGGTATCATCTTTTCCACCGTAAGGCTGTTCCCTTTCCAGAAAGACAGCTTCCACTTATCCAATAAAACAGTATTTTCCCTCTGCTCCTTCTGTTCCGAAGTTACCGTGACCTCCAACGCTCCGACTTTCCCATAAAATAGTTTTTTTATCTGTTCCGCTGTATTAAATAAGGTATAAAAATTATTTTTTACCTTGTAATATTCGCTGCGGTTATATCTCTCAAAATCTGCAAAACGTGTCGGCAGTGTCTCTTCCGCTTTCTGATATTCCTGTTCCAAATACTGATAAAACTCCTTTACTCCATGCGAATCAATAAAACGGTAAATATCCGTATCCATGTATTCTAGAATTTCTTTCACACTGCTTACATTCTGATTTCCTTTGGCACGCACCAGTGCGATTTTCAATATCTGCATAATGCGGTATGTCAGGTTATTTCCGCCAAAGTCCGTATCGCCGTTTTCGTATGTAGTTTCCATATAGATTTTGTAAGCGGCTCTGCGGTCCTGAATGCGAAAACGATAAGAGCATAAATCTGTTGTCCCTCCTCCACAGTCTATGATAAGCGCTTCATATTCTTCATTTTCTTCCAAAGTATCCTGCTCTAACATATTAGAAATGGTGTTATATAATACAGCCATTCCCTCATCGAGCATCGTTTCCTGACCCGCCATATATTCCGGCAGTATCTCCCGGAACATTCTGCGGAAATAATGCTTCTGCTTCACCGGACTTGAGATATGTACCTGAGAAATGCGGCATTTAAAACGGTTCTCCGTTTTTCTTATGATATACAGGAAAAATCGACGTAAAATCTCCGCCCGCTTTACCAGCCTCCGCCGTCCCTGTCTGTCAACAATTTCTTCCTCTTTGTCATATTCCCCAATCCAGCGTTTCACATCATAAAAGACACAAAAACCCTCATCCACATAACTTGCATTTGCCAGCCTTATCGCATCATAACCGAACAGCAGCTTGTAATCCTCTTCTTCCACTGCCAATACTCCAATCACGCTAGGCAATAGCATACTTTCTCCGTTACCATCCTCAAAAGCTGTATAATTTATCTCATTTTCCCTGCAATTTTTTACCGCAGCCTGCTCTCCGACATTTTCAAAATAAGCAGAATCCAGATACACCCCGGCAGTGGTATTTACAGAACCAAAATCAATCGCCATAGGCAGCATCAGTGTGACAGGTTTTCTCACCACAAAATCAATCAGTGGTATACTGTAAACCTCGATATGCTCCGGCAGTATCGTCTGCTCTCCATAGTACAGGTGATACATACACTCTGAGTTCTGACGTCCCATGCAGAAAATCCTGTAATCTTTTCTCTGCGTCTCCCGTGTCTCTAGCTCCGCCGCCTTGGTAAGATACAATTTTTCCTGTTTTCCCCCATGCTCTTTGAGATTTAAAATCGCACAGAGCGTCTTATCGCTTCCTATTAAAAAGGCATTTGTTCCTGCCAACTCTTTCTTATAAGGAATGGTATAGTCGTCATAATACTCGATAGACAGTCCCTCATAAGCTAAAATCTGGGACTGGCAGTATAATTCTTCACTGGGCTTTATTACAATCCTGGTATTTTTTAAAAATTCCTCTACCCGCTCTTCTCCCCTTTTTTTCCTGTCACAGATAAGGAAGTCCTGTCTTTTTCCCATGTAACGCATAATCGTCTGGATCAGTTCTTCTTTATCGAGAGGGTGTATCACACCGTTCATAATCTTTTCACGACGGCAGATTTCCCTTAGCTGATAGGTGGTCATCAACTCCAGTTCTGATTTTTCATATTTCATTTCGTTTTTCCTTGTATCCGTTCCGGTTGCCTCCATACCTATCACCTCCGCCTCTATATTAAAAGTACCTTATCTAATATCATAGTTTCTTCTATTTCCAAAATTCCGAAATGTTCCAGATAAAAAACTTCTGTCCTCACTCCTATCGGTAAAAAAGTGTCTAATAAAAATTGAACCCTTTTCCTTTCTTCCTGCGTTTCTGCACTTCCAACGTAAATATAAAGCTCATTGGCACAATCCATGCTGACGTATATCATGGAATTTATATATATCTCCTGAAACAACCATTTGAAAATTTCAAGATAATTGCGGGAAGCCACCACATCCATGAGAGCCAGTACAAGATATCTTTTTTCATACCGTGAAAATAACCGCATTGCCGCCTTTGCCTTACTTCCAAACTGTCCGCTTCCCAATTCCTCTGCTAAGAACTTAAGATAGTAATCTTTTTTGCTCATGCCCATCCTCAAGTCCGTCAATGCCAGATAATGAAAGACTGTATCCACAAAGATTTCCCTTGTCTTTTCATATTCCTTTTGGTTAATATCCAATATCTCACTGAAAATATCAAAAAAGCGGTAAAATGGATTTACCTCTACAACAGTCTGCTCTACGGTCTGCGTATTTAAGTCACTAAAGGAAACCTCCAGATATGGGTTTCGCACCTCTGCCACCTCATACCGCAAATCGGCTTCCCTGATTCCATTTTTTTCTGCTGCCAGCACAACCTCCCAGATATACTGCATACACTTAAACTCCTTTGTCCTATGTCCTGTCTCCCTGTCGTTTTACAAGGCTGTACCGCCTAACATAAAATGGTTAAAGGTGCGAATCCATCAGAATACCAACACACTTATATTCACAGACCGATAACTGTATCTGTGACACAAAAAAACGTACCATATCTTCGCAAAAATTGTTTTTCTGTCCCTTTCGTCTAAAATACAATGCCAGAATTTTTCTTGTCTCCATCGGGAAAACGGTATTTCCCAAAAATGGATTCATATCCCCTTCCAGACAGGACTCCGGTGGTGTTTCAAGCACCTCACACTTTTCTAACTCTACATAAACATTATGTTCAAAGCTCTGTACCATCCAAAACAACTCTGTCCGGCTGTCAAGGGAACTTTCCTGCCGTTCTCTGTAATTTTGAAAAAAACTGCTTTTTCTGCTGTTGCTTAACATTTCGCAGGTATACCCATGGGAACTTGTATCTATCTTTCCAATAAAGCGGTATGCCTCCCAATCACGAAAGGATTCTTTCAATGAGGTCATGATAATTTTGTCTTTTTCATGCCTGACCTTAAGAACATCTTCATTGATTCCAAGCATATATCCGCTGTCCAAATCATAGTTTTTTAAATCCAGTTCATGTTCATAATATTTCTCATCAATGCACGGAACCATAAATTTACGGCACTGAAATGTGAACTTTTCTATATTCCATAACAGCAGCATGTCATTTTTAATATCTTCCTCATAGCTGCCAAAATCTATTTTCAAACCGTTTCCATCCGTTTCCCCGTCCGTATCTATTTCATAAAATCTATCCAGATATCCCGTATTGACTGTTGTCCAGCATATCTTGTTATAGACGAATACCTGATACAGCTCCGACAACGCCTGCTGATAACATTTTGCTTTGTGCACCCGGACGGTATAGGATTTGCCGCTGTCATCGACCCCTTGAAAATCTGCTGCTTTTTCAAATTCTGCTTTCTTTTGATAACTGCCCGCAAAATAGATAATGCAGGGCATTGCTTCCTGCTTCTCCTGCTCCTTATCCTCCTGCAGTAATGCCGGAACAACCGGGTACAGTGTTCCGTTGATAGGGTCATAATCTTTCTGGGTGATAACCGTCATAGAGACTGCATATTTCTCATTTGGAATCTCTATTTCCCGTTTGATTTGATTTTCCAAATCCAGATACCGTTTTTCCATCCGTTCAAAAATGGGCACAAGACCTTCCAACAATATTTCCCTTGCGTCCTTCCGCTCGTCCAGATCCTCTATTTCTGTCAGCCTTTTTCGTATGTGCTGCTGTAAATCTGTAATACTTTCCACAATATTTACCCCTCTGTGATCTGCATATCAATATCGCTCAAAATTCCCTCTATCCTCTGCACATCTTCATCACTCCCAAGTTCCTGATAAACCGATTTTGCAGACAGATACTGTGATTTTGCTCCCCACAAATCCCCGGACTGCCGGCAGGCTTCTCCCTGGCTTTCATAGGCAGCCGCCGTATTTTTCTGTTTCTCCTGTTCACTTAATTTTTCTTCTACGGCATCCAATTTTTTCTGTGCATCTTCCTGTCCCGCCGTATCCGCTACTTCACCATATTTGGTAACTGCCATCGTATAATAAACTTTCGCCCCAACATAATCTTTTTCCAGACATGCCTTATCTCCCGCTGCCACCATCTCCGCTGCGGCAACTGTCTGCTGTGCCTGACTGTCTGCTTCTTCCTGTGCCGCGCTCTCGGCATCTGCCTTTTCCTCATAAAGCTTTTCCAGAGAATCCATAGCGGTCTGTTTGCCCTCCGTATCATGTACGGACAATGCAGCTTTTTTTGCCAGCAGATACTTCTCTTCCGCCCCATCATAATCGCCCTGCTCTAACAGGGAATCTCCAAGGTTTATATAATCCTCCACCGACAGGAATACGCTGATATTCTCCAGCTTATTTTCTATGTAATCCGTCCCTACATTGTCCGCATATCTGGTGCGATCCAATGCAGAAAGATAGTATTCTTCGGCCGCTTCATAATCTGCGCTGCTGTAGCTTTCATCTGCCAGTATCACAGTCTCTATCACAAAGGAATATTCCTGCAGACGGTTTCTCATACTGCTGTTTTTCAGCTTTTCTGCCAGTTTCTGCGCCTGCTCGCATTCCTCCTTTGCCCTGACATAATTTCCGGTATTGATATATTCCACCGTATTGGTAAAATGATAATTCATATCCTCAGTACGCTGCACTTTTCTATCACGCAGAAACCACAGCACCACACCGATAACGATTGCCGCTATGACAACAATAACCGTAATCATCACTATTTTTTTTATCCGTTTCCGCTTCTCTGGATTTTGGTATACTTTATTTACAAAAATAACTGCCAGCGTATAGTTGTCCAGATTCTCCGGCTGTCTTGAAAGCAGTAAGTCCTCGATATTATCCACCGTTGTCTGCACTTCGTTGTCAGCTTCTGCAAAGACATCATCCAGTTCCGCCTCGTCCACATTCTCCCAGATTCCCCTTGTATACAGAGCAATCATGTCGGTTTCCGCCAGCTTTATCTTCTTTGAAACCACGGGCTTAAAATTTTTCTGTCCCAGATAGGCATAAAGATTATTCCTCTCTTCATGCTGCATCAACTCATCTTTGGCAATTTTCTCCTGCTCCACCATCTCCTGGGCAAGAGACATATCCCTCGTCTGACGGTAAACCGCCCCTCCCCGGTACATGCGGAGCCTTGTGTTCCCCACATAGCCATATCTCATCTTCTGGTAATCCGTTACAACCACTGTAATAGATGCCTTTAACCGTCTGTCACTTTCTTTTCCTAACAATGCCCGGTTTGCCCGCTTTAACAATCTCTTTACAGCCCGCTTTGACAGAGATGGATTTTCCTGAAAACTAAGAATGACTGTCTCAATGGCAAGCCTTGCGCTTTCTACATCCGTGACCTCCGTAATTCCGTCTGCGATGACATAGCAGGCGAACTCATCTAATTCCACATACCCAAAATAATCTCTGTTTTTTAACCTGCTTCCCTCTTCGGAAATAAACCGTGCCTCAAAATCACTGTTCTGTTTTCTCATGTCATTTCTCCAACTCTTATCAGAATTACGCTGGCATTATCCTTATCGCCTTTTTTCTGATTTACCAGTTCCACCAAATCAAATGCCATTCTCTTACAGCTTTTCTTCCGGGCTAAGCAGTCTTCCATCTCTTTCCATGTCACGCTCTCCTGCATTCCATTACTGAAAACTGCCACCACATCCCCTTCCTGTAAGCGAACCGGCTTGTCGTAGAACTGTATTTCCTTAAAACCGTCTCTTCCCAGGTAATTGTAAATTCTTTTTTCCTGCAGCATAGACAGGGCATCTTCTCTTGTCAGAACGCCTTCCACATACTTATCCTGTGCCAGCACATCTACGGTGTGTCCCGTTCCAAGGGGAACCAATTCCTCATTTCGGAATACTGCAATCTTTACATTCCCGACAATCCCGTAAAACAGAAATCCTCCCTGTATCATAACGGCGCTGACTGCCGCCATTCCTCTTCCCTCATCCATCTGTTTTAAAATTTCCCGGTTTGCCATCTGAAACGCTTTCTTAAAAAAATAGGACGGGTGGTCTGCCATGTTGTACGTTTCAAAAATTTCTTTAAAAACCCGAATGACTGTCTTAGCAGCAATTCTGCCGCCCGCTTCTTTTCCCATTCCGTCTGCTAAAACCGCCAGTAAACCATTCTCATTTTCTTCTATTGTAAAGTAATCCATCTGTATTTCACGGCTGCCGATGGTCTTGCAGGCTCCCGTCTCATATCCCTCTCTGCTGCTCCGGAATACCAGACAAAAACGGTACAAAAATGCAATCCCTAAGAAAGCGCATAAGATACAGACTGTCAGGTACGGGACATTCATTTATCGTCCTCCCACATATAATGCTCCCCGCAGAAAGGGACAAAAAGGAATGTGCTCTCCCCCATCTCAATCACGTCATATGCACTTAACGGCTGCGGCAGATAGACCGCTTCACCGTTCAGATAGACCAGACCGTTGCTGTCTCCCGGCAAAATCATGTTCTCCCGTTTCTTCGCATCAAATACAATCACCGCATGATTTCTCCGTGCGATTTTGTTATCCCCCAGAATCTGAATATCCATATCATCTGCCCGTCCCACAAAATTCTTTCCGTCCATGACCCGGTAATCTTTGCCTCTTCTCGGACCTTTTACGCATACAATCCAGCCGCAGACCGGATTCTCCTCCTCCAGAAAAAGAATGTCCTCAATTTCTTCCTGCGATTTTTCCACTGACTTTTTTTCTTTCGTGGCTGTCTCAATATTGCAGTACGGACACACTGTTCCATATCTCCTGCTTGAAAAAAGATGTCCGTTCTGACAGCGAATTAAATTTCCACTCATGTTTTTTCCTCCATATGTACACGCTATTTTGCCCCTAATCTGGTATTCCCGATAAAAATAATATCGCCTGTGTTAATCCGGCAGGGATGCTCCCTTGACACCTGATACACTTTGCCATCCTTCGCATCCTGGATTCTTACACCGTTTCTGCTTCCTAAATCTTCAATATACCACTGCCCCGCCGCATAATTTAACACGGCGTGCTGACGGTCTGCCATTCCGCCATACTCTGTATTCTGAAGATTAATGTCCACGTTTTCCTTATGCTCGTCCCGTCCGATTAAAAGGGACGTCTTTCCGCCAATATGCCAGGCTGATATTTCGTTTCCCTCTTCATCTAACAGCAACAGTTCCTGTATTCCCCGCCCATTTCCTCTTTTTTTCTGTCTGCCGGACAGAGAATCCGTCACTGCCAGCAGCAAAAATGCCAGAAATACAATCCCGCAGACAGCCATAAGCGTATCCCGCCCCCTGCTCTGCTCCATATATGTAAAACATAGAATTATAATTGCAGCGGAAAGACTGCATATCATCATGTCCATGAAATTTTTCTTATTCATTTTCACCTCAATATCACCGCAAATCTGCGTCTGAAAAATCAAATCGTCTTTCTCAACGTTTCAATCCCATATAACGTTCAAATAAATCTGTCACATCCATGGGATTAATCTTTTGTTGCGTGCGATTCTCCTTTTTCTCACTCTGCTTTCCCATGGAAAAAAATCGTTCAAATTCCTTTTCAATATCTCCCGGATCAATCGTTCCTCCTCCGGTATTCTTTCTGCCCGTCCCAGCACCGTTCCTTCCTGTCCCAGCGCTGTTCCTTCCTGCCGCACTTTTCTGTTCTTTCTGCGCTGCCCTAGCGTTGTACTCTTTTCTTTTTTGTTTATCGCTCAGAATCCGGTATGCCTCTCCGATTTCCTTAAACCGTTCCTCTGCCCGCTTATCTCCCGGATGTGTATCGGGGTGGCATTCTTTTGCCGCTTTTCTATATGCCTTTTTTATGGTGTCCTCATCAGCCGTTTGCGAAACCCCTAATACATGATATGGATTCATATTTGTTCCAACCTTTCATTCATGGCAATAGAAAGCCCGTAAAATGCGCTTTCTATTGCCGATTTAAGGCGCAGGCTGTCCTATTTGCTGACAATCTGCGCCCTGCTGTTATGCTGAATAATTTCCTTCTACCGCTACAGAAGCGATTTTGTCTTTCTTCTGTCTGAGTACTAATGTGAAGGTTCCGGTTCCCTCTACATCGCCAAACTCTTCTTTGTAGTCAAGCACGAATGCGTTTGGGAAACAATATTTTCTCTCCATTACACCGCCTGCCACATGCTCTACTGTCACCTTCCGATAACAGTCCACTTTCTCCGCCGGAACAACGGACCATAATGCCAGCTTCCTGGTACTGTCAGTAATATCCCCGTCCAAAGCCGCTAAAATCTTTCCGGTAATTACCATAGTTGCGCCGACATCCTTCGTTCTCGCATTAGAATCCAGCGGAATATCAGTAGTAACCTTTACGCTTCTGACACATTCCTTCGCCACTTCAAAGCTCTCGCTTCCTTCGACTTTTACTAAAAATGACATAATTTCCTCTCCTTTCTTTATTCACCGTAGCCGCCTTCGATCTTCACCGCATCATTCTCGTCTTTTTTCTGCTTGATGTGGAGATAAAATGTACCCACACCGGTTTCATCATCCATATGCTCCTCATATTCCATGACAAACGCATTGGGGATTGTGTACTTTCTTACCACCTGTCCTGCTGATACAACATCGATCTGTGCATTTCTGTAGCAGTCTGCCTGCTCGGACGGAACCTGAGACCATTTGGATAATCCAAGTGTTCCGTCTTCTCCGTCTGCTCCCACCTTATACAACATTTTTCCGGTAATCTTTACTGCAATGCCAAAATCTGTAGCCCTTGCGTTGGAATCTGTTGCGGAATCGGAACTGAACGTAACTTTCTGGATAGTTTTCTCGTCCAGATTGATGTTCTCTGCGCCTCCACTCACTGCTAATCTAAAACCCATGTTCGTTTCCTCCTTCTTTTCTTTTAGACTTTATTTAAAATGTTCTGTCCTCGCTGTTGACCCGGTTAATCTCGATTTCGAGATTCTTCACGTTACCGTTAAATGCGATATCAAGCGTGCAGTATCCCGCTGCCTCGTCGATGGAATACCGGATATCGTCTCCGTTTCCGATAATCGCATTGATGCAATCCTTCTTCTCCATCCATCTGCTTCTCTGGCTGGTAGGCTTGCTGGAGAAAAACTCCACAATATTTTCCTGCTTAAAATCGCCTGTCGCTAAACGCATCACTCTCTGAATGTAAGTAGTCACCTGTGTCTTATAGATTGGCTCATAACTCTTTCCGTCTGTCAGCAGGTTACGTGCCTTGTAGACCATAATGTTCTGGATATTCATATCCTTAAGCACTGCATTTTCGGAAGAAAATACAAATCCGAAATTCTTCCGGTTGATATCGCTCTTGATATCGTTGGTGTATCCTGTAATCTCTTTTGCCATGGTAGTCCGAACCTGCAGTGCGTGATCTCCTGACTCAATGTCAAACCGGACACCCGGAAGCTCATCGTCCACGTTTTTCTTAAACACTTCTTTTAAGTAGTCCGGACTCTGGTAAGCTGCCACCAAACCGGCTGCCACATAAGCAGCTCCTATGTAGACACCATCAATCCAGATTTTCATAACATCTTCTTTTTCTTTAGACAGCGCTGCCGTATTCTGCTCTGTAATGTACATTTTGTTATCCAGAATGACGCCGGACTTGTCTTTTGGTATTACGGTAAAATTCGGGATACAGGGAATTGCATATTCACTAAAAGGCTTGCCAATCAACTGCGTGCATTTTGTTTCATATTTTTCAATTCCCTCTGTCGCCATAACATTAAAGGTGGTCTTGTCCCCCGTCTCATAGCTGAAGAAACACTGCACTTCATAATCTTTCAGCGCATCCAGAATCCGAACCAGCGATTCCATGCTGTTCACATCCTCTTTCTCTACGTTCTCATTTCCTTTAAAACGCTCCTTTACCGCCTTCAGCTTAGAACTGCTGTTTAAGGAAACCGACGGAACAATGGCATACCAGATGGTATTCTCAAAATCATTTTTTGCGTTTACCGTATTGAGATATGCTAAAAGTCGCGGAATGTTGCTGCTCTTTGCCAGCATATCGTTGCTCACATTCGATACCACCAGAGAAGGTTTCATTCCCTTGCAGTTTCTCGGATACTGCTCGAAGAAAGCCCATACCCCCATGATTTTTTCCACCAACGGTTTTACTGTCTTGATAAAATCATCCTTGCTCCGCTTGTAGAACTCAAGGTAAGAATTGTAGTTCGCTACTTCTTTCTCAATATCTACCACACTCTCCATCGTAGATGCCAGCGGACAGAAAGTTCTTGCAACCAACGACATAACATACTCATTTCCGTCCTCGTTCAAATCCATATAGTCTTTCTCGATTGCCTGAATCAGTCCGGCGTTGGCATTGTCGTCTAATACCATCAGCTCTTTTTTGTTTTCCTTCGGCGCCTCTAAAATCTTAAGTTCTCCGTGTTCATCCATACTGAGCACGCCAATGCTTAACGGCGCTTCGTCTTTTTTCTTCTGTCCATCGCCCAACAACAGCCTTGTCTTGATATCCTCTATCGCAAGCGGCAGCATTGCCATTACATTGTTGTAATTGACACTTGCTTCTTCAAACATCAGATTCAGCTTATCTGCCGTATCTAACTTCTTCGGATCGCCGTCCTCAAGTTTCGCATATTCGCTGTAGGTATACTGAAGTTCTTTTCGGTTCTGTCGGATATCGTCCATGACCTTTTTGGGTGAAATCATATCCGTCAGTTTCTCAAATTTAAAATCTACGTTGATGCTTCCCTCCGCCCGCTTTGCCTCAACAAGCGTCATCAGCATTTTCAGATAATCATTCTGGCGGTTCAGATGAATTTCACTCAGTAACTCATCTTCAATCGTTTCAGGTTTTTTCAGCGTATAGATTACTTTCTGATTGTTTGCGTCAAAATACGAATACACCACCGGCTCAAATTTCTCCAAAAATTCGTCAAAACTTCTCACCAGCAAGGCATCGTTTATTTCTTTGATTTTGTCGTCACTTACGCTGTTTACCCCCCTGACGTCTCCAACAAGTGTCAGAAGATTCAGCTTTTCCGGATTGATTTCCTCAAAGAGAATCGTCCTGTTTGTCTGTGTTATTGTATTCACTTTGTTCCTCCTTACCTTTCGCTTGGTTTCATATTTTTATAATGAAGTTCAATTTCTGTTCCTCCATTATTAAAAATCAGCAATATTTTTTCTCCATAGTATAAAGAATACTTTCTCTCCCGTTTCAAAATCTGGTTTTCTTTTACGATTGTTGCATAACCACTGTTTTTGAAACACAGTGCATGGTCTTTTCCGCCAGTAAACCTGATTTTATCTGCATCCGATAATTTATAGTCAATCCCGCAGCGGTCTTTGATCCAGTCAAAGGATATACTTTTTCGTGATTTTCCGAATAACTTAATACTGCAGGGCGCAACGTCGTCTTCCTGCTCCCCCTTTAACAAATATACCGCCAACTGTCCCGAGAAATCATATTTCGGCAGCACAGGAGGTTCCGATTTCTCTATGATAATGGAACCCGTCTCACCATCGTTTTTTTTTTGCTTTTTCCTTTCATATAAAACAGAGAGCAAAAGTACCACTGCACATAAAGATATAATTACAATCCAAAGAACCGTATAATCAGGTTCCTCCTCTACAACCGGAACTGTCAATTCCACCGTATCTGCCGTTTTTATGTAATGAACCACATTTCCCGACGGCTGAATTGCAATTTCCACATTCACTTTTGCCGTCTCGTCTGTCTGATACGGAACCATCGCCGTGCCATTTTCCACACGGTAAGACGCTTCCTTGCCATTAATCAAAACAGAAATACTGTCTTTTAAAGTTTCCGAATCCAAAACCGGCTTCTCCTGATGGTTTACAACATTTACCTTCAGGGTAAATGTCCCTTCCTCTGATGTATAGGATTTCTCCATATCAGCTTTTAAAAAATATTCTTTTATCAGATAAGTATGGACATTTCCTCTGTTTTCCAGAGAATAGTCCATTGTAATCTGCCGTTCCAATGGATTTTCCAATTCAGCAACCGCAAACTTGTTTCCCTGAAGCATATTCAGGCTCTCACACTGTCCTGCAACATGAAAATCCTCGATGTTTTCCCCTGACACGAGAAGTATCTTTGCATTCTGCATATAAGTATCCTGCAGATCCACTGTCATATTTCCTTCTCCGGAAACCGCCTCGCCAAGTTCTATTTTTTCTATCTGTAACGTCTGGAACAGATATTTTGCAGTGATTTCTTCAATCGTCTGGTTTTCGCCTACTGTATACTGCTCTCCTGACGTCACTTTCGTTCCATACGAAACCTCATTCTCCGTCTTATCATTGGGGATTGCAAACATGTCAATTTTTATTCCCTGTTCTGCAATCTGATCCACCATATTTTCAAACTGCCTGATTGCAGTTTCTGTTTCGCTTTGATCCCGCAGAGAAATTTCCCCGTCGGAAATAAATACCACTCTTTTATCTGCCGCCGCACTGTCAAACATATCAGCCGCCGTTTCCAACGCCACCGCTGGGGTGGTGTAGCCCTGCAGTTCTACCGTCTCGAGTGCATGTCTGGTTTTCTGATTAATGTTTCCGAAATCTTCCTCATAAACAATTTCCGTGTTATATACCAGCAATGCCACTTCGTATTCTTTCGGCAACGCCGACGCTATCATGCATGCGCTGTCCGCTGCCTCAATCCACTGTCCGTCTCCCTGCATTGATTTGCTTGCATCCAGCAAAAATATAATCTGCTTTTTTTCGGTGATTTCATTGATTTCATTCTTCTCCGCTGCCAAAACCCTTGCCGGAAACAGCAAAGAAAGCCCTATGAACAGCATTGCCAATTTAATTGTTATCTTCTCTACTTTTCCCATTTTTCTCCGTATATCTTTTTACTGACCATGCCAGATAAATCACTCCACACCAGATAACTGCGCCCAAAACCGCATATGCAGCTCTCTGATTTACCGCTAAGAATACCATTCCGAGTATCAGCTCTGTTACAACTATGATTTGCGCCTTTTTTCCGATTACTTTCTTTTCTGCTTCCTCCAGAGGCTTATTTTTATCCTCCAGGGGAGCAAATAGAAATATCCCCATCCCCGCTGCCAACGCCGCAGCGATTGTAAGACAGGTCTGATAAGCAAATTCTGCTTTTATCCATAACAAGGTTAAAACCAGAATCCCACATGAAAGAAAATAGCAGCTCATCCATCCCGGTGCGTGATATCCTCCTGCTTCCTGCCGCAACAGCATAAATGCAATCAGAAATATCATGCAATATAACAATTCCCCAAAGGCCGCGCCAATGACAACACCCGTTCCAATATTGAAAGCATATACAGCAACGGTCTGCAACGCGAATAGATATATATCCCTGTACTCCGATTGAATGCTTCCATTTTCTTCCATGAAGTCTACGATTCTTTCAAAAAGTTTTCTCATTTCTTACTCTCAGAAAACTTTTTGAGATTTTCCGGCACCTTGGGCTGATGCAGAATAAAATAGCAGCATTTTGTTGCAGCGCCTGTTGCTACTTTCTCCAGACCAAATGTCATTAAATTGCTCAAATAGCGGTTTAACAGATTTCTCATCTTGATTCCCCCTCTCTTTTTTCCTAATAATACCATTTTTCGACACAGAATCTTCAAAACGTCAAGAATCGTATGGTTATCTGTAACTTTTTTATTTTTATGCAAAAAAAAGAGACGCCTGTCTCTCACTCACGCATCTCTTATTTCCCTTTACATTTCTTTACATAGAAAAAATCTCATACAATAATACTGTCACCACAAATTGATGATTCCCATCATCAATGATAACCTCCCCATCATACCGTCTGGCTATCTTCCTTATTATATTCAGTCCAAATCCATGCCTGTGTTTTTCTTTTTTTGTTGTCATATAATGATTTCCGCTCTTTTTCCGTTCTTCTTCGTAATGGTTAGAAACCATCATCATAAGGTTTCTTCTATCCACTCGTATTTCTACGCAAACACTACGTTCTTCTGCTTTCACTTTTTTGGATGCCTCTATCGCATTATCCAACAAATTTCCAAGACAGATACAGATATCTTCTGTTTCCACTTTTAAATCTCTCGGTATCATCAGCTTTGTTTCAAATTTAATATCAAATGTCTCAGCAACCGCCGCTTTATAGTTAATAATACTGTCAAAATAGAAACACCCTGTATTAGATACTTTTCTCTGCTTATGTAACTTTTCTAAAGAATTATCGCAATATTTTTTGAGTGCCTCATAGTCTCCTTTCTCCAGATACATTTTCTCCATCAGATACCGTTCCGTCATATTATGGCGGAACTCACTCATTTCTACCCACAGATTCATGTTTTCATTGTACTGTCTGAGATAATATTCACTTTGCTCCTGTAAAACCTCTTCCCGTACTCTTTTTTCTGCTGTTTCTCCAATTTTATCATACAAATAATATGTAAAAATATTTATCAGCATTACCATAAGCGCTGCCACAAAATCCAATGTCTCGCTCATGCTTTCCTTTTGACAGATCATTTCAGCTAAAATGACAATGCTTCCTCCGGGAATCATAAAAATTTCAACCCATTCCTGTGTATTCAACCTGATATTTTTATGCCGCTTGATAAGCGCCAGCAATATTTTTATAAAGAAAAACATAACTAGCTTGGAAACCAGCAATAGTAAGTAATCCTCATTTGCCGTATCTACTTTGACTCCACTTTTCTGAACAAATATCTGCCATCCATAATAAGTCAATACTTCTGATAATGCTCCACTAATTGCCATAAAAGCAGTAACTGCCGATAAAACCCATGCAGAATCTATATATAAAATACGTAAAGCAAAAAAAAATGAGACAACAAATATTCCTGTATTGTCCCACGCACTTTTTGCAAAACTGTAAGTAAAAAAATTAGAAATAACAAAATACATTCCCCATACAAAACACTCCCACACTCTTCCATACTTTCTTTGTGTCAGGACTTTTTGTGCAAAAATTCTCTGATACACTAAAGAAAAAATTTCAATGGCTGCCAGCATTACTTTCATCATTTAGCTTATCCTCATCAATTCAATATAACTTTTTCTTATTTTATCCTTATATCTGGGACCTATTTTAAATTCTTTGCCGTCATCCATCACTACTTTTTCATACCGAAATTCCTTTACATAGTTCACATTGACCAGATAAGATTTACTAATCCTTAAAAACTTGATATTCATCTGTTCTAACTGTACTTCTACTTCATCCAGTTTTTTATAAAAGGAAGAAACACCGTCTGTACTGTAAAGATTCACCTGTCGCTTATCACTCTCAAAATAACGAATTTTATTTACCAAAATCTTATGTGGAACTTTTTTATATGTATACTCAAAAATTTCTTCTTTTTGACTCATCGCCTTAAACGCTTCTCTAAACCCACGATCCAGTTCCTCCTCCGAAACAGGCTTGTCTATAAACCGAAATGGCTGTACATTAATGATTTCCTTACAATACTGTTCATAGTAGGAAATGAAGAACAAAATCGCCCTGTTATCCTTTTCCCGAATAAGTCTTGCCGTTTCAACTCCGTTTATCCCGCCCATTTCAATATCCAAAAGAATGATATCCATATTGCCTTTTTGTTCCATTTCCCATAGCAAATCTTCTCCGCTTTGAAAACATTTTATTTCTGTATTCAGCCCCAAACGGCAAACGATATTCCTAACCATCTCTTCCTGTATCTGAAGTTGTTCTACTAAATCATCACAAATCCCGATCCTTATCATATATCTTTGCCCCCACTGTAACAACTAATGTTTCCGTTTTGCCAGACTCTTAACCAACGCTTTTACCATATCATAAACAATTCTGATGTCTTCTTCACTGCATTCTTCCAATTCCTGTGAAATTTCTTCATCAAAAACAACTTTCCCTTTCACCAGATTATCACAAATCAATGCGTCAAATGTCGTATCCAGAGCGTTTGCAATATCTATCAAAGTTGCCAAGCTTACTTTTGTCTTTCCCCGCTCTATATTACTCATATGTGGATTAGAAATTCCAACAGTAGATGCCAGCATCTCCTACGACCATTCTTTCTTCATCCGACGCTCTTTTATTCTCATACCTATTGCGCAATAGTCTAATTTCATTTCTATCTCCGAAACTCATTTTCCTTTATCATATCTTTTCTTTGACTATTTAAGAATGCTCTGTATACTAATTTATTTTGCTATGGTTTAATAATCTACAAGAAATTTTTTATTTTATTTGCAAAATTATCATTTTAAGCTTAACATATACGTCATTTTACGTTTATTACCAATGTGTAACCAGACTATATTTCTATTTTATCCTAAATACTTTTTTTCAGTCTGTTTCCTTTGACATTGCTTAGTTTTCTCCTGCTGCGTCTCTGCATTTGCGTGGCTCTTGATTCTGTGGAAAGCCCTTAGAAACTCTGCCATTCCCTCTACCGCCAGCGTTTCCGACTGTACCGGAATAATCAGACTGTCACAGCATATCATCACATTTTTTATATGCACTTGGATAAAAATAGGGTTAAGCACTTGCCTCCTCCCGATAAAAATTAAAGCAGAGCTAAATCAAGTATCCCATTTTCATGGAATTTAGATTTAGCCCTGCTTTGGTCATAACGACATCAGCCAATATCCCTAATATTGACAGATCCCGGCTATTCACTATAAGATTTTAATATAACAGCGCTGCCCTATCTACTCTCCTTAGAATAGCGAAAATAGGACTAAATCATAGAAACCGCTTCTTTATAGCTAATCTCTTGACTTAGTCCTATTATAACGTCATCATCAAAAGTAATCGCCACCTTTTTTTCTGCGGTATCTTCCTGTGCCGCAAAAGACAATGTCTCTCTGGCATTTTCATGATTGCCGCCCCACTGACAGACTGCTGCTGCAAAAATAACTGCAGCGATCAGAACATCTTTCGGATAATGAACTCTTTGTTTATGAAAAATCTTTTTTACAGATAAAAGCACCCGCGCAATCTCCCATATTTGTATAACTTTATATTTTCTCTTATCTGTAATATATGACTGATATTGCGGATTTTATACTTTTATTTATAACCTGCTGCCTCTCAACTATACATAATCTTCTCGCTGTCAAAAATCTTTGCTAACCCGGCCGTCATAACCAGTGCATACAAAAGGTTTGCCACGATTGTTACCACAAAATTAACAGGCACAAGATCAAAGGAAAAAATTCCATTCATGCACTGTACACTGTTATAAAACGGGATCAGATACCAGTAAACCTCCTTCGGCGCACCATCCCCGAACATCGTCGACACACCGATCAGCATGACGACGATCATCAGAGGCGAAACCATCGTTCCTGCCTCTTTGACGCTCTTTGCCAGGCCGGACATCAGGGAGATTGCACCGATAATTACCAGAACCGTACTTAAAATGACAAATAACAACAGTACATAATCAGCTCCACTGTATACTGCTGCACTCACCCCGTCTGTCATACTGTCATCCTCAAGCGCCGCACCGCCCATCAGATTCGGAAGTGCCAGCATCGTGCCGATAAAGCTGGAAACTCCGCCCAATAGTCCGATGACACTCAGACTTAAGACTTTTCCGACGGCAAGCTCGCTGCGTTTCATCGGTGTGACAAGCAGCGTTGCGATCGTTCCGCGCTCCTTTTCCCCGACGATGGATTCCGGGGCAACCGCCATACAGCCACTGAATAAAAATGACATCAAAAGCATCGGTAAAAGCATGGAAAAAAGCTGCGCGGAAGTATCTTTTTCCGTTGCAACATCATATTTCACACCTTCTTCGGCATTGATATCAAACTTATTTGCCAGAGAAGATTCATAATCATCAAAAACCTGATACATCTGATTGTAAATTGTTGACGATTCTGTCGAAACCGAATTATAGTACATCTTTATATCCGGAGCTACCTGCGTTGTATCTAACGGATCATATGCAGCAACAGCCGCATCAAAATCTGATGGAAATACCATCAAAAGATCTGCTTCCTCTGCCTCGATCTTTTCTAAGACATCGGACTCTGTTTCTGCTGAAATTTCCGTCACTTCCAAATCAGATTCTGTCTTTAAATAAGAAAATGACTCCGGCAGATCCACCGTATAGATCTGATACACATAATCCTCAGAAGCTGCAAACTGCTTCATGATTCCCTGTCCAAGGAGTGTATACAGAATGTAGATCATCAATCCCGGCATCAAAATCGTGGTGAATACCAGTCTTCTATCTCCAAAAAAGCGGGCGAACTCTTTTTTCATGATTGCAATCATTTTTTTACTCATACTATCTCACCTGCCGTTTCCTGATAGATTTCAAAAAACTTATCCTCAAGCGTCATTTCCGCAGTCACGTGAGAGAGCGTATCACACAAAACCATTTTCCCATCGATAATAATTCCAACACGGTCACATATTTTTTCAATCAGCGAAAAAATATGCGTTGAAACAATGATCGTTTTTCCTTCAGCTTTCAGCTCCTGCAGAAAATCAGTCACCACCTTTGCCGTGATAACATCAAGTCCGTTCGTCGGCTCATCAAAAATAATGATCTGCGGATCATGTACCAGTGAAATGATCAATGAAACCTTCTGCTTCATACCGGTTGAAAGATTAGAAACTTTTACCTCTGCAAACTCATCCACACCAAACTTCTGAAACAGAAGCCGTTTTCTCTCATCCCGCTCTGCCGGATCAATACCGTATAATTCTGAGAAAAAGTCAAACAGGTAATTCGGTGTAAAAAATTCTTCCAGTTTTAATTCACTCGTCAGAAATCCGATCTTTTTCCGAACACCGTTCGGATCTGTCACAATACTGCTTCCGTCAATCAGAGCATCACCTTTATCTGGTTTGATCAGCGTTGCTAACATGCGAAGCGTTGTTGTCTTTCCCGCTCCATTTGGTCCTAATAATCCAAAAACTTCCCCCCTGTAAGTACAAAAGGAAAGATCATCCACCGCAACCTTAACTTTGGCTGCGGTCTTTTCCAGTTTCTGTTGTTTCTTCGACAGATGAAATGTCTTAGACAATCCACTGACTTTCAATAATTCTTCCATAACCCTCTCCATAAAAACAAATGAATCATTCTGTCATCATCTATGCTGTTCCAGCAAAAATTTTTCAGATTGTTCCATCATCCATGCTATTTTCGATATCATCATAAATATCATCGTAAATATGATTGTAAATATCATCATAATTGCTATACGATCCAAGACCGGTAAAGAAGATCAGAATATACAGAATGACCGATGCGATAAATCCGATTCCGCCTGTGATCAGACCAACGATCGCCATTCCTTTTTTATTTCCTTTTACAAGCTGTATGATACCAAAAATAATCGCAAGAATACCGGTGATCCAGCTGATACAGGTACAGAACAGCAAAGCCGTAATGATTCCAAGTACTAACGACGCAATACCAAAGCCTTCACTTTCTGACTTATTACTTCCATACCTGCCAGCCGGTTGTCCGTAATTATATTCTGTACTTCCGTTTGACTGTCCGTAATTATATTCCGCGCTTCCATTCGGCTGTCCATAGTTATAACCTGCACTGTCATTTGCCTGTCCGTAATTATAATTTGTACCACCGTTTCCATATGAAGTATTTGTATAATACGGATTGTCTGCTGTATTCTTCTCTAAATTTACCTTTTGCGCATCATCAGTCATATTTTTCTCCAGGCTGACAGGATTCCCCTGATTTATATTCTGCTCATTTGTTCCATAATCCCAGTTATTTTCTTCACTCATATTCCCATTACCTCTTAATTAAATCCAACTACTTTCTGCGACAAACGATATGCAGCAACCGAGATCTTTCTGCCTCCCTTGCCCGGCAGATTCATTGCATTCCCCATGATTCCTGCACGTAAATGATGGAATAAACGGATATCGTGGTCTTTGATATACTTCCATAGTTCACGTTTTTTCAGAAGGTTTTCCTCGGTGCCGGAGCGGATCAGCATGATCGTAGAAATAACTGTAATAATCTCTAAATAATTAAACATATAATGGCGCAGTTTGCGGTTTGGAATCTTCCAGAGATCAAACTCATCCACCATGATCTTATTTACCTTGATCTGCTGATCGATACGGCTGATCATCACCTTCTCATTGACTGACTGATCTTCCCTTCCGATAAAGTAACGGTAAAAATCGACATCCATATAATACAGCGTCTTTACGCTCGGCAATGGTTTGTACACATAAATATTATCCACATAAAAAGTATGTTTCGGCAGTTCCAATCCACATTCCCGCAACAGTTTTGTACGGTAAATCACAGAATGCATCAGGATATACTGGCCTTTTCGGAAGCGTGACACATCATTCCATGTAAAAATCTGGTCTTTCGGCAGGTTTGTGTAATGCATTACCTTTTTATGGCGTACACCTTCTTTTTCATAGACATAATTGGCAATAAACATATCAAGCGTCTGATTGCCGCCGGTCAGCTCACGAAGTTTATCTAAAATCTTCTTATAAGCCTCCCCATCTACCCAGTCATCGCTGTCTACCACTTTAAAATAAAGTCCTGTCGCATTGCGGATGCCTGCATTAACTGCTTCCCCATGTCCTCCATTTACCTGATGAATCGCCCGGATGATCCCCGGATATTTTTTCTCATAAGCGTCTGCAATGTCTCCGGTACTGTCTTTTGATCCATCATCAATGATCAGTATCTCAACATCATCACCTCCCGGAAGCAGTGATTTGATACAGTTTTCCATATAATCCTGTGAGTTATAACATGGAATCGCAAATGTCATTAATTTCATATATAAATCCTCCGATCAGTTTTTTGTATTTTCTGCCATGATCGCATCGGCAAGTTCCATCGCTTTTTTCGTCATCGCATCAATATTATAATATTTGTATTCTGCCAGTCGTCCAAGCAGATAAAAATGTGGCAGTCTGCCTGCAAGTGCATGATATTTTTCATACAGTTCCTGGTTTTTCGGTTCTAAGATCGCATAGTAAGGAATTTCTCCTTCCGCTCCTGTATAAGCAAACGGATACTCCTTCACGATCGTGGTTCCATCCGTGTCTTTTTGTCCGGTCAGATATTTAAACTCTGTAATTCTCGTAAAATCTTCGCTGACCGTATAGTTGACCACACTGTGTCCCTGATAAGATTCTTCATTATAATGTTCAAAATCGAATCTTAAGGAACGGTACGGAAGTCTTCCAAACTGACAGTCAAACAATTCATCCAGTGCACCTGTATAAATAACATCCCCATCAAACGGTCTTCCATCAAAATAAATCTGATCTTCCTCAAAATGTAGCCGTTCTTTGCAGTCAACACCTGTCTCAACCGTGATATTCTCATGATCTAACATACGCTCAAACATCGGTGTAAATCCTTCTTTGGGTACTCCCTGATATTTATCCTGGAAATAACGGTTATCATAGGAAACCAGCACCGGAACTCGTCCTGTTACTTCCGGACTGATATCCTCCGGTTTTTGTCCCCACTGCTTCATTGTATATTTTAAAAATACATTTTCATATACAAACTGTGCGATCTCACGAATATCAGGATCATCATTTTCACGTAATTTCATGATCGGTACACGGCTTCCCTCACCGTATGCAGCGATCAGTTTCTGCTCTAAGGCATCCGCTTTTTCCTTATCATATACCATATGAAGTGTATTTAAATTAAATGGAACCGGGATCAGACGATCTCCAACCTTTGCTACCACCTCATGCCCAAATGCATACCAGTCCGTAAATCTTGACAGATACTGATACACTTCCTCGATTCCTGTATGAAAAATATGTGGTCCGTAATTATGTATTAATATTCCATGTGCATCCGGCTCATCATAACAGTTGCCTCCGATATGACTGCGTCTCTCCAAAACCAGCACTTTCTTTCCGGCTTCTTCCGCAAGTTTTCTCGCACTGACAGCACCTGCAATTCCTGCGCCGATCACGATACAATCGTACATAAAATCCTCCTTGTTTTCCGAAGGAAAATGCGAGTCCCTGGCAAGCATGCCCAGCAAACTCGGCACGATTTTCCTTCTTGTTTTCCGATTTTCATAACATCATAGCCACTTTATTATACACATTTTCCCACTGCAAACCAATCAATTTTTTCTTTAGATATTCTTAATTCTTACCATATTCCGTAGTTGTTCATATTTTATTTACATATTTCTCACAAACAAGGCATACGACGGTCACAATTCCCCGGTATACTAAACTCACAGTTAAGGCAACAAGTTAAAATTTTTCATAGAACTTTTTTTCATACCTGATGTAAGTCAGGCAGCCTTGCTTATCAGATAAGCAAGGTTCCTCCCAGCAAATAGTGAATCACTTCACTTTCCATACACACTCTTTTTCATAATGAATAGCCGGTGCTGTTGCACCGGCTCCCTCTTTTTTATCTGTTCTTTTCATTTCCAAGCAAAATATTCATATACTTTGCATAAGCAGCAAATGCAGATGGTATGGCGTATTTTTCTTTCGCATCTTCTGCATCCACAAATAATAATCCGTCTGTACCAATTTTTTCGCTCTGCACCTGTGGCTGCATTTCCGGTTCCTCCACACGGACCGCATATCCTGTCATATGCCATTCTATATGGGAAAAAATATGTTTTGCATCCCCCAACGGCTGAATACGGATCGGTGCATATCCCATCTCTTTTACCAGAGAAAGTACTTCCTCCTGCCCCAGATTTCCCTCAACATTTGGAAGTTCATACAGTCCTGCCAAAAGTCCCTTTCCCGGTCTTTTCCTGATTGCAACCTTTTGATCATCCCTTAAGATCAGAACCGTTTTTTTCTCGATCTTACGCGGTTTCGCCTTGCTTTTAACCGGTATCTGTTCTATCAGTCCCTGTTTTTTTGCCTCACACAGTTTTTCCCACGGACATTCTTCACATAACGGCGCACCGTTTGGCACACAGACTGTCGCTCCAAGTTCCATAAGCGCCTGATTAAACGCACCGGCAAGGTTTCCATGATATACCTGTGCCCTCAGATCCACTGCATCCTCCATCCATGGGAATATATTTTTCTCATTTCTGTCACCAGTCCCATGCATCAGTTCTTCCAACAATGCTTCCATCTCACTCCGGAAAGACTGTTTCATAATATCCGTATCATCTGCCGAAACGCGTGTTAAAACACGAAGCACATTCCCATCGACTGCCGGAACCGGGATTCCATATGCAATAGACGCAACCGCACCTGCTGTATAATGACCGATTCCTTTCAGTTTCAACAGTTTTTCATAATCTGCCGGAAGTTGTCCACCATAGTTTTCCACGACTTCCACAGCAGCTTTCTGCATATTCCGGACACGGTTATAATACCCTAATCCCTCCCAAAGTTTTAAAAGTTCATCCTCCGGGCAGACAGAAAGTGCACCTGCATCCGGCAATGCCTTCGTAAAACGTTCAAAATATGATTTTACTGCCTCCACTCTTGTCTGCTGGAGCATGATCTCTGAAACCCACACCCTGTATGGCGTCGGTTCTTCACGCCACGGCAGTATGCGGGCATGGCTTAAAAACCACTTTAATAATGGGGATACCAGTTGCTTTAAGTCGTAATCTTTTAACATGTATCTCTCAAACTTTCTTTTATAATATTCTTCATTTCTGTGCTCATTTTTACACAGTCCAGCACTTTACTTTAAGTCAAACCGGCTGACAAATACTGCGATCTTATCCAAACACTGCCGGATAATGTCTTTGGAATAAGCATAAGAACAGCGGATATAACCCTTTGCACAATTTCCAAATGCATCCCCCGGAATGACTGCTACTTTCTGCTCCTGTAACAGACGGTTACAAAATTCCATACTGGTAAGTCCTGTCTTTTTCACCGATGGAAATACATAAAATGCACCTTCCGGCTCTGTCACATCAAGTCCCATGTTCTGAAATCCGTCCACCATGATCTTTCGCCTCTCATCATATTCCTTCCGCATGACTTCAATCTCTTCGTCACGAACCGGACTTGTCAGTGCTTCAAGGGCTGCCACCTGTGAAGTCGTTCCTGCAGACATGGTTGTAAACTGATGGATCTTATTCATATGGAAAATGACTTCCGCCGGACCTGCTGCGATACCCATGCGCCATCCTGTCATTGCAAATGCCTTTGAAAAACCATTTAATACCACACAGCGTTCATACATATCCGGCAGTGCAGCAATCGACGCATGCTTTTTGCCGTAAGTCAGCTCTGCATAAATTTCGTCAGTGATCACAAAAATATCATGTGCGATCACAACCTCACGGATCGCCTCTAAATCTTCTTTTTCCATGATCGCTCCGGTAGGATTGTTCGGAAATGAGATCAGCAGAACCTTTGTTTTATCTGTGATCTTTTCTTCCAGTTCTTCTTTTGTCAGACGGAATTTATTTTCTGCTTTTAATGGAATTGAAACCGGAACACCTCCACATAATTCTACACACGGAATGTAGGAAACATAACAAGGCTCCACAACCAGTACTTCATCCCCCGGATCTACCAGTGCACGAAGTGCCAGGTCTATTCCTTCGCTTGCCCCCATTGTGATCAATATCTCATCTTCCCTGTCGTAATGAAGTCCGAACTTTTCCAGATATTCTGCAGCTGCCGCACGAAGCTCTACGGTGCCACGGTTGTCCGTATATTTTGTCTCTCCCCTTTTTATAGAAGCGATCGCTGCCTCCCTGACATGTTCCGGTGTCGGAAAATCCGGCTCGCCGACACCAAGTGACAATGCTCCCTCCATCGTATTTGCAATATCAAAAAAGTCCTTGATCCCTGAATCCGGCATCTCCTTTACTACCTTAGATAAGTATGATTTGCTTGTGCCCATGGTTTTTCCTCTTTTCTGTATCTTTGTCAAAATATCATACCACCTATCATAGCACTTTTTCTACCGAATTTATAGTGAATTTTTCCCATAATCTATTGACAAATTCTAGGAAAAGCTGTACGCTATTAATAACGTATATTGTTAATTTTTTATCAAACTATTCAGGAGGGTTCCAAACGATGAGCGATTTTAACAATTTAAAACTGGAAGTTGCTGAGGAGATTGCAGTTCTTACAATTTCAAGACCAGCAGCATTAAACGCATTAAACAGCGAGACTTTAGACGAGTTAAACACAGCCTTAACTGAGATCGAGTCAAGAGACGACATCAAAGTTGTAATCTTAACAGGTGGTCCTGACAAGAAAGGCAACGAATTCAAATCTTTCGTAGCAGGCGCTGATATTTCTGAGATGGTAAACTTTACCGCAGCAGAGGCAAGAGCTTTCGGTATGAGAGCTTCCGTACCATTCTTCAAATTAATGAACATGCGTCAGGTAACGATCGCAGCTGTAAATGGTTTTGCACTTGGCGGTGGATGTGAGATTTCCATGGCATGTGATATCCGTATCGCATCTGACAACGCTACTTTCGCACAGCCAGAAACAGGTCTTGGAATCATTCCTGGATTCGGCGGTACACAGAGACTTGCCCGTTTAGTAGGCATGGGACGCGCAAAAGAGATGATCTTTACCTGTGATTCCGTTGATGCAGCAGAAGCTTACCGCATCGGTCTTGTAAACAAAGTAGTTGCTCCGGAAGAGTTAATGAACACAGCAAAAGCTATGGCAAAGAAAATCATCTCCAAAGGAAGCTATGCTGTTTCCGTTGCAAAAGCAGCTATCAACAACGGTTATGATATGGACATCAAGAACGCTGTTGAGATGGAAGCAAACTTATTCGGCGTAACCTGCTCTACCCACGACAAAAAAGAAGGCATGACTGCTTTCTTAGAGAGAAGAGCCGCTGATTTAACAGATTTCTAGGATTTTTCTAAAATATAAAAAGGCATTGGAGCTTAGATGCTTCCAGTGCCTTTTTTGTACTTCTGCTATTTTAATTTTGTAACATGTTCTTCCGGAATTTTGCCGGTGTACAGCCTTTTACCTGTATAAAACGGTTTACAAAATAATCAAGGTCACGATAGCCCACATCTTCTGCGATCTGTGCGATCTTCTTATCTGTATGAAGCAAATAGTCTGCTGCCTGTTCCATCCGGTAATTATTCAGATAATCTTTAAACGACTGTCCGTATTTTTTTCGAAACAGCTGTCCTAAATATGCACTGTTGACATAATATTTTTCACTCAGACTTTTTAACGTGATATTTGATGCAAAATTTTCTTTCACTTCTTTTTCTACCATACTTAAGACACCTCTGGAAACATTTTTCCGAAGCTGTGAAAGATAGTCTGCATATTCACAGGCAAAACGTGTCAGGTGTGCCTTACTTCCTCTCTTTACCCCGGTCTCAAAGCTGCTTTCACTGATCAGCCTTAAGATTTTTTCCTGATTCACATCATCATCCTGCTCACAGGCAAGATGGATCAGCTGGAACAGAAGATAATTGATATTCAACGTCATTGTCTCACCGCAGATTCCCCTTTTTCCCATTTCTTCATAGAAAAATTCCACCGCACTGCGGATTCCGACATGATTGTTCTGCTCGATCATTTTTAACAGCCCATCTAAACTTTCCTTACATAAAACAATACCATCCGGCGATACCTGAACTTCCTCTTCATAATAGTAAATCTGTTTTTTACTCCGGAATCCCTGAAAAGAACGAAGCATACAGGTATTGCCATATGACCTTGCTATATTACTGATGTCCTGTACTTTTTTCCCGACTAACATAATGACCGGCTGATTCATATTATTTTCCAGATACTCACGGAAATGTTCTAAATAATCCTGTTCTGACATCCCTGCTTTCTTTGCAACACGGTCAAAATATAAAAAACAAACATCATAGATTTTTTCATTTACCGATACATCAAACACGCATAAATCGGCATCTTCCTTTAAATATTCCATACACAGATGGTAAAGTTTTCTCTGTGCCACCCTCATTTCCTGATCGGACGTTTTTTCTTCATCAAAAATCTCTTCCATCTGGATTTCCACATAACGTACGCCTTTCGTACATTCCATATGCTCACGGACATATTCAAGATTAAGCTGGTCAAATTTTCCCTGGACAAGTGAAATAATATGTCTTGCCAGATATGCCTGTTTCATTTTTTTATTCTTTTCAATGTCCGACTTCTCCTGACTGCTTAAAGCCATCACCTTGTTTAACATCTTTAACAGGATCTCTCTGTCTACCGGTTTTAAAATATAATCTGTGCACCCATGCTGCATTGCCTGCTGTGCAAATCCAAATTCCGCATATCCGCTTAAAACCACAAAACATGCATCAGAAATTGATTCTTTACGGATTTTCTCTAAAAGTTCTAATCCCGTCATCTGCGGCATCTTGATATCTGCAATGATCAGATCTGCTTTTTTCTTCTGTAAAAACTCCAATGCCTCAAGTCCATTTGCAGCCGTCCCTGCAATCTCAAATCCTTCCTGTTCCCAATCAATCAGATGCTTCAGTCCCTCTAAAATGAAGGGCTCATCATCAACCAGTAAAACCTTTAACATTTCCCTAATCCCCCTATACATACTGCAATGGTATCTGTATCAGAACCGTAGTTCCCACACCTTCTTCTCCGTCTAATTGAAACTCTACCTGATTTTCTGTAACCAGTTTAAGACGGACACAGGCATTTAAGATTCCAACTCTTCCATTGCTCTTTAACATTTCAATATTGGCACTATTCATTTTCTTCTCCAGTACTAAAATTTTCTCCTCTTCCATTCCGGTTCCCGTATCCTCAATTTCAATGTAAAGTTTTTCATCCTGTCTGTTTATTCTCACAAATATCCATCCCGGCGATGCTTTACCCTCAATCCCATGTACACAGGCATTTTCAACAAATGTTACAATCGTTAATTTAGGAATCCTGTATGTATCACACCCTTCCTCCACATCAATGCTGTAATTTAATCTGTCCCCAAACCGGTATTTCTGAAGAGCCAGATATGCTTTTACAAATTCGATTTCATCTGTAATGCTTACGGAATCATTTCCCCATTCCACATACTGTCTCTGCATGATGGCAAGTTTTGCCACCATATCTGCTGTCTCATTTTCATTTTTCAGAATACTGTGCATTCGGATACTCTCAAGAACATTAAACAGAAAATGTGGATTGATCTGGCTGTGCAGGGCTAAAAGCTCTGCATTTTTCTGTCCTACTAACATTTCCTGTTCCCGGATCTTATTTTTATATACTGTCTGGATCAGTTCATTCGTCCTGTCTACCATGCGGTTATAATTCCGTATCATGCTGCTGATCTCATCTTTTCCACCCTCATAATACATCGGGATCAGATGATCACTGTCCACGGACTTAAATACCCTGCTGAGTTCTGTGATCCTCTTCGTAAATGACCGGTTAAAAATCTGTACAAAACAAAATGGAAAAAGAGCATTTATCATAACAAGAAGCAGCAATATTGGCATTTCATTTTTAATGCCGTTCCAAAATCCATTCTCTGCTTTTTTTACATAAATCTGCAACTCTGTCCCATAAAAATTGAATGAATGTTTATATGCATCTTTCGTATTTCCCTCTATACTCTGAAATTCATTTCCATAACTTCCATAATTGCCATTAGAAAGAACAATCCGGTCACCCTCACATACCAAAACCTCATTATCATAATTCATGTTTCTGAGTATTCGTATCATACTATTATAATCAAATTCAATTTTCAGATATTTTTCCGTACCAGCATCATAAAAATCCATCTTCTGCAGATAGATGATCCTTCTTTCTTTTGTCATCTTCGAGCTGCTGTCATCATAGACAAAAAAGATTCCCTTGCTTTTTCCACTATCCTTTAAGAGCTGGTACCCCTGTGTCCCTTTTATTTTTTTCAGGCTGTTTACACGTCCGCCATTTACAATGGTATCATTGTCCGTATACAATGTAAAAACCATATTGTTCATTCCTAATGCATTTTCTAACAATGTATTACCAAAAAACTGCTGATAAGCCGAAACATATTCCGCAGAATCCGAATATTTTTTCGACAGAAAATTATTAAAGTCCTTATTTGTATAGATACTGTTTGCGATCTCCCGTACATTTCCAGCCATACTGCTGATACTGTATTCTACCGCATTTGCGATATTTGCCATCTCATGCACTTTGCGTTCCCTGTCAAATTTACCGACCATAAAAATGACTACACTATCCGTAATGATCAATGGAATCAGAACACATAAAATATAAAATATATAAAATTTCTTTTTGATCGTAAGATTATTCATATAATGATCTATCCGATTCAATAATTTTTCCATAAAAATACCCATTCCTGCGCTGTCTTTCACATAACCGAAAGAGAGCAGACACTTTTTTGCCTGCTCTCAACGTATATATCTATTATACGCAATATTTTTATTCCCTGCAATGACATTTTATAGTGCTTTCTGAAGAAACCAGCCAAAATCTGCATGATTCTGACTTTCCACTCCGTTTGCAGATGCATACATACCGATCGTACAGCCTACAAACCCTCCGGCTTCCTCTGTTGTATACGGAAGAAGGCTGATATCTTTCGCACACAAAATCCATTCTTCTCCTGTCTGAATCCATACACATGCTTTCTGCCTGTCACACAAAATACGGATTCTGGTTATCTTTTCATTACCATCCATCGGTGTCACAGAAATGATCTTTTCCTCTCCCTGTATACAGGATGTCACTGCAAAACATTTTCTTCCATCTCTCCTCATGATCTCCATACGAAGATGGTTTGCATGATTCTGATACAATACCATACCTGCAGTTTCTTTCTCCTGCACCGGCTCAAACTCTACCCCGGTCTCGGCATAGAACTGATAACTTTTCTGCCGTATTCCAAAATAAGCACAATTGTTCTTATCTGCAATACGTTCCTTTCTGTTATAGAGTCTCAACATGCCAGCACGCTCTGTCAGGGAATAAGTCTCCCCATTTAAACTCTCAATACTTACCAGCCGCTTGTCTAACTTTGCATCCCAGAACTGGATATAATCAGAAGCACCAACCTCCTCTGTCAGCCTGCATTCTTCCATTGGAATTTCAAGTTCTTCCTCAAGATGTCCGACTCCCTCTGCAATGACCGGCCATCCGTTTTCCCATGTCACTTTTGCAAGGAATGTCTCTCTTCCCATGCTGCTGTGTCTTTCACATGGCCTTGATGCAAGCATGACAACATACCAGTTTCCATGACCATCATCCACCAGATCGCCATGACCTGCATAAACAACCGGATAATCCATTCCAAGATTACGGTGTGTAAAAACCGGGTTTCTCGGACATCCCTCAAACCATTGGAACAGCTTCTTACTTCTTGCAATACTGATACTGTGTTCCGGACCTGTCCCTCCTTCTGCATGCATCAGATAATAATATCCGTCTATTTTATAAAGGTGTGGTCCCTCCGGCCAGATCACATCCTTTACCGCACCTTTCCAGATCGCCATGCTTTCGCCTACAAGTTTCATGGTGTTAAGATCAAGCTCCTGCACCCAGATTTCCCAGTCCCCATTATACCGGACACCTTCCGGGTTCGGTCTTGTTCCGCAGTAATAACATTTTCCATCATCATCAAAGAACAGACTCGGATCGATACCCGGTGCTTCCTCTCCAAGATAATATGGATCTGACCACGGGCCTGCCGGGTTTTTGGCAGTCACAATAAAATTGCCCCCATAGCTGACATTCGTTGTTATCATATAAAATGTTCCATTATAATACCTTATCGTTGGTGCATAAATTCCTTCTGAAATTTCACTTCCTTTTACTGGAAGCTGCTCTTTTCTGTCTAAAATATTACCGATCTGTTCCCAGTGTGCAAGATCCCTGCTATGAAAAACCGGAACTCCCGGTCCATAAACAAAACTTGAATTTACAATATAATAATCCTCCCCCGCCCTGCATATAGAAGGATCAGGATAAAATCCACATAAAATCGGGTTTTTTACTGTTACCATGTCATTCTCCATTCCTGCGCTGTCTTTTGCGCACCTTTTGTCCGTGCTTATTCCACAAATCCAAATCCCAGTATCGTAAACTGTTTTTCCAGATCTTCCTCTGCGATCTCAATCCGGATTTTGTGTTCTTTTCTTTCCTTCTCCACAAAAAGTATCACCGCATTACAATGCTGCCAGTTATTGATATGGGGGTCTGCGGTAAGACAGTAATCACCATCTACATATACTTTTGCCTTTCCGACATTGACTTCTCCGGAATCCTTAAATACCAGAAGGAGCGACCGGCACCGGATCGTCATTTCAAACCAGTTTTCTTTGCTTTTTGTTCCGTCGTACATCCAGTTATATGGAAATTCCGGCGTTAATGTAAGATCGGTATCCATTTCCACACTCTGAAGCTTGGTATCTGTCCAGACAAAACCACCTTCTGAAATGTCAGCATAAGAATATGTATCCCTCTTATCGAGCAGTTTTACCTGTTCAAAATCTGCACCGATCGCAGTACCTTCGAAAAGCTGCTGCTCTAAAATTTCTTCCTCCGTCATCCCCTTGGTAAATGTATCCAGACGCGCATGTTCTGCCGCTTCACAGCGTTCAAACAGATACTGCAGACAATCTGCCATAATGGTATGTCCAATATTATCTGGGTGAAACATATCATAAAAAAACTGATTTTTCGAAAGTACTTTTCCCTCTTCCTTCTTCTTTGTAAACTGTGGCGTTACTGCATCCATGATACTTACCATCGGCAGATCATAGCGTTCTCCTACCGGCCGCAGCCTCTCCTGAAGATTCCAGTCATTTGCAAATACAGAGAATAAAAGCACGACTGCCGGTTTCCACGGAAGATTTAATACCTTCCGAACAAGACTTTCATAACAGTTTCCTTTCGTTTCATCCCCCTCATCATTGACTGCAAACTCGATGACTACAATATCCGGTTTTTCTCCATTTCTCAATACATCCCGGTCAAACCGTATCATTCCAAGCTCGGATGGTGTTCCTCCCACACCTGCTTTGATAAATTTTACATTATCCAATACAGCAAAACGTTTTTGAAATAACTGATAAGATTTATATGCATAACATTCTGTATTGATCGGCGTTGCACCTGCCCCCTGTGTAATAGATCCTCCGATATAAGCAAGTGTTACCTCTTTTCCTGCCCTGGATTTTTCAATCGCCTTCCGGATACGGTATGTATTTCCAAGATTCATTAAAGAATGACTGATCATCTCACAATACGCTTCCGAACCGGCATCCACCGCCTCATCTTTGATCTCAGGCGGTGCATCATATCCATCATTTAAATAAAAACGGACACTGAGCTTTCCCATCTGCTCCGGTGTCTGAAACACTACTTTGATCTGTCCCGGAACATCATCATCTTTTGTCCACTTTTCATCTGCCAGATAGATCTTATGTTCCATTCCGTCACAGGTTACTTCTGCCTTAAGATTTGTTCCGCCGCCATATAAATCTTTTTTTCCATACATCTGGAAAATAAAATTGACGGAGTCATTTGGATCATCCGTTTCCACGGATATCCCGATACTGTGAACAAGCTCTGCAAACCCGTCCACTGTCCCCAGCAGTTTTAATATTTTTTCATCTGTGATATTTCCAACAATCTGCGCACTGTTGATCAGACGTCCATCATTCTCATAAATAAACTGTATCCCTGTTCCGTCTTCCTGTCTTGATCCAAAAATATCTTTTTCTTTTATAATATAAAAATATGGTCTTGCCTTTTCCGGATCTTTCGGTGCTGCCGGTCCTCTCATATCAATACCCTCTCTTTATCTTTATCGTTTTCTTTTATTGTAGCAGTCCCTGCTCCTTTTTCTACCCGATAAAGTATATAAAAGCACCGCATTTATTTCACATTTTACAATTAAACATGTTCACGTATGAAATGTTTCCGCCGGTCCTAAGTAACTTTCTCTGATCCTGTATCCCTTCGGATAAATCACAAACTTTTCCAATACAAATCCGGGTGTCAGTGGATAAATACGCAAAGCATTTTCCCCTTTCTGGCAGACAACCTCTGCACATTGCTTCCGGATCTGTTCTAATACTCCCTTTGACCAGGCTTCCTCCCTGTCCCCGATACGGTAGTCCCTGTCTACTTCATTATAAATCACAGTTTCTGCTTCATTCATCTGCACACCATAGAGGATCTCATTATCCCTTGTCACCGGATTTGACGGCTGCAGATAAAATTCTATCTCATATGTACCGCCCTCTCTTAACATAAAACGATACTCCAGATAAGGTGCGTTTTCATCCAATGAAAAATATGCCGTCGAAGGAAAATATTTAACGGCTGACAATGTTTTTCCATATCCCTGCAAAATGCCAAATCCACTCTCTCCATCCGGATTTTTGATCCATGCACCAGGTTTTGCATCATAAAAATGTTCTGCCTCAATAGAAATATATCCCGCCGTATCTTCAAAAACATTTTTTGCAGACAAATATTTTTTTCTGTTTACCGGAATTTCTATCTCACACTGCCCCGCCGGAGTTTCTATCACAAGTGTTCCACTTACATTTTCTTTGTCCTGAAGGAAACTGCCCTCGTCAATCGTTATTTTAATTGTCTGTTTTTTGTGTAAAATCCCATCCACACTGCCTTCTGTGACATCTGTTTTGATCCAGTCCGTTTTTTCCTTAACAGAAAAATGGCTCTCTGTCTTACTCCTGCCATAAACGGTAACATATGCCTCCATACATTCCGGATTCCGGAAATTCTCCAGTATCATTCTGTTATCTAACCACATGCTTCCTTCGGCATGCTGGCTTGTACCATTCACTGCTACTATCACCGATGGTTTATCCAGTAATAAGACCTGCATGATAACCGGATTCTGACATTCATCCTCATTCCAGTGCGTAAACCCGATATGCTGTGAGGCTCCCATACCATACCATCTCTGCCCGTCTAACTGGTGATACCATTCGGTAAGTTTCCTGTCGCAGGAAAAACACGCTGCTGCCTCTTTCCCATAATCATTTGCAATTGCCGCCCCGATTCCGGCATAATAATGATTTAACCCGGTAAAGACCTGCATCTTCACCAGATTCATTGTCGCAACAGCGGGATAATAAATAAGTGCTGCAAACGCTGCCTGATTATCTGCAGACTCACACTTTAATTTTGTACGGACTCCTTCTGCTTTTTTTATGATATCATCTGCCTCTGACAGAATCCGTTCACTCTCCTCCTCATTGACCGGATGATAGGTATCCGCTCCCAATGCTTCTGGTCTGCGCCTGTGAATCACTTTGGTATATCCGTTTAATATCTCTGCAATTTTCTGTCTGATTTCTTCTGAAAAACTGCCAAAAGATCTTCTAACCCACTGCCTGACATACTCCTGCACACAATTTACCGCCCTGCTTCCAAAGCGCTCAAAATCATAAGCCATATCCATAAGAAAAGACAATGGAAGTTCCTGCGTTGCAATATCACCGACATTGACCATCCATAATCTCCTGACACCAAAATCATACGCCATACTCATCTGTTCCCATATTTTAGGAAGATAGGAACTGTTGATCCATTCATAGGAAACCGGCCACCCATGATAATCCAGATGATAATACATCCCATATCCGCCCTTATGTTTCCTCATCTCTTCTGTTGGAAGCGTTCTTAAATTTCCATAATTATCGTCACAGAGCATCAAAATAATATCTTCCAGTTCCGGTTCCTTTAAAAGTCCCGCCGTATCTTCTGTTCCGTAAAAGAACTCCTCCACCTCTTTATAAAGTGCAAGCATCCGCGGTACTTTTTCTAAATCCTTATTTACATTTTCCCGGATCAGTTGATTCTGTACCCTAAGAACCTCCCGTAACAGCGCAATATTATCCGCAACCGCAGCATTCTCTCCAAGGATTGCCGTGTCAGCCTCTCCACGCATTCCCACAGTTATGACATTTTCAAACTGTCCGCTCCGTTTTAATCCGTCCTCCCAGAACCGTATAATTCCATCCCTGTTTGTCCGAAAATTCCATGCATCACCATAAACAGAACCTTTCCCGCGGAGATATTTATACTCTTCTCCCTGTCTTAAACAGGGCTCATGGTGTGACATTCCCATAATAACGCCATATTCATCTGCTAAAATGGCATTCTTAAGGCCAGGTCCGTCATCCTCAAATCTTGCACTCCACATCGCCGGCCACAGATAATTGCCTTTCAGACGAAGAAGCAGCTCAAAAATATGCTCATACATATCTGCACCAAAACCGCCAAAATGATGCATACACCAGTTTCCGAACGCAGGCCACTCATCATTGATAAAAAATCCCCGGTATTCTACTGACGGTTCTTTTGAAACACACTCCATATCCCACGCAAGAATAATTTTGTCTCTATGGCAGGGTTTTATCCCACACCAGTCAACAAATGGAGAAACTCCCATCTGCTCGGAAAGGTGAAACAAACCATATATCGTTCCCCGCTTGTCACTGCCTGCGATCACTAAAAGATGTGGATTTTCACTGTCTTTTTTCTCTGGAAACGCAAAACAGTAACATTCTCTTTTCCCTTCTATTTGATCAAGTGGAATCCTTCGTCTTATCTCTTCTTTTTCCAGAACTGCGCTTTTGCCTATCGTTGCTGCCACAACTGTTAATTCATCCGGCACCCGTAACATATCTTCTGTGATATTTTCTGCTGCCAGATATTCCGTTTTTCTTCCAGTCACAAGTTCTGCATCCTTCGCTACTTTTTCTGCGATCTTAATGACACCTGAATAAGCACTCTGTTCTACGATCAGTCTCATTTTATCTCTCCATAAACACTGCCAGCCGGTGTCTGAAAGCAGTCCAGTTTTCCCCTTTCATCCGCTCTATTACTTTCATTTCTTCGCAGACACCATACTTATTTAAGACTTCATTTATCTGCTCCTTTGATGCATCTTCATTCACCATAATTAATAGCTGCTTTACTCCGTCTTTTTCTGTGCTGATGCGGTCAGCTATATTGGCTGCCTTTCCCTGATGCAGAAAACAGGATGCCGTCTCATCCATAAGTGCCTTTAACAGGATGACATTTTCCCGGTTCTGCACTGTTTTAGAATCCCCTGCAGATGTGTAAGTATAGATCATATCAACTCTGTCTGCTTCCTTATGATAAAAATAGTGGATGTGTATCTGCCCATGCGGCACATCTGCCAGTTCTGCCAGTGAAAAATCCGTCTCTTCCATTTCCAGATAATTTACTGCTGTTCCATCCTCATACCCCACCGGTGCATCCGGATTCAGAACTGCTGTTCCATTTACAGAAAACCATACTCTGTGATATCCACCTGTGATATTTTTCACTACTTTTGTCCAATATCCTTCTTTCTTTTGCGACCGCTCTAATGCCTGCTCCTCGCAGCCATCTACCTTTACGGTCACCTTTGACGCCTCCGGTGCATAAAAATTAAATTCTGCCATCCCCGGTTCTAAAACAACGACACCGTGCAAAACATCCGGGTATACTCCTGCCGGTTTTCCATCTTTATCTGTTTCAAACTGAATCTGACGATACACCGGATCAAAGAAAAGCATCTGTTCTTCTTTCGTCTGGATCTTCAACTGTGTATCTTCCACTTTTACATCTTCCATACATGCAATATCTGCCATCTCAGAGGAATCCCACCGGAAAAGCAGCTGCACAAAATCATATAGACTTTTTCTCCAGACATGCCATTCATGATAACCCTCATAAACAAAAGTTTTGCAAGGTTTTCCTGCCTGGATCAACTTTTTTTGCATCTCATCCATACCGTGTCTGATTTCTTTTTCTTCACTGCCGCAGGATAAAAATACTTCTTCCAGCTGATGCTCATTCTGACAGATCCGCTCAACCTCATGAAGCGCAACACCGGAAAAAACTCCTAATGCCGAAAACAGCTCCATATGTTTCGCCACGCTGTCAGTCGCCTGTGCAGAACCTAATGACAATCCTGCCAGTGCCCTGTTATTTCTGCCTTTTTTCGTCCGGAAATGTTTTTCTATATAAGGAATTATATTATATATCAGTTCCCGGTCAAAATCCCCAGGATAAAATACCGGTTTTTCATCTTTATAAAATGCATAACCACAGCCTGCAACAACAATCATCCGTGCGCATTTTTTTTCTGCGATCAGATTATCCATAATATAATTCATTTTTCCCTGCCAGATCCATCCGGTCTCATTCTCCCCAACCCCATGCTGCAGATATAAAACCGGATAGGTTTCATCCAGATCCTGTTCATAACCATACGGCGTATAAACATAACATTCCTTCAGATGTCTGCTTACCTCTGATACATATTTACAGATATGCACTGTACCATGTGGAACTTCCTTCGCATAATAAAAATCTACACCGTCTTCCGGTATCTCAAACGTGTTAATCGGTGTAAAACAGCCATAGGATATTCCTGCATCCGGGTTACAGACACGCTCGCCATCCACAAACCAGAAATAGTAATGCATTGCCCAGTGCATCTTAGGTACTGTTCTACAAAATCCTCCCCTTCCATCTGACTCCAGTGTAATTTTCTCATTTGAAAAATAACCGCCTGCACCTGCAACCTGTACCTCTTTTGCATTCGGTGCATACATGCAAAAAGTAACCGTACCATCTTCATGTACGGTTACTGGTCTTCTTTTCCCCGCCATATCCTTTCCTACCGGATACTGTTCTAATCCCCCGTTTTTTACCATAACCCCTCATTTCTGCTTCCTAATCAGAGATATCCTGTTCCACTCTTTTATTTACCTCTGACTGCAGATCTTCAAGATATGCAGCCGGATCACATGCGTTATACTCCTGCATATAATTTTCCCATGCAGTATCGAAATCATCTGCCATGATAACCTGCGGAAGCCATTTATGTTTTACCTCATCTAACTGTTCCCTGATCTGCCCTGCCTGTGAATTAACTGACAGTGCTGTTGTGTAAGAATACATCGGATACCAGGCGCCAGGCGCTTCATTTGTTCCAAGCATCTCAACATAATTTGTAACCCCATAAGCCTCAAAACATTCTCTCACATCCTGTGGCTGATTTTTCAAAAACTCCGCTGACTGATATTCCATGGAAAATGCATTTTTCCCATCCGGCAGAAGTCCTTCTACTTTTGGAAAATAAGAATAAGAACAGAAATGATTTTCTGCAGTCTCCTGATCGCTCCGTCTCTCTCCCTGTTCTTCATTCATATAAAACATGCCATTCTCATCAACAGAATAATCAATTCCCTCTTCTCCCCAGAAACGTAACTTAACAATCTCCGGTTCCATCAGATCACTGATAAACTGCATGGCTCCATCAATATCCTGACAGGATACTGTAATGGATAATCCCGTCGAACTGTCAAGTTCTGCGGAACGTGTCACATGCCATTTATTTTTGATTCCTTCCTCACGTGTAATTGGCAGAGGGACATAATCACACCCTAAATCCCGCAACCCGTTCTGGTCATAGACACCCACGATTGCATAATAAAACTGCCACCACTGATCCGGCATGCCACACACAGCACCCGTAGACAGCTTTTTCAGATAATCATCATAAGTTGCAGTAAAAGATTCTGCATCCAGAATCCCTTTATGAAATTCTTCGTTCAGCTTTTTAAAGTACCACTGTGCCGTATCTGTCGTATTATAATCCACTACCTGCAGCGTATCAGGATCAACAATACAGCTTCCATCATTCGGATAACCATCCAGAAACTGCGGCACATTTTCCAGACAGAAATATCTCCATCCATCACACAGCACCGTAAACGGAATATTTTTCGTTCCATCCTCCATCGCAGGATTTGCTGCAACATAGCGTTCGATCAGATCAAAATATTCATCTACGGTATGAATCTTCGGATATCCTGCCCATTTCAATACTCTTGTCTGTATCCAGAATGCCTCTCCGGTATGTGTTACCTCCACATCTTCCCCATGGGATACTCCAAATTGCGGAATCCAGTAAATATGACCGTCTGCCTGCCGGAATCTGTCCCACTGTTCCTTAGTCAGATATCCTTTGATATTCGGATATTTATCCCAATATTCATCTAATGGTATCAATGCATTTGCTTCATATAAACTGACCTCTCCTGATATAAAATCCGGATATTCCCCATTCACTATATAAGCATTCAATGCATTTTCCTTTGTCTGCCCGACAAGCCATATTTCCTCACAATCTGCACCTGTCAGCTGTGCGATCTTCTGCCGGATTTCGTTATTTGGTTCTAACGTATCTCCTTCTACCGAAAAAAAAGCGGTAAAATGTTTTATATTTTTATCCGGTACACTGCTCCCTTTTGAAACATGTACCAGACCTGCCATACATACAACTACACAAAGTGCTGCTATCACTCTTTTTTTCATAATATATAAATTCCTTTTTCGTTTTTATAAATGTTTATTATAGGAAATTTACATATTAAAGTAAAGGATAACTTATGTATTGTCGTCAAACGTAAAAGATTTTAAATCTGCAGTACCTTCTCCGCGAAATGTCAGATAAAGTGCCTGTACTCCATCCTCTATTTTCACAGGTGCCTCATAGTTTTCCCACACATTTGTAAACTCAACAGGAATCTTTCCACAGACAGGACCATCCCATACAGTCCGGACCTCAAATTCTCCTCTTGCATATCCTCTGACACAGATTCCTAATTTTTTGATTCCTTTACAGGAAAAATACTTAAATCCTGCTGTTGCATGATCTGTCATATTTGTAATATAGGCAGGGACATAATCACCATCACACCCGTCCTGCATAATATACGGCTGTTTTTCCCCACCGACATACATTTCTTCTTTGTCCGTAAAAAGGTTGCATGCGATATAAGACGGATATGTCCCTTCTCCTCTTAAGGGACTTCCGTTTAGTCCACAGGATGTCATCTCTGCCTGACAGATACGTTCTCCCTGAAATACGATCGGTTCTGCGCATCCCTGCCTGCAATACCAGGAATGATTTGTATGCCTGTGATAAAAAATATACCACTGATCCATGATATCTATGATGCTTCCATGATTATTTGCACCATATGCCACAGGTTTTTCCGCCGGTTTTCCATTTGTAATGCCAACGTCACAGTTGCTGACGATCACGCCTCCATAAGTAAAACCTTCCAGAGGATTTTTACTGACTGCATAACAAAGTTCATGCATCACAACAGAAGAATATATCAGATAGTAATAATCTCCCTTTTTCCGGATTGACGGTGCCTCAAAAAATTCATGTTCTTCAAATCCGGTTCCTTTTCCGTAAACATGATTTGGCAGAACGATCCGGGGTTCTTCTATGACCGTCAGCATATCCTTACCAAGTGCCATTCCCATAGCACCGTGCCTTGACGCATCATTCGCCGCACAAAATCCTGTATAGAGATACGTTTTATCGCCCTCTGTCAGTACAGCCGGATCAAACTGCGGTTCATCCTGACTGCGCTCCCCGATCCGGTTTCCGTTTTTATCATGCACATACCCATAAAACTTATACGGGCCATCCGGTTTTTCTGCTACTGCCACAGATACAACAGATACCTTATCCAGAACATAATATAAATAATATCTTCCATCTGCCCCTCTTGTCACATCCGGTGCATACAGACACATTTTCCCGTCTTTGTTCAAAGGATCGTCTGTTTTCCGGTAAATGGTTCCACTACAGTGCCATTCCCCCAGACTGTCTAACGGCGCAGACCAGCACACATAATCATTCAGGCAGAACACATGCCCATTGTATCTGTCATGTGATCCAAAGACATAAACTCTGTCCCCGAAAACATATGGTTCACCATCCGGGATATATTCCCACGATGGCAGATATGGATTATATACCTGTTTTTTCATTTCCATCCCCATTCCTGTATAAAACATCATTTCTGATAGATCCGGTAATTTCCGGAAAGTGCGAGCATTGCAAACATATAAAGGAAATTATCATAATATCTTCTGTCTCCGGTACGAAGCGGCGTATCCCACAGACGATCCACACATTCTTTCACATATGGCCCGTCTGCCGCTAAAGATGCCTGTGCATTTACTGCAACAATGGCAACCGGATGAAGTGCCTTCTCCTCTAATCTTGTTCCATCGGTCAGAAATACTCCGTCCCAGTGTTCCTTCTGCTCGGCACAGTAAAAGTTCTGTAATCTGTTTGCGATCTCAACCTGCCAGGGATCTTTTTCAAACCAGAGATGATCCATGCCTATATTTGCAATGGTACGGTAAGCATCACTGTAATACCAGTCATGACGTCCGAAAATTTCCTGATGCCCAATATGAGGCTTTCCATCATAATCCGCATACTCGGCAGACAATCCGGTCTTCGGATGGCATGCCAAATGCAGATAACCTCTGCTTGCCTCCGCTGCCTGTTCCCAGAATGTCCGGTCACAGGGATCTGCATTTTTTGCAAATAACTCATAAAAATGCGGCAGATGATAGGATGGATCAGAAAAATCAAATCCCGGCACAAATTTGATCAGTTTGTTTGATGGCTCCCACATTGGCTCTCCCGGATGTGATGCTTCCCCTTTGTGGACACATTCTCTTAATATCGCTTTTGCCTCTGCGCCGTAATTAAAAATTCCTTCTCCGTCTCCCCAGCGTGCAGACGCAAAAAACAGTGCCATTGCAAAATATTCTTCTCCATCCGGAGCAGGACCGTCTGCATTCTTACTTCCATCTAACCCGCAGGACCAGACAAAATAATTTTTATTTGGTCCGTTTTCAATATACATATAAGTGCGTACCCACTTCCAGAGACGATCAAATTCTTCCTTTTTATTCATCTGTACGCAGACCATCATCCCATAGGACATGCCTTCGGTACGGACATCATGGTTTCCGGTATCCTCCATATAAGCCATGTCATCTCCCACTTCATGGTAAAACCTTTCCTCCTCTTTTCCATAAAAAATGGTTTCAAATGTCTGCTCTACTCTTTTTGTTATCTCATCCTCAGAATATCCGCACTCTTTAAAAACATTGCGGTATTTTCCTGTCAAAACTGCTCCTGCCATTTTAATCTCCATTCCTGCCGCTTTCCAGGGCATTTTTAGTTTGTGCTCCGGCACAAATTCTGCACAGCCTGATCTTCTATCCTTTACTCTTTGACACCGCCAAGGGTAAGTCCTGTCACAAAGTATTTCTGTAAAAACGGATAAATACAGATGATAGGAAGCATGGTGATAATGGTTGCTGCAGCACGAACAGAAGTTGGTGTAACGGTTCCTACTGCATTTTTCATAGCCTCTGCGTTGGTTCCCTGGTTTGTTACGGATGATAATAATTTCATTAACTCATACTGAAGCGTTGTTAAGTTATCACTCATACGGTTATATAACATTGCATCAAACCATGAGTTCCACTGCCCGACTGCAACAAATAATGCAACTGTCGCATATACCGGTTTACACAGCGGAGAATAAATTTTTAAGAAAATCGTTGTATATCCCGCACCATCTAACTGCGCAGATTCCTCTAAACTGTCAGGTATACCATTCATATATGTACGGATGACAAGCATATTAAATGCACTTACCATGCCCGGAATTACATAAACCCAAAAACTGTTTGTAAGTCCAAGTCCTTTGTATAAAAGGAAGGTCGGAATCAGTCCACCATTTACATACATGGTGATAACCCAGAAAAGAGATACTTCTTTTTTGAATAAAAATCTTTTTCTGCTGACGATAAATGCAAGAATCGCATTTGCGATCAGTGCAAGAACCGTACCGATGATCGTTCTTGCGACTGTAATATAAGCTCCGGTGATCAGATTATCTTTCTGAAGCACAGTCGTATAGTTTTTCCATGTAAACTTTCTCGGTAACAGATAAATCCCGCCTCTTAAGGCATCTGTTCCATCGTTTAATGAAATTGCCAATGTATTTAATACCGGATACAGGGTAATGATCACAAACAGGATCATTATGACCGCATTTACGATCGGAAATACCTGTATCTTTTTTGTTTTCTTTCTTTTTTGTGTCTTTGCCATGACCAAAACCTCCTAGAATAACTGTTCCTCTCCATTTCGTTTTGCAATCTGGTTTGCAATTACGATCAGAATAATACTTACAAGACTCTTGAAGATACCTGCTGCAGTACCGATTGCATAATCTCCCTGACTGATACCCCATTTTAATACATAAATGTCAATGGTCTGGGATACTTTCTGTACAAGTCCGTTTCCTAACAGATACTGAATCTCAAATCCTGCATTTAAGACATTTCCTACATTCATTAAAAGTAAAATAATAATAGTTGGTTTGATTCCCGGCAGAGTAACATATTTAATTTTCGCCCATCTTCCGGCACCATCAATCGCTGCTGCTTCATAAAGTGACGGGTCGATCGCTGTGATCGCTGCCAAATAAATGATCGCATTCCATCCTGTTTCTTTCCAGACATTTGCAAATGCAACGATCGGCCAGAAATATCCCGGATGTGCAAAAAAGTTGATCGGCTGTTCTATCAGATGTAAATTTACAAGCATTTCATTTATGATTCCGGTTCCGGAAAGCATATCATGTAAAATACCTGTTACAATGATCCAGGAAAGAAAGTGCGGCAGATAAGATATCGTCTGTACCACTTTTTTCCCGCCTTTTGTGACCATCTCATTTAATAAAATTGCAAATGCGATCGCTGTCACAAATGTTACCACAAGGTTAATAACACCCATTGCAAGTGTATTTCTGATTACCCGGATAAAAGTCATATCCGAGAATAACATTTTAAATTTGTCTAATCCGACAAATTGTGAATGGAGGATACCAAGCTTTGGTTTGTAATTCTGGAATGCCATTGCCCATCCTGCCAGTGGCAGATAATAAAATATCACTCCATAGATGACAAGGATCGCAGCCCAGAACAGTAAAACTTTCTGCCTCTTGATCTCTTTCCATGTAATTTTAGTCCGGTTCTCTTTTATTTTTTCTTTTGATTTTGTTCTCGCTAACGACATGACTTCACCCCTTAAAAAAATGGGCAGATGTTTTCCATCTGCCCGTTTTTAAATTATATTTCTTCTCTTATTTGAACTGAGCAGCCTGTTCCATTCTTGTATCAAGTTCTGTCTGTAATTCACTAAGGAAATCTTCCGGCTGACATGCATTATATGCATCCATGTAAGCTGCCCATGCACTGTCAAAATCATCTGCCATGACAACCTGTGGAAGCTGTTCATGTTTTACTTCACCAATCTTTGTCCATGCCATACCACCCGGTGTACTTGTCGTAAAGTTATTTGAGAAAGACCACATCGGATACCAGTCACCAGGAGCCTCATTTGTTCCGAGCATCTCTACATAAGTTTCTACGCCATATGCTTCAAATGCTTTTTTTACATCTTCATTTAAACCATCAAAGAATTCGTTTGCCTGTCCTTCCGGTTTGTTTGCATTGATTCCGTCATCACTTGTTCCACTGTACTGTGGGAAGTATGAGTATGAGCATAAATGTGATGCTTTGTATGCTGTATCAGAAGCCTGTATTCTCTGATCATCATTTCTGATAAACTCGCCGTTTTCATCTACCTGATAATCAACACCTTCAACACCCCAGAAACGAAGGTTATGTGTATCCTGATCTAAAAGATCACTGACAAATTTAGCTGCTGCATCCGGATCTTCACATCCTGTTGTGATAGCAAGACCTGTTGCTTCATTGAAAGCTCCGCCTGAGTTATGCCACTGGTTTTTCACACTCTCATCAATTGTGACCGGAAGTGGAATGTAATCACAGCCCTGTTTATCTAAGCCTGCCTGTTTTAATGCATCACCTGCTGTGTAAGCGAAATCCCACCACTGATCGATCATACCAAGAACACGTCCGGTAGAAAGTTTCGCGATATACTCATCATATGTCTGTGTAAAAGATTCCGGGTCTACGATACCTTTTTTGTACTCCTCATTTAATTTTTTAAAGTATTTCACTGCTGTATCAGATGTATTGTAGTCAAGTACTGTAAGTGTATCCGGATCTACCATACAGCTTCCATCGTTTGGATATCCATCAAGGAACTGTGGTGCATTCTCTAAGCAGAAATATCTCCAGTCATCGCAGAGAATAGTATAGGGAATATTTGCTGTTCCATCCTCCATGGTAGGATTTGCATCATTATATGCTTCGATCAGATCAAAATACTGATCCATGGTTCTTATTTCCGGGTAGCCTGCCCACTCTAAAACTCTTGCCTGGATCCAGAATGCCTCATCATTATGTGTACAAACTTTTTCTTCATTTTTAATGCAGCTAAACTGTGGAATCCAGTAAATATGTCCATCATCCTGACGAAGTTTTTCCCACTCTAAATCTGTGAAAAGGTTTTTGATATTTGGATACTGCTCAATGTAATCATCCAGTGGAATCAATGCATCTGCTTCATATAACTGCATCTGTCCACTTCCACCTTCAATAAAGTCCGGATATTCGCCACCGGCAATCATTGTTCCGACTGCCTCATCTGCTGTCTGTCCGGTAAGCCATGTCTCCTTTACCTTCACCCCTGTTTTTTCTGCAATGATCTGCTGGATCTCATTGTCATCATTGATCTCAGATCCCGGTACTGCAAAGAATGCTGTAAACTCTTTCACATCACCATTTTCTGTTCCTGCATCTGCAGAACTTTCTGTTCCCGCAGCAGAAGATCCTGCATTTGAGGTCTTTCCGTTATTTCCGCTGTTGCCACCGCATCCGGCGAAAAGTGTTGCTGTCATTGCTGTGATCAATAACATGCTTACAAGTTTTTTTCTTTTCATATTGTAATTACCTCCCTTTCGATAAGACTATTTTACCTTTTCCTGCCGTACAAACAATCAGACTAAGTATAGTAAAAAGCAGGGTAAATTATAGATATTCGGATAGAACGACAAAGAAGTGCCCTGCTTCTCTGCTCATAATCCTCTTTCATCTGCTCATTAAATATGGCATATGGTTTCACATACTGATTCGGGATATAGGTTTTTGCAAGTTTGGCACGGTCACACATATCTGACACCTGCAATGTAATATCTTCCGGTACATAATAAATCCCTCATCTGCCATACAGATCGATCCTTATATCCTGCTTATCATAAATTCTATGTAAAAGCTGTGGTAACTTATCCAGATTAAGATTCTTACAGTCAACAAGCATCACAAACTTATCTGCTTCTGTCCGCGCAAGCGCAAGTGGTTTTAAAAAACTTGTCTGGTATGCGTTTGCCACATCATTTCTTTGATATAAGGGCACCAGTCTTTCTGATAGAGGGAGTCTTTAAAGGTATTCCAGCAAAAGGATGTTTCCTGCCTGTAGAAAGAAACGGGTACTTTCAGAACATCTGACTGGTACAGGACATTCAGATGGTATAGGAATTTTCCCTTAAATTTATCCCGTAACACAAACACGGGGATAAAAAACTTTCCTTTTGATTTACGGATCTTCCCATCCGGTGTAATGCCGCCGCCGGATACGATGCAGTGCATATGTACATGATAATCAAGTGTCTGGTTCCAGGTGTGGAGAACCTGAATAATCCCGGGTGTCGCACCGAGATACTTTTTGTCGGCAGACAATTCCAAAAGTGTCTCGGCGGAACATCTGTGAAGAAGACCGTATAAAAGCTTCTGATTGTTATAGAGAAGCGGACTTAATTCGTGTGGAAGTGTAAAGACCACATGAAAATACGGCGAGTCAATGACTTCGGCTCTGCGTTTATCCACCCAGAGTTCTTTTTTGACAGCCTGACAGTTCGGGCAGTTGCGGTATGTTTGCCGTTGACAGCCAGATGAACATAGATGGTTGTGGATTCCAGAGATTTATGACCAAGCAGGGTTTTTATGGTCATAAGATCAGCACCGTTTTCATAGAGGTGTGCTCCAAAAGCATGTCGGAAAGAATGACAGGTAAGGCGTTTTGACCATCCGAGTTCTGCCTCATGTTTTGCGATATGTCTGGAGAGCTAAAAGGTGTCAATGGGTTTTGAAGAATCTCTCTGTTTTGGAAAAAGGTAGCCGGCAGGTCTTCCACAGGCAAACCAGTACTCGGTAAGAATGTCAAGCGCCTGTTTGGAAAGAATGGCATAACGGTCAGAGCGGTTTTTACCATGAGTGATGTGGATGCGCATATTTTTCCGTTGAATGTCTTCATAACGGAGATTGCAGACTTCACCAATGCGAAGACCGGAAGAATACATGAGAGCAACCATAGCTTTCGGTTTGAGATCGGTCATGGTAGAGATAAAGATTTTGGTTTCTTCTTTTGTAGGGACAAATGGCAGATAGGTATCAAATTTCCGCATAGGAAGCTGTGTGTCATCCCAGGGCTTATGAAGAACGTAAAGAGTGAAAAAAAGCAGTTGGGAAATGGCAACATTGATCGTACGATCAGAAAGATTCCGTTCCTTTTGAAGGATCTCAAGAAACCGCCGCTGATCTTTGTAAGAGACCTGTGAAGGCGTTTTGTGAAGGGTATTCCCGATATGATCGAGATAAGCAGAAATATAAGTCTGGTAAGATTTCATTGTATGGTCGGTAAGACCACGAAGAGAAATCATTTTTGGGTAGCGTTTTAAATAATCCATGAAATAACCTCCTGAAATAAGTGAAAGATAAAGTAACATCACAAAAACAGGTGGTGATCTGGATAAAAAATAAGATATGTAATTGTTAAGTCTAAAAAAACATGATAAAATACGCATAGCAGTTTTGGTTGTTATGTGGTTGTTTGAGTGTGGTAACTTAACAATACAACATAAATACAAAAACTGCTATTTTTTATAAAAGTGGTAATTTTTACGTAACTGGGGCTAGCCGTCGCGCTAGCGACTTGGTACAATTGGCGACAAGTACGGCGTATCAGACGGAATGTTGTAATTCCCTGTTATCACTTGGTATGATATAATTGCGGTGGTCATTCCGTTTTCATCGACACCGTTGTAATTCCCTGTTATCACTTGGTATGATATAATCATACCCGTACCGATATTTGAAAGTATGTTGTTGTAATTCCCTGTTATCACTTGGTATGATATAATCCACTGTTTCATTTTCAATGATTCAGTTGTGTTGTAATTCCCTGTTATCACTTGGTATGATATAATACAAGACCAATACCGGCACCAACAACGCTTGTTGTAATTCCCTGTTATCACTTGGTATGATATAATGTCAACACCTCTTTCAATTTATTCTGCAATGTTGTAATTCCCTGTTATCACTTGGTATGATATAATCAGAGGCGAAAAAACAGACTGATGAAAGCAGTTGTAATTCCCTGTTATCACTTGGTATGATATAATAAAATATCTTAAGGATGATAATAATATCAAGTTGTAATTCCCTGTTATCACTTGGTATGATATAATCCTGTCTTTGACAGTTGAGTAGACTAAAACGCCTCGCAAATCCAGTGTTTATGCTGGTTGCGAGGTGTTTTGTTCTCGTTTTGAAGTATGGTAATTTATTTCCTTCCCTTACTTTTTTTCTGAATTGTTTTCATTTGACTTTTGGTAATAAGCTGAAAGTCTGTTTCAAAACCACATACCTGATGCAAAGCATCGGTTAATTTATCACGTGTGTACAGGGGCATAAATCCCTGTTCCTGTACATCGGCAAAATTCATGGTCTTGAGTTTGTCTAAAATTGTTTCACAAGTATAGGTATTTCCTAACCCCTTTTCCAGGTAACGATAGATTACTAACGCAAGAAAACAGATGAGAAAGTGTGCTTTGATACGCATATCCTCTTGGAGATATATCGGTCTGGCTTCAAAATCAGTTTTCATGATGCGGAAGCATTCTTCGATTTTCCATCGGTCTTCGCTTACTTTTAAGATATCTTTTACATCATCATCCAGAAGGTCTGTCGTTACCGCATACATTCCATCATAAAGTGCTTCATTTTCAATCTTATCGACGTCCAGATATTTTTCAATCTTAGCAATTTCACCATCTTCTGTAACGGCAGTCTTACCTATAAATCTTGCTGGATCATTTGGATTCCTTCGTTCTTTTTTTGTTTTTCCGGAATGGAGCATCTTTTCTGCACGTTCCACTTGCTCATTGCGTATTGTTTTTTGATATTTCGCATATTTAGGAGAGTATGTAATAATCAGACGCTGGTGCAGCGAGTGGGGCGTATATGGCTTATCTTTATAATATAATCCCATATCATCTTCCGGGATTTTTGAAAGATCAACAGGAGAATCATCGGAAACCCGTTTGAATCCAGTCTTATCCAACGCCCATCTTTTATCATCCTTATTTAATTTTTTGATCGACTGGGTAACGATAAATGCTCTTTCGCCGGCATGATTTATTTTTTTGATGGCTTCTGAACCAAGTCCTGCATCGCTGCAGTAAATAAATTTAGTGCAGCCAAAGTCCTGAAGAACTTTTGTTTCCAATGGCTTTAATGAAGTCTGTTCGTTCGCATTTCCTGGAAAAAGTGAAAAAGCAAGAGGAATCCCGTCTCCATCCATGAACATTCCCATTTGTATGATGGGATTTGGACGATGTTCTTTTCCTTTTCCGTATTTCTTATCCCCATCTTCCTGCTCGATTTCAAAGAAATAGTTTGTGCAATCATAATAAAGCACCTTATCATTTCGTTTTCCAAGAAGATGACTGTTTTTATATACTTCTGACTGGATAAAATCGCATTCATTTCCTAATACATCAAGAGCACGATATATGTCGTGCAGTTGATAAGAAGGTTTTTCCAGAAATTCAGAAGCCGTTTTAAAAGAAGAACGTTTGCTGGCTGGTTCTAAAATCCTTGCATAAATCAAGTCAGAAAGAATGGCATTGATATCGTATTTGAATTTATGCTTATCCCGAAGTTTTCGGCAGGTCTTATCCAACTGAAGCTGATAATAAAAAGCTTGTGGAAAAAGATACCCTCCACGGTAAAAGACCTGTTGGTCATAATCCAGTTTATGGTCAGAATGAAAAGCTATCTGAACAGATTTGGTTTGCTGCTCTTTTTTATATTTCAGTGTTTCCAGTCTTGCTTCTTCACGGGCCCATTTCATGACATCATCACGGGTAGGACCATGTTCAGGCAAGAGTTCTTTCAGTGTTCCGAGTTTTCGAATGATAACAGAAGTACTGACGCCTTTGTTGTTAACATAACCTTTCGAAATATAAAATGATTCTGAATTTTTTGATTTAGATGTCGTAACTCGCATATAAAAATCCTCCCATAGCTTATTATACAACACATTACAATAAAATGCAATATAGTAAAACAAGAAAATTGACGCAAAAAAAGCAGGTTTTATGCGACCTGCGAGTATATTTTCTAATATTCAACTGTCAAACTCCCGTGTTGTAATTCCCTGTTATCACTTGGTATGATATAATAAAAAGTTATTGAAAAAGGTTGTAATCTTGGTTGTAATTCCCTGTTATCACTTGGTATGATATAATACAAGACCAATACCGGCACCAACAACGCTTGTTGTAATTCCCTGTTATCACTTGGTATGATATAATCAGAGGCGAAAAAACAGACTGATGAAAGCAGTTGTAATTCCCTGTTATCACTTGGTATGATATAATAAAATATCTTAAGGATGATAATAATATCAAGTTGTAATTCCCTGTTATCACTTGGTATGATATAATGATATACAACATGTCAGCAGTTGAAATGCAGTTGTAATTCCCTGTTATCACTTGGTATGATATAATCGAAACCGCCCGCGCGGCGGTCTGGCGTAGGTTGTAATTCCCTGTTATCACTTGGTATGATATAATTCAATTTCGAATGAATTGACATTTCCCTGGTTGTAATTCCCTGTTATCACTTGGTATGATATAATTAACTTCTGTCGCAGTCGCAAAATAAATATGTTGTAATTCCCTGTTATCACTTGGTATGATATAATCAGACTCACAGGCGCAAAAAAAAGTTTAAGGTTGTAATTCCCTGTTATCACTTGGTATGATATAATATACCGTTTTTAGGTATTCAGTGAATTATTGTTGTAATTCCCTGTTATCACTTGGTATGATATAATCAGCTCCTCTGTTGCTTTTCTGTATTTTTCGTTGTAATTCCCTGTTATCACTTGGTATGATATAATGGCATTGTGTAAGCAACCTAGATGCGGTTGTTGTAATTCCCTGTTATCACTTGGTATGATATAATTTCCAGGTAACTGCTTCCCCTTCACCGGCAGTTGTAATTCCCTGTTATCACTTGGTATGATATAATTACTTTAATAATACTTTCATCGCTACTGGTGTTGTAATTCCCTGTTATCACTTGGTATGATATAATTGAAAATAATGATTTCCCTGGAATGCGGCGGTTGTAATTCCCTGTTATCACTTGGTATGATATAATCCAGTCGGATGAGTTACGAGCAAGGGTGTAGTTGTAATTCCCTGTTATCACTTGGTATGATATAATAACCAAAGGGAATCAAAACAACAGGTGTTAGTTGTAATTCCCTGTTATCACTTGGTATGATATAATAATAGTGTACATTTTAATAAAAGGAGAGTGTTGTAATTCCCTGTTATCACTTGGTATGATATAATTCAAGAACACTCTGTATACCGGATGGTAATGTTGTAATTCCCTGTTATCACTTGGTATGATATAATCATTCGTACACAAAATAGCTTGTGGATATGGTTGTAATTCCCTGTTATCACTTGGTATGATATAATGAGTCTTAGCAAAACACAAAAAGCTGCTGAGTTGTAATTCCCTGTTATCACTTGGTATGATATAATGGAAAATAGTTGATAGCTAGAGGAGTAGATGTTGTAATTCCCTGTTATCACTTGGTATGATATAATAAATGATACTTACACTTTTCAGCAACCAGAGTTGTAATTCCCTGTTATCACTTGGTATGATATAATGAATATATTGCAAAAGCATTATCAATGTAGTTGTAATTCCCTGTTATCACTTGGTATGATATAATAGGGAACACAAATCCCCACGAAACACAGGGATTCGTGGGGATTTCAGTTCAAAAAAATATTTAATTTCAGAGTTGAATTCTATCAAAAATCTTCTTTTTTCAAAAAACATCTAATAATTCTATCGATTCCGGGGTATCATCGAATGTCTTTGTTCCCAGCATAATTTCCATAGACTCATACTGTTTTTCTGTTAAGACCAATACACGCACCGATCCTTTTATGGGTAGATTCAATTTTAAACGTTGCTTATGCATTGCGACTGCATCCATACCATTGCAAATTCTCGAATATACAGACCACTGTACCATATGATAGCCGTCTTTCAATAAAAATTTACGAAATTTTGCGGCATCTTTTTTCTCTTTTGCAGTTACTACAGGGAGATCAAAAAAAACTAACATTCTCATAAATTTATTCATAACTATGTACCTGTAATTGCATCAATTCGGGCAACTCCAAATCGGTTCTTTTTTCCTGCAAAGCACTGCTGTAACTTGCCACCAGCATATCAATACAATTACTGATAATGCGTTTTTCTCCTTTCACATTCATGTCATAATTTAAAATACCAAAAATGCCTCTCTTTCGCTCTGGTGTAAGATTACTGTCAATTTCTGCTATATCATAATTCTGGGACACATATAGGTCAACCAATGGTCTGAATGGCTCAATCATATCATCAGCTAAGTTAAAATTATTCAATTCGCTGTGATGAAATACACCAATCGAAGGTTCTAATCCATAGCAGACAATTGAACGGGCAATGATTCCTCTTACAATCGCATAGCCATAATTCAACGCTGAATTGATAATATGATCATTTCCTCTGGAGAACCCTAAACCATACAGACACTTAAAATAAAAAGCTGCTGCTTTCGCCTCCACATGTGTTCTGTCACCAGACTGGACTTCTTTGCACATCTTCATCAATTCTTCTACGCCATCCAGTTTAAGATAAGAAAGGCACAATGCCTGATTTCTGATCTTCTGCACTATAATCTGCTGCCAGAGTCTTTTCTGCAGAGGTTTCCCTGCTTCCATCTGGTATTTTAAAATTTTAAAGTGACGACTATGTTTTGCCAGTGGAAGCAGTACTGCATTCGGTAGATGTTTTTCATCACAGACATAAACTGCTATCCCCATATCTGCCATCTTTTGAAGCAAATATGCAGATACTGCTACCGTCTGATTTTCAATAATAATACAATTGATATCCTCTAACGGAATCTGTCTGGATACATCTGTTTCAATATTTAACTGCTGATCCTTGATAGACAGCTTTACATAGCTGTCTATCTTAATATTTCGAAATCCCATTTGTCCCCCATACTTAACCCCAGAAATTCCCCGTTAATTTTCTATTATTTTTGTGACAAAACATATGCAATTTCCAATTTTATTAAGAAAATCCCATTCGTTTTTCACTTTTTACTATAGACACATGTCCTAATACATCAACCTGACACTTTTCCAACACTTCCAGACTTTGTATACCAAGACTACTAAATTGAAAACGATTATCATGAGCTATTCCTTCTATACTTGCTGTTGAAATATTTGATTTGATATAATAAGCATATATTTCATGTAATTTTAACTCATTACCGTCCACAGATTTCGTTTTAATACCTTTTTTACTCTTTATATGAATCAGATCTCGCGAATACAAGCTGAATAAAAAGTCTTTATCATCCATCACACGCCACTCACTGTATGGCTTTTTCGCTGTCGCAGCCTTATTCGGCAGCACTTTCTTCACCACATCCGCCGTATACACTGGTACAAAGTAATACTTTCCATTCACGCAATATACATCGATTCGGACCATACCGCCATTTTCGGCAATTCCATTTCCGGAATCCACAAACACACCCATAGTCTGTTTTTTCTGAATCTTGACCTTCCGTACGACGGGACCTTGTGAGCCATCAGCCTTTGGCTTATGGAAATCCTGTGCAAATGCTTTTTTTGCATCATTGCCATACAGCAATAGCTGCCTTTTCAATGCTTCGTATAATAAAAGATCACTCTGTGGATTATAATAACCATCTATTTCTCCATCTTTATTCAGCTTCAGATCCGTCAAGGCTGTCTTGGTTAATACGATTCCTTCATCCTTGAAATGTCTCGGACTACGGATCGTATCTGCATGCGCAGCACCTGTCACCTTGTGATTTGGCATTCGTGAAACAAAAATCGGACGAATATTCTCATAAATTTCTTCCGGATAATCCAGTTCTAACGCAACATCAGAATGTGTATCTAAAAATCCTTTCGGATCATCTCCCATTCTGACATCTAATTCTGTCCGGAATGTCTCCCACGGTTTTGGAATATGTACACCAAAAATCTCATCCCACTCTGCTCTGCTATAATCTTCAGGTCGAAAGATTTCTCCCGTCTCTGCATCCACAAATTCCGTGCCTTTCGAATAACATCTCTCTCTTACCTTTGTATAGCGTGATATTTTCTGGATCATACCATCTGTACAGCAGGCAATTACAACAGCATCCATTGCATGATGCGTATCGGTCTCTCGATTTTTCTGTGGCAGCCCCCAACGTTTCCTCAAGTATGCTGTAATCGTTCCACTTACTGCCCGAACCTGCTTTTTCTTTTCCGGGCAATTTAATGGTGCTAGCTCAAGATTCTGACGGATCATGTTATAAATAACAGTCGTGATATACTTCGTATCCGTTAAGTTACGCTCTTTGAACTCACTGCGTTCTTCCTCTGAAAAATGTCTTTTCAGAAGTTTCTGCTGTTTCTTATAATCCTTAATCATCGTCTTTACACGAATTTCAAACTCATTCCAACGCTTTTCATCCTTTCCCATATATTCATATGGTGTCCGGTTCCCTTTCTGGCGGTTCTCCTGTGAAGTAACAAGCACTTTATTCCGGAAACTGTCATCAAAAGTAATACTATATGGTAAAATATGGTCAATATCATACCCCGGCTTAAATAATTCTTCCAAAGGAATGCTTTTTCCAGAATACAAACATATTCCCTGCTGCTCCTGCCACAAACGATACTTTAAAATATCCTGTCCGGTCGGTGATAATTTTCCCAGTTCCTGAATCTGCTTTTTTACATCTTCATTATTTTTCTGTCGTTTTTCCATATCACCTTTTATCTTCCGGCGTTCTTCAAATGTCTTTGACATTTCTCTTGCAAGCTCGATATGAATCGCCTGCGGACTCCCATAGGTACGGATAATCGCATTAATTACTTTCACGGTCTGTGATACCGAACGTTTTACCACTGGGTTTGTGATCTCATTGATCGTCCGATTGACATTTTCGCCCGTTAAAAGTTTCTGCTTAACTCCCTTAGAATCTGCTTTAAAATCATATCCGGCTTCCACACATGCTTTATCATAAGTCATTCCTTTTTCTAAAAACGGAATAATATTTCGCATTGCTTTAATCGAAAGATGCTGAAATTTTGTTGGCGTATATGCTAACAATCCATCCATTTCTTCTGGCACAAGTCCTAACTCTGCCAAACGCTTCATACGGCTGTCATCGTTCTTATAACAGGTCAAAATCGTGCCAATCTCATCAAACAGATCTCTGATTTCATTTTCCGAAAGATATTTTATCCGATCTTCTAAACATTTCTTATACTCATGATAGTATGGCATACTGACAAACTTTACTTTTTCTGTATTCTGATTTTCCTTTGTCTGTTCTTCCTTCGTAGCAGCCTTTTTATAATTTAAATTATAGAACAGAATACTCTCCGGTAATCCTAACTTCTTACGGACTGCTGCATATTTAACTTCTTTCTGCGTAAATAATAATGCCACCAGCGCACGGCGTTCCTCTTCTGTAAAATTTCTGATTTCTCCATCTTCATTGACCAGTCTTGTATGGTTGATTTTCTGCAGTGCTACAAAATATTCTGCGGTATAGGTTCCCTTTGCACCTCTCAGTTCATCCTGCTCAAATGTACATTTTCCAACCCTGTCAGAAAATCCTTCCATTGCATACGGACTTGGTGTGCCATCCGGCTGCACACCCGGTCCCATATCAAAAGATCTCTGGCTTGTCATAATCTCTAAATATTTTTCTTCTAATTCTTCTGTTGTTTTTTCATTTCCAAGACGCCTCTGACTGGCAAAAATTTCTCTGACTTCATCCACAAGCATTGCTCTTAGCATCGTATGCTGATAATTTTCCGCCTTATTACGAGCTGTAAGGATATATCCTTCTTCTGTCCATGGACAGCTTGTACGAAATGCCTCATCCAAATAGATCATCTCTCCAACGGTACGATAACCCTTCTCCTGCATCCGCTTCTGATTTTCATCAGTTGCCTTTAATACGGCACCATTTTCCTTTGCGGCCGTCTCCGCTTTTCTGGTAGAACGAAATCCACGGTGTTTTGCAATGTGAAGCAGTACCTGTGCCAATTCTTCATTTGTCAGTTTACGATCTAATGCCTCATAACGCAGTTTATAAACATCCGGCAGACCTGCCATACCATAACGCTTCATAAATGAATCGGTCTTTATCAGTCCCTGATCTTCAAACAGCCACTTGATCCTGTCCAAACGATGTTTTCTTCTTCTAAGACGTCTTCTTGTCGTCCTCGCTGCTCTTCTCGGTCCAGCCAAAGACTCCCCTGTCTTAGGAATCTCCGCTGTATCAAAGATCCTTACCCCAAGATCCACGATACGTATCGGCTCATCATCACTGTTGTTCTGCAATACTGCCCAGCCTACCGATGCGATACCAATATCTAACCCAATACGGTAATCCATTTTCTCATCCATCTTTCTTCTCCTCTCATCTGAACCATTCCCTCATACCTGAGAACGGGACAACTGTTTTTATTCTTTCTGATTTCTCATACATCCTTCTCATGAATAAAAATCCTGTATAAAAGATAATCCCATTCCGAAGAATGGGATTAGAGCTTTTAGGTTTCTTACCTTATTGTAATAACCTAATTATCACTTGGTATGATATAATTCTCTTGTATTATATCCCTTTTTTCGACGCTTGTAAATACTTTTTACAATTTTTTTTAAATTATTGACTGCTGGTTCTAACATAGTTACTTCTTTCAGTTTTCCTGTAAACAATATCCAAATCTTTCTAAAACAGTCATCAGATTAGATGTTTTATTATCATAAAATTCACTGTCAGGTTCTGCTTTCTGGATGATCAGTCTCTCATATAATTCTTCTACTCCACCTCTGACATAATCATGGAACATAGACTGATATGCCAAAAACTCCTCTTCCGTCTCAGCTCCCCGGAATGCCTTTTTTACCGCTTCCTCTGCAGGTATATATTCCTTCGCTTCTAACATGATCATCATCTGCATGATAAAATCCAATTCTTCTTTTGCATTGATTATCTGCTCTGCTAAGATACTCTTTGTCCCAACCGGTGAAAAATCTTCCTTTGCCTTACGGTCTACACGAAATCCTACTACTGCAGCAACCATATATAGATCAATCAATCTACGAAAATAAGTATGTTCACAATCCCCTTTTACCCACAATTCACCTGCCATTCTGGCATGCTTACCATGAAACTCAAACTCTTTTTTGAAAAATTCATAGTTCCCCATCTTTTTTCCTCTCTTCTGCTGCTTCTGTTTCCCAACAAGACATAAAATGATTCTTTTTTATCATGTTCTTTTTCTCTCACTGCTACTGCTGATCTAGTTCCACTCTACGAATGGATGCATAGGCTTCGTCTGCCGCTTTTTCAATATGATAGGACGCACCGACATATTCATCAAGTCCTGTATATTTCCAATCTTTATCCAACATAAAAATAATTACCTGTTCTGATACCTCCGGCAAAACTTTCGCGATCAGACTGATATTTTTATCTCCCAGTTTAGAAAACGGTCCATCTAAAACAATCGGCAATGTATCTGCTCCCTCTACTCCAAGCTGCTCTGCCTTTTTATTTCTGCTGTATTCCATGATCGTAACAATAAATGCAAAATTACGTGCTATCTTTTCTCCCTCTGACAGATTCTTTTCTTCACGAAAGCCTACATTCGTCTGATATAACATCTGGATTTCATAGTTTTCCGTCAGCTGTATTCTTTTATCTTTCGCATTAAACATACGCTCAAAATTTTTCTGTATCTGTCCATTTAATTCCATAAATGTCTTATTCTTTTTTATTTCAAAATCATTTTTCAATCTTGTATACAACGCTTCTGCCAATTCCATACGTTCACGCCATTTTTTATTTTCTTCAGTCCTTGCTTCCTGACTCTTCATTTCTGCTTCTATGTTTCCAATCTGACGTTCATAATTTTCTATCTGTCCTTGCAGGGTTCCTTTTTCCACTCCTAATTTATTGCTTTCACTCTGATAATACCGGAGCATCTTTCTCTTTTCCGAAAAATCCGTCCGCTTTTCCATCTGCTGTTCCATCGCGGCAATCTGATTGCAGGTTTCTTCATATGCCCGCACACTCTGATCCACAATTTGTGCACTTTCTCTTATATCATCATATACAGAACTACTCTGCCTTTTCCAACGCTGTCCTGTACGTTCAAATTCTCCTAATAAAGACCCGATATCTGCCGGTGGAAGATAATTTCGCTGTTCCATTAAACATTCCAATTCTTTTGATTCCGGTAAAATAGGTGTCCCACAGATGCATCTCCCGGTTTTGATAATATAATCGATACTTGCCTGTCTCATATGTGGAATATCCCGCCTTACTCCAGCCACTGATTTTACCATTTTTATGGACGACTCGATCATCGGCTGTGCAAACAGCATAAATGCCTTATCGCTGAATAAATTGACCATATTTTTATATGCATCTTTGATTCGATCTGACTGCGATCTTTTTACTACGAGTAATTGATTGTATTTCGCCTGAAGCACCTCTGTATTTTTATTTTCAAGCAGATATCTTTCTATTTCCTCAATTTTCTGTTCATAATTTTCTATATTGATCTCAATGTTTTTTATCTTCTCCTTGCACTGTTCAATCCCATGTTCCATACGATTTCTGTCTCTTTCCAGATTGTCATACATGTTTCCGGAACCTGATATTTTACCTTTAAACTTTTTAATAACTGAATGACTGCCCATGTCTTTTAAATGCCAGATAGCTGCCTGATATGCAGATAATCCAGTCAGTGTATGTACAGACTCTCTGATATTTTCACGCACTCCGTTGACTGTTACATCATTCCATCGCTCTCCATCAAACAAAAAATAATGTGACAGATTTTTAGGGAATAATTCGCGGATCACTTCTTCTATTTTTTCCTGCTCTACCGAAATGACTGCATCCGGATTATCTTTCTCTGAAATTTGCAGCGATACCTTCTTATAAAATTCTTTTGCGATCAGTTGTGGATATGCACGTGTATAAATGATCTCACGTTTGATCTGATATCTTTTTTCATCATCAACTGCGATCAATTCCACAGTAACATCCGCCTTGCTGTTTGCATCCATCATTGCTAGAATATCATTATTTAACAGTTGATAATCCTCCTGCTGCTTTCCCCTTTCTGCCAGAACAGCTCCATAAAGTCCCCATCGGAATGCCTGTGCAATGGTTGTTTTTCCAACCGTATTATCCCCCAATACGACCGTCACATTCTTTTTTTCATCACAGCTGAACTCAATTACATTTCTGCCTTTATACCTCATAAAATTATTCATTGTAATACTTTGGAATTTCATACTATTCTCCATTCTTGCGCTGTTTTTAAGCGCATCACAAGTTTGTGCGAAACACAAATCTTGCGTGTGAAAAATGTATTTTTCACACTATTCTCCACCTGATACACACTTACTTACATGGACATTCTGGCATAATCAACTATGATCTTTGCAAGTTCCTCCGCCATCCGCTGATCTGTTTTTGCTTTGCTGCGCAGATTTTTCCGTTCTACATGAAGAACCTCTAAAATCATATTCCGCATTACCTTTTCACTGATCTCTTTCATAAATACCTCCATTCCCGTGTAAAAATGTATTTTTCACCCTATACCCGTTATCCTGTGCATTTTCTGTTCTAATTGCAAAATTTTATCTAATTTAATAATGTTCCTATCCGGTCTTTAATATCACCCTTTAAAAAATCATATCTTTCTTTTAAAATATCTTTCACCTGGTTTTCCGGAATATCCGCCCTTGTATATGCTGTAATATGTAATTTTGATTTCGCTTCCGCATTGATCTTTTGCACATAATCTTTTAACGATTCATCTGATATTTCCTTGTTTGCCTTTTTTGTGATATATACAAAATTCAAAGGTGAATTGCAGATATTTTTATCAGCATTACGAAGTGCTGACGTTGACTCCCCCACCTTTTTTACTCTTCCAAGCGGTATAATATGATGTGCTTCAAAACCTCCAGGCTCATCTGAATATGCACTCAAAACCTTATCTTCCTCAAACATATCCTTATATGTCTTCGATAACAGATACTGACACATAAACATACGCATCACCTTTTTCGGAATACGTTCTTCATCCGCTTTTTCCATAAGCAAAAATTTCTCATCTGAAAAATTCTGTGCATTCATTACATAATCCTTGATCTTTACGATCCATTCAATGTTTTTCTTCCGGTCAGATGCCTGCATTGTCTTAATCATGGTCTGAAGATGTGCGATCATTTTTGTATTCTGGTCTTTATCATATTCACCGGAAAAAATAGATGCCCAATACCATGCTTCTAAAATATTGTGAACAGTCTTATCCTTAAACCACTCATCCTTTAGAAAGACAACTGCAACTAAAACGATCATCAACGAATAATTTATTTCCTGTATATTCCGGATTCCACATCTGCCCTGAAAGAAAAACATTGCCCTGTCTATGGCATCACAGACCTTTTTTGCATTACTGTCAATTTCTTCCGGCTCTAACATCAAAATACGTTTCTTTTTGATATAATCCAGTTTATATTCCTCAGGATCGAATAACTGATTATTACAATATAGACATAGTACATCTAAAAAAACATCTATATACTTTCCTGCTATATCATTTTTCTCCTCGTTATAGCAGCCTGTACTGCATGATGCATTATACTTTTTGCTTTGTATTTTATCTCCAATTATGGATACTGCCTGATCTGGTAAAACCTGTTTATCATAATTTTTTTCTTCCTGAATATAGAAGCACATACGTTTATAAAAATTTTCTTTACTTACCTTTGCAACTCTTGCCATGACCAGGTCAAACGTATTTAAGCTGACACCTCCACGATTTAGGTTTTCATAAATGTCAATCGCTCTGTCACGCTGCTCTCCCGATACTTCTATTTTATTCAGCGCTACATTTTTCACACAGGAATCCAGATAATTTGTCAGACACATCTTCCATACCATCTGTTTTTCATCAATCTTCCTGCAAAATATCGTATAATCTTCTTTTATTTTTTCACAACTTTCATCATTTTTAAAAATTTCTTCGATAAAATCATCCTTCTGCTGCTTTTCTGTCAGCTTCATAAAATGCTGTTTAATCTCATTTCCTATTTTTTCTGCAATTTCAGCTGTAATCGTATTATATCTCAGCATAATCTGTGCTCTTTTTGTATTCTCTGGTGCTATCAGCAAATACAACGGAACTAAATATCCTTTTTTATATGTCAGACAATAGTCATCTAAATGCGTTGATAACTCCTGCTGCGGATTATACGGTTCTCCATCATGATGTAAGAAACCAACAACTTCAATAAACTGTAAAATATCTGCGGTCAGAAAATCTGGCTCCACGGAATCAGAAATGCGGAAATTCAAATCATAAACACCAAATAAATCCTGTTCTTCCTTACATTTTTCCCATTTTGGAATCCGCAGAAAAAATCTGCGCTTCAATGATTGGGAAATTAATTTCGAAAACATACTGCATTTATCATAAATTACATTTGAGAAAACATTTGTAAGTACTGTCATTCGTTGCTGACCATCCAGCAAAAACTCCACTTCACCATCCGCTATATTTAAATCTGTATTTTTTTCTCCCAGTCCGATAGATTTTGCCGCATATTCATCCGGCTTTGATTTTAATAACAAAATGCTTCCTATCGGCATTTTTGCTAAAACAGATGCTACTATCTTTCTTTGCGTTTCTTCATCTGTCCAGACAAACCCCCTCTGAAAATCCGGCAGCAGCATTTTATCTTCTGCAATTTTTCTGACGATTTCTCCAAAATCCAAACGTTGATTTTCCATTATTTCTTCATCCTTCCGCAATTTCCTTTATCGCATTAATTAATGCAGCTAACTCACTCTTCTTTGTAAAACGTCCGATTCCCACACGGACTACACCACCATATTTTTCATCTTTCAGATATTTATGGATCAACGGTGCGCATTGATAGCCGGTTCGGACTGCTATATGATAATCTTCGTCAAGTAACATTCCTACTTCATCTGCACGGTATCCATCTATAGAAAAAGAAACAATTCCCGTGCATTTTTCCTTATCCTTTGGAAAGTATATGAAAACTCCATCTATTTCTTCAAGATGTCTGCTCAGATGTTCTGCAAGCTCTCTTTCTCTTGTTAATTCCGTTTTTCTGTCACACCCATCTGCCAAGGCTGCATGCAATCCCGCAATCGCAACTATATTCTGGCTTCCCGGCTCTAACATTCCCGGCATTTGCCCCGGCATATCAGGATTTAATGAATCACTGCCTGTTCCACCCGCAAGAAACGGTTTTAGAGTAATATTCCCTTTACTGATAAATCCACCGACCCCAAATGGTCCATATAATGTTTTATGTCCAGCAAAAACATAAAAATCAATCCCATTGTCCTTCAGTTTTACAGGTACAAGTCCAAGTGCCTGGGAACCATCTACTGCTACAACTGCTCCATACTTCTTTGCATATTCTGTTATCTCATCAATTGGCAGAATATACCCAGTTACATTGCTGACATGACTCAAAATAACAACAGTTGGATGTTCTCTCGTAAACTGAAATTTAATCTGTGGAAGATCCATTTCTAATTTGTTTTGATCTAACGCAAGCTCAATGATTTTAAATCCATATTGTTTCTGATAATAATGCAGTACACGCATCATGGCATTGTGTTCAAACGGGGAAACATAAACTACATCCGTCTGTTTCCACTCAAGTCCTCCTAAAATCAGGTTACATGCAAACGTAGCAGAGGCTGTAAATACAACCTCTGCTACATCATCTGCTCCTGCAAGCTCTTTAATCTGTTTTCTCGTGTCTTCGATCAGACCAGATGCGTTTCGTGCAAGCACATAAGAACCCCTGCCCGCATTGACAGCACCAGTTCGTGCTATTTCATCCATTGCCTGATATACACATTCTGGTTTTGGAAACGTTGTCGCTGCATTATCAAGATAAATTTCTTCCATCACCAATCTCCCCTTCTCTTACTGTAATAATCCTTCTAAAGTCTGCACAAGCACTGCAACCTTCTGATTCGTTTCAAGCGTATTTCCAAAGTCTTCTAAAGCCTCTTCTAACATATTCTTTAAGTAAAGACTTGTTGTATCTGAAATATCCGCATTATAATACTTCTCGATGGCATTGCCATTCTGATCTGTCAATAAAATACGACTGCTGCCTTCTGCATCTTTGTCACATTTCCTGATTTTTTCAATTTTAGATTTTACTGTATACAAATTGTCCTGAAATTCTAAAGTATTACTGTCATTCCAGTCCTCTAAATACACTCCTGTTAAAATATAAGTGAGTGCGGAAACAATTTCTCCCTCATCATTGGTTTCTAATTTCTCCAGATAATTAAAAAACTTACTCTCTGCTGTTGTCAGTACATGAGCCTTTGGTATATTATTTTGCGCTAAATACCATTCATGCAGACAGGCTTTTAAACTGACGCTCTGCTCTTTTCCAAATACCTTTTTGATATCTTTTGCAATCTGTTTTTTTAATTCGGAAAAAACGTTGTCCAAAATTCTCTTACTTTCTGCCAGATTTTGTACTGTTTTCTCGAAATCTGTATTCCCATAACATGCCGGAATTTTTTCAAATAGAAGTTCCCTTGGATTTATCTCTGCTCGCCTAAGTAAATTACGTAATTTTTTTATAGCAGTGCACTGTTTATCTGGTAAATTTAAGGTGATCATCGTATATTGTGGAAGTGACCGATACCATTTTTGCATACTCCCCACAATTTGTATAAATCTACTCTGTCCATCAAAGTTTTCCTCATTACATGCAAAAATCGCTTCTATTTCTTTTAAATATTTTTCCTTCTCTACTGTCTCTGTCTCCAGATAAAGTGCATAATTCTCCGGGAAATCATTTACATGATTCAAATTTTCTGAGGTAATTTCCAATTCTTTTTCCCCGATGTAAATGACTGCTGTCCCTTCAATCTCAGACAATTTTTTTGCTAAAAACAATGGGATTATGCCACGTCTTGCACCAAATTTCTCCCCCTGTAACCGCTGATACAGCATCTGAAAAGATCTTTTTTCTCCAGCACATTCCGAAAAAAAATTCTCTATCTCTGAGTCGACTTTCCGACATCCTTCATCTGCCCTGGTATGTACAAATGCAGCACGATATACCATTGCTTCCGGCATAGTGCCTTTCTGATATGCAGACAGATCCCCATGTCTTAACAATTTATCAATTACCTGATTTCGCGCTCTTAAATATTGTTTACCAATATGTTCAATGTTTAACAACTCATGATTTACACGCGGTGCATATCCATAATATTCTTTGCAGACAGTACTCAATATCTGATTAAACTCTGCTGCCGTCTTACATTTACGTTTTTCCTTCCCTGCCTGGAATGTTGTAACCTTTCTACCTTCCGGCAGATAATAATCTTCCAGATAGATATTAATTTCAAACCTGATATCCTCTGCACACAATTCAAGTTCCTGAATCAGTATCTCATTTTCTTCAATGAATCGTTTATCCCCCTTTAACATCATAACCGCCTGATACCTAAGCAGTAATTCCTCTTTATCAAAATTCCGATCCGACACTAACACCAGAACTCTTTTATCCGCAAGTTTATCCAACTGTTTTTGTATCTTATCTGTCTGAATTTTGTTCTTATCTATTATTACTATGATTTTTCCATCAGAAAACTTTTCATCATACAGATACTTTGTACTTTCCAGCGAAATAAAATCTTCCTGAAACATATATTCATACTGAAAATACCGGGTCATTGCGTATTCCTGATTATACTGTTTTGGTACCTCGTACTCTACATCTGCAACTTCTGATAAAATCTTGCAAAAATTACAGTGTCCATTCAATTCGTTCACCTTTTTAGCGATTTCTTTTTCCATGTCGACACCAGCATTGCTGCGAAATGCATAAACACCAACGCTGCTGCGGAACATTAATACACCATCTTTTTTCAGTCTTTCCATCGCAGGATAATATTTTTTCTGTTGCATCCCTAATGATAACCAGATCGCACTATCCTGTGCTGGAAGTTCATCTTCTCTGTGAAGCATACGTATCACTGCAATTGCTTTTATGACTGCTTTTTCTTCTTCTGATTCCGCTTTCCCCAACGCATACTCTGCTTTCAGCCACTCAGAATGAATCATTGGTGCATCTTCCGTCTCCCGAAACATTGGTTTGAAATAATCGTAGATTTTGTCAATACCTACCCACACTTCTTTATTTCGTTCCAACAACCAGGATAAACTTCCCTGACCATCATCTGCTAAAAATGTAAATATCGTTCTTTCGTTCTGCGCAACACGCTCACTAATATGAAGCAGAGCATATGCAGCAAGAGGTGTCAATGGGAAACAACCTTTCGCTACGATCTGATCAAAATCCTGCTTTGAAAAAAGTTTTTGAAAACATGGAAGCTGATAGGACAATTCCAAAAATTTTCCCTGCTCATTTTCCATAATCTCTTTTTCATATTGTTTTGAAAATACCGGCTCCTCTTTCTGAATTGAATTAGCGATCAGTTCATAATTATTTTGTGCAGATATCACAAAAGATATCTCTGAAATTCTTCCCTCCACTCCACGAAATGCATTTTTCATAGAAATGTCTATACTTCTGGTATACTCATGAATACTTTTATGAGCCACCATCGTAAAAAATAGTTTCTGATCAGAACCTTCTGCCAATTCACACATATCCTGCAGCGTTTTCATATCCTCTGCAAAACCGGTTTTATCATGTCCCTCGATGTATTTACTGAATTCATCAAAAATAATAAAGATACCTGCATAACCACATTCTTCAGTCAAAATTCTTGTGATCTGCTGATACGACCTAACAGCTTCCGACTGCATCAACGGTAAAAAAGTACTTCCTGCCGTCAGCATTGGATATACATTTTTAAATAATTCCAATGACTGCTTATTTTTTCTCTTCAATTCCTTTTTTAAATTCTTTTCATCTGTCTGATTTTCTCTCAGATGCTCGCAAAACTTTTCATAAACATCCGGATATTCCACTTCCCATTTCTCAAGGATTTTTAAAGCCTCCGTAAATGCAGTTTCCGGTGCAATATCTGATAAATTATTTTTTTCCAATGCCTCGCGCAGTGCAAATAATAAGATCTGATTCATAGAAAAGCCCGGGATAGAAGAAATAAGTACCGGTAAATATTTTTTATTTTCCTGTTTAATCTTTGTAACCAGATCTGCCGTCTCTTTATCTGTTACCTGTATTTTATCAAAAACAGTCTGTGGCAGATCGCCGGAAAGAATGGAAAGCAGTACCAGTAATAAATGTGATTTTCCCTTTCCATATGGACCGATCAAAACAGTAGCATGCTCCTTTGCCTCTCCCATCACAGCTCTTAAATATCTGTTTAATATCAGCATTGATGACCGCGTCGGTATATAATTTTCAATTCTTCCATGATTTCCTATATCAAGCTGCAAATTCACTGCTTTTTGAAAATTACGGTTGATATGTATTAAATTTCTCCATTGTTCCATTCCGGCAACTCCTATATGTCTTTATCTTTCGTAATAATTTTCTACGATTTTTTCCCCAGTCAGCCCTTTTTGCCAATAAATCATATTCAGACCTGCTGTACGGTTCATCACAATCTTATCCTTTTCCTCCAAACGTTCTAACATCTCTATCAATGCGGTACGTTTTAACTGCAGTATCTTTCCCGGACCATCTATTTCTTTCCATAAATCATCCAGATAAACGGAGGTACGTTTTTTATCTTTATCCACCAGCAAAAACCAAATAATATCCTCTGGTAATTTGTTTAAATCCGGTTGTTTTCTGTAATAAATCCCCTCGGTGTGTTTCAATAATCCCAACTTTCCAAATGGACTTGTATTCTTTTCTTCCGGATTTGTCTCTTTTGCAGGCAGATACATCCGTAAAATTGCGTCACAGTCCGCATAAACAGAACTTTGTGCAATATGGATATCACCATCTAAATCACTAACCAGCGCCTCCATCTCATCATAAATCTGCTGTTTTTTGAATTCCTCATAAGAAACTTCATTAAAAAACAAATTCCATGCCGTCGCCAGTTCACGGTTTTTTGCAATTTTGCTATGTATTAACCATAATGTAAAATAATCTTCCACGCATGGATCATGTGTAAAGATCAAATTTCCAATATCAGTAAGTGCAGCCCCAGTCTTAGGAGAATCTGTAATCAGATCTGCCGACTTAAGCCAGTAGCGGATCGACTTTGCCATATTAGGACCTACCCCAAGTGCATCCGCTCCATAATTTTCCGAAAAAACCTTCGGATCATAGTACACCTCATATAAACCTTTATTCAGCCATCCTTCACGAAGGATAAAACTTTCATGTCCTTTAAAACGATATTTATTTTTTCCCACTATCCTTTATCCCCCGTATTTTGTCTTTTGATTGCCAGAACTTTTCTCATATAACATCCTGCCGTAAAATGATTCACACATTCGCCACATCTTTTACACTTTTCATCAGAAATATAGTATCCAATCTCGCCATCTTTATTTTCTCTGATAGAAAGTGCATTAAACCTGCATACACTTTCGCATGCCAGACATCCCATACACATCTGATACTTCGTAAGCTGACATTTGATGCGTTCTTCTGCTGTTTTTAAATCTTTTGCCCCTGCAAGCTGTGTATTTAAAATGGTAACCTTGAGATTAGCCGTTCCAATTCTTCCCTGCAGTTTCAAAATTATCTGCTCTTTTTTATTAAGTACAAAGACTTCTCCAAGTCTTGTATTTCCCATATCGAAATTCAAATATCCGAATGGACGAAAAAGTTCATACAACTGTTCTGAAATTGGGCGTTGTAATTCATAGTTAAAAGTATTTTCTTCTGTGGCACACGGTGTAAATGACACGACTGATTTCTGCGCATATGCGACACCATTTCCCCCCTGTCGTGCTTTCCAGAATCCATCATCTACATAAACCTCGGCATCCTCTTTTCCGATACTTTTTGCAAAATCAATCAACATATTTCTAAAATGCTCTGACTGCTCATGCATATGCACCTTAGACAGGAACTCTGACCAGCCACTATTATTAGGGCAACACCAGCATCCAACTCTTGCATACCCCAGGCGATATGCATCATTAAAATCAATTCCTGTTGTAAGAAGATATAACCAGATATCAAAATCCATCCAGTCGATAATCGGAGATACAATTCTCTGTTTTGTGATCTTCGGACTGTCAGATTCACGCTCATACTTACTTCTGCTTACCGACTCACTGCGCCGGATTCCGTAAAAAGTCAATATCTGGTTTTTATCTCTGTATAATGAACGTATCTTTTTTTGTATCGTTCCTGTTTTAAAAACAGTGCAGCACCAGCGCATCACACGACTCGGCGGACCAACCAGTTTGCACAGTTCCTCAAAATTCTTTTCTTTATTGCGTGCAGAAATCACTGGCGTCTTTGGATGATTTTTCTTAAATCTTTCCATATAAGTATAAGTAAATGGGAACTCTAATGTTGTATCCCCAAAAATATGCATGATCTGAGGTGTACTTAACGCCCGTAATACCAGATTAGAAGTTACAGTAGAATCCTTCCCCCCACTAAAAGAAACAAACATATCCATCGCACTAAACTCACCCGCTGCTTTTCGTATATAGTTTCCTGCTTCCTGCGTAATATGCTCATACCGCTCTTTATTAGCCTCAGTAAATCGTTCTTTCATCTGATCAAAATAGTAATATGTATTCTGTTTGCTATATTTTTCATATTGTCTGCGAACTTCGTCTGCATCTGTTTTTTTTAATTCTTTTACAGAAAATGCAATCTTTTTTCCATCGACATAATAATGATTTCCAGTTCCATTCCAAACAGACTTTTCTAAAAATTCAAAAGGCTTTTTGAGTATAATCTCAATCAAAAGCCTTTCTTCCGGAAACACTGGTCTTACATCCGTTGTCAGCTTTTTTGCCTCCATGCCACATCTGCTGCATCTGTTCTCATAAATTGGAACATTACATTTTTCACACCAGTAAATGACAGATTGTACATCCGTTCTGCCTCCACAACACTGACACGTACTCGTCTCACACACTGTTCCAAAACATGGAAATTTTTCTTTTGTCTTTTCATTTCTATTATGGCAAATATATGTTATCATAAGTCTTTCTTTATTACTGATATTTTTATAATCTGATTTCTTATTTTTTAAGAATATATAGCTATATTATATTCTTAGTTAAGAAGAATTTCAATTATATATTATCTTAATTTAAAAGATTTAAGGAACGTTCTCACATTGAAACTGCTGAGTATGGGAATATATAAATGTGAAGAATATTAACTGGATGGTGTGTGAAAAAAGAAAACATATAACAAGAATCAACACGAAAAAAAGAAGCCTTGAAAACCAAGGCTTCTACAAGCAGGGGATGAGAGAATCGAACTCCCACCAAAGGTTTTGGAGACCCCTATCATACCATTTGACCAATCCCCTATATATAAAATGACGTATCAGATACGTCATTTATTATTTTACTTATTAGCTTCACAAAAATCAATAGGACTTTTGTCTTATCTTTAGTACCTTCAAAACTTCATACAGAACACCATCAATAACATAATCTGTGAAGTTGCGAAGCAACTTCCAATGCGAACATCGTTCGCTATTATTTGGTCAAGCCCTCGATCGATTAGTAACAGTCAGCTCCACACGTTACCGTGCTTCCACCTCTACCCTATCTACCTTGTACTCTTCAAGGGATCTTACTCACTTTTGTGAGGGATATCTCATCTTGAGGGGGGCTTCACGCTTAGATGCCTTCAGCGTTTATCCCTTCCGGACTTGGCTACTCTGCCATGCCGTTGGTCGACAGCAGATACACCAGTGGTCCGTCCATCCCGGTCCTCTCGTACTAAGGACAGCTCCTCTCAAATATCCTCCGCCCGCGCCGGATAGGGACCGAACTGTCTCACGACGTTCTGAACCCAGCTCGCGTACCGCTTTAATGGGCGAACAGCCCAACCCTTGGGACCTGCTACAGCCCCAGGATGCGATGAGCCGACATCGAGGTGCCAAACCACTCCGTCGATGTGAACTCTTGGGAGTGATAAGCCTGTTATCCCCAGGGTAGCTTTTATCCGTTGAGCGATGGCAATCCCACTTTATGCCACCGGATCACTAAGTCCTACTTTCGTACCTGCTCCACCCGTCGGTGTCGCAGTCAAGCTCCCTTCTGCCTTTGCACTCTTCAAATGGTTTCCGACCATTCTGAGGGAACCTTTGAGCGCCTCCGATACCCTTTCGGAGGCGACCGCCCCAGTCAAACTCCCCGCCTGGCATTGTCCCACCGCTGGATCACAGCGGCTGGTTAGAAACCCAATACTGCAGGGGTGGTATCCCAACAGCGACTCCCTTGAAACTGGCGTCCCAAGTTCTCAGTCTCCCACCTATCCTGTACGTGCAGTACCGAATCCCAGTACCAAACTGGAGTAAAGCTCCATGGGGTCTTTCCGTCCTGGCGCGGGTAACCAGCATCTTCACTGGTACTTCAATTTCACCGGATGCATTGTCGAGACAGTGCTCAAATCATTACGCCTTTCGTGCGGGTCGGAACTTACCCGACAAGGAATTTCGCTACCTTAGGACCGTTATAGTTACGGCCGCCGTTTACTGGGGCTTAAATTCAAAGCTTCATCTTGCGACTAACCTCTCCTCTTAACCTTCCAGCACCGGGCAGGCGTCAGCCCATATACTTCACCTTACGGTTTCGCATAGACCTGTGTTTTTGCTAAACAGTTGCTTGAGCCTATTCTCTGCGGCCCACCCTGAAGTGGGCACCCCTTCTCCCGAAGTTACGGGGTCATTTTGCCGAGTTCCTTAACAATGCTTCTTCCGTCGGCCTTAGGATTCTCTCCTCATCCACCTGTGTCGGTTTACGGTACGGGCACATATAAAACAATAGCGGCTTTTCTCGGCACATGGCTCACACACTTCGCTACTTTTATTTCGCTACACATCACGTCTTTGGCTTATCAGGCGGATTTGCCAGCCTGACACCTCTTCCGCTTGTACCGGTATTTCCATTCCCGGCTTATGCTTTCCACATGCGTCCCCACAGTTCTGTTTATATGTGGTACAGGAATCTAAACCTGTTGTCCATCGGATACGTCTTTCGACCTCTCCTTAGGCCCCGACTTACCCAGAGCAGATCAGCTTTACTCTGGAAACCTTAGATATTCGGCCGGAAGGATTCCCACCTTCCTCTCGCTACTCATTCCGGCATTCTCTCTTCTTATCCCTCCACTGCTCC